>NZ_JALQDC010000001.1:0-469006 GCF_023631445.1 Caballeronia sp. GAWG1-5s-s | reverse complement strand
CCACCTCCAAGATAGGTGGACACCTATGGTCCTCGCTACTGTCGCTCACTGCCAGACGTCGAAGATGGACCGCTTACCTTTCAACGTCTCATAGCAGAGATGGATGCGCGCTATGCCACATTGAAGGGCTTGGGTGTATCGAGTATCGGAGCGGCCAGGTCCGTGGGGATCCAACTTCCGTATATCGTCGTCATTGTGGAAGAATTCGCTGACTTGGTCCTACAGAACAAGCAGATTGAACCGTTGGTGATTAGACTGGCTCAGAAAGCACGAGCATCGGGCATTCACTTGGTGTTGGCAACGCAGCGGCCAGACGCAAAGACTTTCTCTGGTCTAATTCGAAGCAATATCCCGACTCGGATCGCGTTGACTGTACAAAAAGAGGCTGAGTCTCGGATCATACTTGATGAAGGCGGCGCGGAATCGCTGACTGGAGCCGGCGACATGCTCATCAAACTCCCGGGCAGATCACTTCTTCGCGCGCATGGCCCACTCATCACGTTGGACGATGTGAAGGCGGTCGTTCAAGCCATATAGAGAAACAATCTTCGCGGAACGCAACTGCGAATCGGAGTGACGTCGCTATACCCGTCACTCCACTCGATACTGTCTTACGTCTATCTCAGCGAGTCGCCGGCTTCTTATAAGCCACGCAATCCACCTCGACCTTACAGTCGATCACCATCGAAGACACCACGCACGCCCGCGCCGGCGGGTTCGCGCCGAAGTACTCCTTGAACACTTTGTTGAACGAAGCGAAGTCGCGTGGATCGTCCAGCCACACGCCGCAGCGCACCACATGTTCGGTGCCGTAGCCCGCTTCCTCGAGAATGGCGATCACGTTTTGAATCGCCTTATGCGACTGCTCGACGATGCCGCCGTTGATCACCTCGCCGTCCTGCATCGGCGTCTGGCCCGACACGTAGAGCCAGCCATCGGCCTCGACCGCGCGTGCGAACGGCATATGCGCGCCGCCTTGTCCCTTGCCGCCTTCCACGCCATAACGCTTCATCTTTGCACTCCTTTTGGTCCTCAATAAGTCTTAAAACGCGCCCGCCGCATCCAGCTTCGATGCCGCGCCGCGCGCCACGAAACGTCCCGCGCGCTCGCCCGTCAGCGCCGCCTCGCGATACGTCAAAACGCCATTCACCCAAACCGCGTCGATGCCATCGGCCGCCTGCTCCGGCTTCGCGAAGGTCGCGGCATCGCGCACGCGCTCCGGATCGAACACCACGAGATCGGCGTGATAGCCCACTTTCACCTCGCCGCGCTCCGTGAGCCCGAAACGCCGCGCCGAGAGACTCGTCATCTTGCGCACCGCCTCTTCCAGCGCGATCAGCGCCGTATCGCGCGCATAGTGACCGAGCACGCGCGGAAACGCGCCCCACAAGCGCGGATGCGGCAGCGGGTCGTTCGGCAGGCCATCGGAGCCGACCATCGTCGCGGGATGCGACAGAATGCGCCGCACGTCGTCCTCGGACATGTTGTGATACACCGCGCCCGCCGGTTGCAGGCGCTTCGCGGCCTCCTGCTGGCTCACATTCCATTCGGCCGCGATCTCACGGATCAGCTTGCCCGCCATCTCCGGATGCGGCGTCGACCACGTGATCGTGATGTCGATATCGCCCGTCACTTGCTTTAGGTCCAGCGTCGATGAACTGCGGTTATACGGATAGCAGTCGCAACCGACCGGCTGCCCTTCGCGCACGGTTTCAATCGACTTCAGCACTTCCACGCTGCGCCCCCAGTTCGACGGCCCCGCGCACTTCAGATGCGAAATCACCACCGGCACGCGCGCATGACGGCCGACGCGATATGCCTCTTCCATCGCGTCGAGAATGGCGTCGAACTCGGTGCGCATGTGCGTCGTGTAGAGCGCGCCCGCTTTCGCGAGCGGCTCGGCCAGCGCCTGCACTTCCTCGGGCGGCGCGTTGAACGCCGATCCGTACGCGAGCCCGCTCGACAAACCCAGCGCGCCGTTGTCCAGCGCCTCTTCGAGTTGCGCGCGCATGCCGGCGATTTCATCGACGGTCGCGGCGCGGTCGAGTCGGTCCATGTGATTGTTGCGCAACGCCGTATGGCCGATCAGCGCGCCGACGTTCACCGCCGGACGCGCGTCGTTCACGGCATCGACGTAAGCCGCGAAGGTCGGATAGCGGAAAGCGGCGGCATCGCCGAGCAGGTTCATCGGATCGGGCGGATCGCCTTTGAGCGTCACCGGCGACGCGCTGATCCCGCAATTGCCGACGATCACCGTCGTCACGCCCTGCGTGATCTTCGGCATCATCTGCGGCGAGCGGATCACGTGCGTGTCGTCGTGCGTATGGACGTCGATGAAACCGGGCGCGAGCACTTTGCCGCGCGCGTCGAACACGTCGTCGGCGCTCCAGTGCGACAAGCCGCCCGGCGCCTCGATTGCGACGATGCGGCCGTCGCGCACGGCGACATCGCGCTCGACGGCGGGCGCGCCGGTGCCGTCGATCACGCGCGCGCCGACGATCAGCGTGTCGCACTTTTCCATGATCAATCTCCCAAAGGTTGGCGCTCGCCGCCGCCGCGATGCGCGTCGAGCGCGTGTTTCATGCGGCGCAGCAGTTCGCGGCTGCGGTCGCCCTGCTTCACCGCGAGTTCGGTGACGAGCAGGTCGAGCGCCATCATCATCGCGTAGCGCGACGACGACGGCTTGTAGATGAAATCCGTTTCGATCGCGATGACGGGAATGAGCCAGTCCGCGAGCGCGCCGAGCGGCGACGCGGGCGCGGTCAGCGCGATGACGCGCGCGCCGTATTCGCGAGCGAGCCGGCAGCTTTCCACCATCTCGGGCGTCTGCCCTGTCACCGATAGCGCGACGACGACATGCTCTTTCGACAACGTCGACGCGACCATGCGCTGCAACAGCCCGTCCTGATAAGACGCGACGGGCCGCCCGAGGCGAACGAGCCGAAAGCGCATCTCGTCGGCGAGCGCGGTCGATCCGCCGCCCATGCCGAACACGTAGATCATCGACGCGGCGGCAAGCGCATCGGCGGCTTCGGCGACCGGCGCGGCGCGCAGCGCGCCCTGATTCTGCGCGAGCGTGGTCTGCACTTCCTCGAAGATGCGCGCGGCGAGCGAATCCGGCAACGCGTCGGGCTCGCACTTCAGGAACCGCTGGCCGACCGCCGCCGCTTGAGCGAGCCGCAGCTTCAGTTCGCGCACATCTTCGCAGCCGACGGCTTTCGCGAAGCGCGTGACCGTGGCGATGCTCACATCCGCCTGCTCCGCGAGCGCGCCGATGCTCGCCCGCGACGCGCCCGTGAGATCGTCCAGAATCAGCGCGGCGACCTTGCGCTCGGCGCTGCGCAGCAATGGCGCGCGCTCGGCAATGCGCGCGACGATATCGAAACTCTGCGGATCGGCGGGGCCGTTCATGGTGTCGGGTTTACTCGGGGCGCGTGTTACTAAATAACAATTCAATGCCGATCCTACTTTGGGTACCATAGTGCCGTCAACCGTGAAGGCTTTTAAGCGCGTACACAAACGCATCTAATCGGACCGATGGAGCAGCAGCACATGAAAGTTACAAACTATCAGAGCGCGACGATCGACCCGTTCGGCAAGGGTCTCGGCATGGTGCCCGGCACAAGCATCCAGTTGGGCGAGGCCGGGCGTCTGCAATGGAATCTGCTCGAAGAAGACGTGAGCCTGCCCGCCGCCGTGCTGTACGCCGAGCGCATCGAGCACAATCTGAAGTGGATGCAGGCGTTCGTCGAGGAGTACGGCGTGAAGCTCGCGCCGCACGGCAAGACGACGATGGCGCCGCAACTGTTTCGCCGCCAGCTCGATACGGGCGCGTGGGGCATCACGCTGGCCACCGCGCATCAGGTGCGCGCGGCGTATCGCGGCGGCGTGCATCGCGTGTTGATGGCGAATCAGCTCGTCGGCAAGCGCAACATGGGCATGATCGCCGAGTTGCTCACCGATCCGAGCTTCGAATTCTTCTGCCTCGTGGATTCAGCCGATGGCGTCGATCAACTCGGCGCGTTCTTCACGGACGTGCGCAAGAAGCTGAGCGTGCTGATCGAGATGGGCGTGCCGGGCGGCCGCACCGGCGTGCGCGACGACGCGCAGCGCGAAGCCGTGCTGGCGGCCATCGCGCGCTGGCCGGGCGTGATCGAACTGGCGGGCGTGGAGTTGTACGAAGGCGTGTTGCAGGACGAGTCGAAGGTGCGCGACTTCCTGAAGAGCGCCGTCGATGTCACGCGCAAGCTGATCGACGAGGGGAAGATCGCGCGCAAGCCTGCGATTCTGTCGGGCGCGGGATCGGCGTGGTATGACGTCGTCGCGGACGAATTCGCCAAAGCGAACAGCGACGCCATTGAAGTGGTGCTGCGCCCCGGCTGCTATCTGACGCACGACGTGGGCATCTACAAGAAAGCGCAGAACGAGATTTTCGCGCGCAATCCCATCGCCAAGAGCATGGGTCAGGGACTGAAACCCGCGCTCCAGTTGTGGGCCTACGTGCAGTCGATTCCGGAGCCGGATCGCGCGATCATCGGGCTCGGCAAGCGCGACTCGGCGTTCGATGCGGGCATGCCGGAGCCGGCGAAGCACTATCGTCCGGGCGCGGAGGCGCCGCGCGACGTGTCAGCGGAGGAAGGCTGGGAGATTTTCGGCCTGATGGACCAGCACGCGTACATGCGCATCAAGCCCGGCGACGACGTGAAGGTGGGCGACATGATCGCGTTCGACATCTCGCATCCATGCCTGACGTTCGACAAATGGCGGCAAGTGCTCGTCGTCGACCGGAAGTATCGCGTGACCGAAGTGATCGAAACGTTTTTCTAAGCCTTGTCGTCGGCGGTGGCCGCCGCGCTCGCCGCGGCCACTTCCTGAATGCGCGATTCCAGCATCTGGAGCGCGCCCGACAATGCCTCGATTGCGTCGTCGGGCATCGCGGCCATGGTGTCGTGCAGAAACGCGTTGCGGCGCGGCAGTCCTTCTTCCGTGGCGGCGCGGCCCTGCGCTGTCAACGCGACATTCGATACCCGATTGTCGCGCGCATCGACGCTGCGCACGATCCAGCCGAGCGATTCCAGCGTCTTTAGCTGCCGCGTGAGCGCGCCGGGATCGACTCGCAACCGCTCCACCAGCGCCTTCTGCGACAGCACGCCCGCGTGCTCGTGCAGCGCGAGCAGAATGCGCCAGCGCGGCATCGGCTGGCCGACCGCCAGCTCGAACGCCGACATGAACGCGCGATACGTGCGTCCGAACTGTTGCACCACGGCGATCCGATCCTGTTCGTCCATGCTTGTGCTTCCCTTGATCGTCATTCGGCGAGGATGACCGGTTCAGGCTGGCGTTTCAAGCGCACGAGCGGCACGCGGCGCGATTGCCATACCGACACCACCGCCACCACCGCCGCGACCGCGAGCCCGATGTGGATCGCCGCGACCAGCGCCTCGCGCGCCGCTTCGAGCAGCATCGCGCCGTTGTGGCCGGCCGCCGAGAGTTGCGCGAGCAGCGTCTGCTGTCCTTCGCGGTTGATCAGAATCTGCGGGTCGGAGAGGTCGGCGAACCAACGCATCGCGTGATCCCGCTCCAGCGCGAGGCTCACGCCGCTCGCGTACAAATGGCTCACGAGCGTGCCCGTCAGCGCCGTGCCGATCATCCCGCCGATCATGCGCAGCGATTGCAACAGCGCGGTCGCGATGCCGAGGTGCTGGCGGCCCGCCGTCTGTTGCGCGAACACGGTGAGGTTCGGCATCACGAAGCCGAGGCCCAATCCGCCGAGCAGCATGAAAACGAGCAGCAGCGCGCGCGGCATCGTGTGCGTCGCGACGACCACGCCGAGGCACGACACCGCGAGGCATCCAAAGCCGATATACAACATGCGGTTCGGGTTCGACAGCCGCGTGACGATGCGCCCGTTCAGAATGCTGCCGATGGTGATGAACACCACGAGCGGCGTGATCATCATGCCCGCGCCCTGCGGCGACATGCCGAAGCCGCCCTGAAACAGGAGCGGCGCGTAGAAGAGCAGCGAGAACATCGTGAAGCCGCCCAGAATGGCGAGCGTGAAGAGCGCCGCAAGACTCTGGTTGCGGAACATGTCGATGGGAAGAATCGCGTAATCGCAGCGCATTTCCCATTTCCAGAGCGCGAAGCCCGCCGCGGCGCTCGCCACGAGCAGCGTCGCCGTCTCCAGGCTCACGCCATGCTTGGGCAACATTTCGACGAACAATTGCAGCGCGCCGAGCGCGACGGCAATGAGCACCGCGCCGGGCCAGTCGAGCCGCATCTTGCCTTCATGCGCGACATGCCGAAGATGCGGCAGAAAGCGCCACACGAAGAACAGCGAGAGCGCGCCGACCGGCAGATTCACATAGAACACGGAGCGCCAGCCGTAGTACTGCGTGAGGAAACCGCCGAGCGACGGCCCGACCGCGTTCGCGATGCCGAACGCCGAGCTCATCAGCACTTGCCAGCGCAGGCGCACGACGTTGTCCGGGAAAAGATCCGCGATGCACGCGAACGCCGTCCCGACCAGCATGCCGCCGCCGATGCCCTGCAAGCCGCGAGCGAGCACGAGGAACATCATGCTGTTGGCGAGCCCGCACAGCACGGACGCGACCGTGAACACGACGATCGACGCGATCACGAACGGCTTGCGGCCGTAGTAGTCGCCGAGCCGCCCGAAAATCGGCACCGTGATGACGGATGTCAGGAGATAGGAAGTCGCGACCCACGCGTAGAGCTCGAAGCCCCTAAGCTCCGCGACGATGGTCGGCAGCGCGGTGCCGACGACCGTCTGGTCGAGCGCGACGAGCATCGTCACGAAGGAGATGCCCAGCATCGCCATGAGAGATTCGCGAAACGGGAGAACCTGCCCGCTCGAATGATGCGCGGCTGTATGAACGGCCATTTTTTGTAAGAGCAATGATTGACTAGTCAACTTAAATGGAATCATAGCACGGTGCCGCGCTCTAAGCTGCGTGGACAATCACCCTTTTCGGATCGACAAACGACGCATGGAACCGACGCCCATCATCACCTCGCCGCTCACGCCGGAGGACTTCGCCGCCCTCTCCCGCGCCAAGGAAGCGCTCGAAAGTCCGTCGCTCACGATGAAGCTGGCGAGCGTGATCGGCGCGCCCATCGAGAAGCTGATGGGCCGCCTGCCCGCCGCCGCGCAGGAAAAAGTCGACGAGGCGACGCAACTGGCGCTCAAGAAGTGCCTGCAGCTGGCGCTGCGAACGCTCGGCAAGAGCGCGCCCGCCGGCTCGCTGCTCGCGCCGCCGCCCGACAAGCCGAACAACCTGCTGCACAAGCTCGCAGTGGCGACGACCGGCGCGGCGGGCGGCGCATTCGGCCTTTTCGCGCTGCCGGTCGAGTTGCCGGTCACGACCACGCTCATGTTCCGCTCGATTTGCGATATCGCTCGCAGCGAAGGCGAGGACGTGCATCGCGTGGAAACGCAGTTGCAATGCTTGATGGTGCTCGGCATGGGCGGCACGCATAAGGACGACGACAACGCCGATCTCGGCTATTTCATCGTGCGCGGCGCGCTGGCGCAATCCGTCTCGCGGGCGACGAGCGAGATCACGGCGAAGGGACTGAGCGGCCACGGATCGACGGCATTGCTCAAGTTTTTGCAGACCATTGCCTCGCGGTTCTCCGTGCAGGTCAGCGAGCAGGTGGCGGCGAAGTCGATTCCGGCGATCGGCGCGGTGCTCGGCGCAATGGTCAACACCGTCTTCATCGATCACTTTCAGCAGATGGCGCACGGTCACTTCACCGTGCGGCGGCTCGAGCGACAATATGGCACCGCGGCGGTCGAACGCGCGTATCAGACGATCGAGGTCATGGGCAGCCGATGATGCGACGCGGCCGCGCCGGTCACGTCTTCGATAAACCGGGCGGCGTTCTCGAGCGCCTGCCGCGCCTCGGGCATAAACGGCGCCCAGATCGGGAAGATGTGCGGCACGTTGCGCCAGATTTCCAGATCGACGCGAACGCCCGCCGCTCGCGCCTTCTTCGCGACGCGCGTGGAATCGTCGAGCAGGAGTTCGGTGTCGGCGACCTGAATCAGCAACGGCGGCAATCCGTCGTAATCGCCGAAAAGCGGAGACGCATAAGGATGCGCGGCGTCGGCATCGCCCAGATATTGCGCGGCGACCTTCGGGAACACGGCGGCGTGGAACATCGGATCGCGGCCCTCGTTGCTCGTCATCGACGCGCCGCTGCCCGTCAGGTCCGTCCACGGCGAGAACAGGACGGCGCCTGCCGGAAGCGCGTCGCCGGCATCGCGCAAGGCGAGCAGCGTCGCGAGCGCGAGACCGCCGCCCGCCGAATCGCCGGCGACCACGATGGTTTGCGGCGCGGCATCGGCGAGCAACGCGCGATAGGCCGCGACGGCGTCATCCACTGCGGCCGGAAAGCGGTGCTCGGGCGCGAGCCGGTAATCCAGCGAGAACACATTGGCCTGCGCGCGCACGGCGAGCCCAAAACTGATCGCGCGATGACTGCGCGGTGAGCAGAAGTAATAGCCGCCGCCGTGCAGATACAGAATCGTGCTGCGCGATGCCGATGATCGCAGCCACTCTCCGTTCGCGCCCACTTCCAATTGCCAGCCCTTCGGCACCGGCGGCGACCACAGCCGGCGCGACGTGTACGCGCGGGCGCGCTCGACATTGAGCACGGGCTTCGCGGTCTCGGGACGCATCCGGCGCCGCAAGACCCAGCACGCGAATGCGCTTTGCCAACTCATCGCGCGCGCTCCTGTCCTTCGACTTCGCGATTCACGTCAGTTCGACGGCATGACCTGACCGCGAATCTCGCCGGTCGGGTTCTCTTGCGTGTGAACGTTGAAGTACCACTGCCCGGCCATCAGATCGGAAACTTGCTGTTCGGTAAGCGTCGCCTGCCCTGTCATCGGACTGGCGAGTGCGCGCTTATCGACGGGAACCTGCACTTTCGCGTTCTGCCCGACGGGCGCGGGCCCGTGGAAGTGCGCCATCGTGACGGGGCCGGAGAGATCGGCGTACGTCGCGGTCCAGGTGAGTTGCCGGGTATTCGTGTCGAACGTGGCGTCGAGTGTGCCGTGGCCTTTGCTCACGCGCGGCGGCACTTCGCTCGACGGCTGAAGATTCGCCTTGAGCGCGACAGTGTCGGCATGGGCTATCGTCGATAATGCGAAAACCGCGACGACGAATGAAGACTTGCGGAAGACATGCGGCTTGCGTGTCGAGATCATTTCCCGGTTCTCCGTTTTCATGGCGGCGCATCGGCCGCGTCTTCATGGTAGTGCATTCGGAGTCGGGACGCAGTTCAGAACGAACGGGCTAACCGCGAACGCGAAAAGGGCGCCTCGCGGCGCCCTTCTCTGCTAGCTAGCTACAGCTCAATACTGCCGAGACTGCTTAGAAGCGGTGACGGATACCCGTCGTCACGAGAACCTGACGGCTGCTCGACGAGGGGCCGCCCGGCGCGCCGTTGATCCCTGCGAACGGATAGACTTCCTTGTCCTGGCTGCTGGCGATCTGCACCACGCCTTCAGCATAGATGTCGGTGCGCTTCGACAGAGCGTAGTCCGTCTGCAGACCGAACTGGTGGTAGCGGGCACGGCCGGTGTCGCCGGCGAAGCTGGTCTTCGCGTTCGTGAACGTGTATGCGGCGCCGAGCGAGAGCGACGGCGTCAGCGCATAGCGACCGTTAACCTCGTAGTTATTGACGATGCTGGAGTAGCTCGCGATCGAGTTGTTGTCTTCGCGCGTTTGCGTCCAAAGCAGGCCGAACGTCATTGCGCCGGCCGAGAAGCTGCCACCCGCGCCGAACGTGCGCAGACGCTCGGTGTTCTGAATCGGCGAATTCAGTTCGGGACTTTCCGTGATCGCACCGTTGGTCGTCGCATTAAAGCCGTTCGCTTGCGTGTACGCTGCACCGACCTTGAACGGGCCATTTGCATAGCCAGCACCCAGGCTGTATGCGCGGTTGTCCGCGAAGCTGCCAGCGCCGTTCGAGAACGCATAGGCGCCCGCGAACGACAAGCCAGCGTAGTTAGCGCTCACGAACTTGACGGAGTTGTTGACACGGAATGCGTTGCCGTCCAGGTTGTCCAGGTCACCCGGGTGAGCGAAGTACGTGCCGCCCCACGAGCCCGTTGCGCTCAGCGGGCCGAGATAGTCGGCGACCGCGTCGGTCTGACGGCCGAGCGTCACGGTGCCGGCTTGCGTCGACAGACCAACATAGGCCTGGCGGCTGAACATGCGCGTATCCACGCCCTTACCGTTCGCGACGTCGAAGCCGTTTTCCAGCGTGAAGATCGCCTTCATGCCGCCGCCCAGATCCTCAGCGCCGCGCAGGCCCCAACGGCTCATCTGAACGTTGCCGCCGCTCATGCTCCACGAGTTCGTCTTGTAGTGGTCAGCGCCTTCCGGCGTTTGCACGTTGTTCACGAACGTGAAACCAGCATCGACCAGACCATACAGCGTAACGCTGCTCTGCGCGCTCGCGGCAGTTGCGAACGATGCGGCGACGGCCGCAACAATCAGAGTCTTCTTCATTGTGTGTTCCTTAGAAAGAGTCGTACGACTCGATAGGGTTGCTCGCGGCGTCTCGACATCTCGGGAGGGTGTCCCGCCGTATGCCTTTCACCGATATTCGGCAGCCCAAAGTGTATGGCTCGCCTTTGCGGCGACCAGCCCAAGGACACACAAAAATCTTTTCGAACAATTCAAAAAGTCGAATTTCAATATGAGTAAACGCTTAGGCTTCTTGCACTTACCACCGCACTGAAATCTTGCCGCGCGAGCCGGTCCGTGCGTTCAGTTGCGGACATGCGACAGTGGCCCGAACGCCACAGGCATGAACAGTCGGACTCCTCTGATTACCTTCCATGTCCCGCGTCATTAACATCGCGCACGCGAGAGCGGGCATCTTTCCGCTCGTCACCATCAGGGAAAGAGCGTCCCGCATCGCTCGGCAACCGTCTCACCATGAATCAACTGCAAGCGATGCGCGTCTTCCTGAAAGTCGCCGAAACCGAGTCGTTCGGGCGGGCGGCCGCGGCGCTCGATCTTTCAAATGCGGTCGTCACGCGCTACGTTTCGCTGCTCGAAGCGCATCTCAATACGCGCCTGCTGAACCGCACGACGCGCAGCGTGTCGCTGACCGAAGCCGGCAAGAGCTACGCCGACGGCTGTCGCGCTGTCATCGAACAGGTGGAAACGATCGAGGCATCGGTTGCGAACAGTTCCGTCGATCCGTCGGGGACATTGAAGCTCGTGGCTTCGGCATCGTTCTCGTTGCTCGAACTGACGCCGATGCTGCGCGCCTTCCGGGACCGCTATCCGAGCGTCAAGCTGCGTTTGACGCTGCTGCACCGTCCGGTGGATCTCGTCGATGAAGGTTTCGACGCCGGCATTGTCGTGCCGCATCTCGTCAACAGCGGCACGCTCATCAGCCGACCGCTCTTCAAGGTCGCGGCGGCGGTCGTCGCGTCGCCGGACTATCTCGAGCGCCGCGGCACGCCCGCGCGGCCGGCATCGCTCGCCAAGCACGACTTTCTTGCGCCATCAGCGGATATACACGGCTCGACGTGGACCTTCACCGGTCCTTCCGGCGTGTCGGAGGAGGTCTCGCTGGATCCGGCGTACACGGTGAACAGCTCGCCGATGTTGCGTCAGGCTGCGATGTCCGGCATGGGCATCGCCGTGCTGCCCGAAAGCTACGTCGAACGCGATATACAGGCCGGCGCGCTTGTGCGGCTTTTTGCCGGCTACCGGCTCAAGGATGCCGACAAAGAAGTATCCATCGTCTATCCGGGCCGCAGGCATGTGTCGGCGAAGACGCGTTCGTTCGTGGACTTCGCGTTGTCGTACTTTCGGGACCGCGCGCCCGTCGAGGCGGGGCTTGTCCCGTCAACGGAATAGTGTGTTTATTGGAGCGCGGCGCACTGCGCCTCGATGCGCCCGAGCAGTTCGGTGCATCGGTCGATCAGCGCGAGCCCTTCGCGCCGCCTGACTTCACGACTCTTGTTCGGCAAATCGCGCCGGAATTCTTCGAGCGCGTCCAGCAACGGCCTGTATTGCAGCACGCTCGCCGCGCCCAGCACGCGGTGATGCCATTCGCGCAGATGCTCGATGGTGCCGCGCTCCAGCAACGGCTCGAGCGCTTCGAGGTCGTCGCGGAACGAGGTGACGAAGGCATCGAGCAATGCCTTCACGGTGGCCTCGCTGCCCCAAAGCTGCGCCATGCCGCTCAAGTCTATTTCGGCGTCGCGATCGAGCCTTGCGTCCGCCGCGCGCTGCTTCCGCGCTTCATGTCTGCGCTCGGGGCGCCCCGACGCCTTCCAGCGGTTCAGATGCTCCCGCAATGTCGCGAGCCGCGTCGGTTTGATCAGGAAATCGTCCATGCCGGCTTCGCGGCATCGGGTCGCCTCGCTCGAACATGTGCTCGCGGTGATGGCGAGAATCGGCAAGTGATGCGACGTGCCCTGTTCCTTCGCCCGCACGCGCCGCGCCAACTCGTAGCCGGTCATGTTCGGCATGTGGCAATCGGTAATCAGGAAACCGTAGCGTGTCGTCTCGAGAGCGGCTAACGCTTCCGCTCCGTCCTGCACGACATCGCACGCAAAGCCGAGCAGCGAAAGCTGATGTCGGATCAGTTCCTGATTCACGGGATGATCTTCCGCGACGAGCACGAGCTTGCCTTCGTGCAGCGCGTCTTCGCGGCCGGGCGCTTCCATGCGTGCCTCGTGGCCGAGCGTGCCATGCGCCGCGACTTGCGGCATGCCCGTGAGCGCCGCCACGCACGCGGCGCCAAGGCCGCGCCACGATAGGGGATTTACGCTAACGCGAATGTCGTCTTCCAGGATGCGATAGCCCGTGGGCTTCGGCTTCTCGGTGACATGGATCACGCGCGAGCCAAGCGGCAGCGTGTCTTTGCGCGTATCGCTGAAAAATACGAGATCGACGCCATCGAAGGTTTCGAGCCGCCGCAAGCGCGGATCATCCGGCTCCATGCGCTGCAGTTCGAGTCCGAGCGCCTGACCGTAACCGAGCAGCGCCGCCGCGACGCGCGAGTCGTCGATCGCGACGATGCCACGCCTCCCGCGCAAGCCTTCCATTTGATATTGCTGAGTCTCGACCGGCATCTTGAGGCGAACGGTCATCGACGTGCCGGCGCCCACTTCGCTTTGCAGCGTGAGCGTGCCGCCCATGAGGTCGACCAGCCGGTGGCAGATGGTGAGTCCGAGCCCCGTGCCGCCGAAGCGGCGCGTGGTGGAGGTTTCGGCCTGCACGAAAGGTTCGAAGAGCCGCGCCTGCGCTGTGGGATGAATGCCGATGCCCGTATCGCTGACGCAGAGCTCGATGACTTGTTCCGATGCAGACTGCTCGACCGCCCGCACGTGCAGCGAGACTTCGCCCCTTATCGTGAACTTGATCGCGTTGCTCATCAAATTGAAGAGAATCTGTCGCAGGCGCACGCTGTCGCTGCGAACGGACGCCGCCACATCCGGCGCAACATCCACGCGCACCCTCAAGCCCTTTTCGTGCGCCCGCCCGGCGAGCAAGCCGACGGCACTGTCGACGAGTTCGCGCAAGTCGATCGGCGTGGATTCGATGACCAGCCGCCCCGCCTCGATCTTCGTGTAGTCGAGCAGGTCATCGAGGATTTGCAGCAGCGCGCTCGCCGAATCCTGAATCATGCCGAGCATTTGCGACTGGTCAGGATTGAGCGGCGTGTTCTCGATGACCTCGACGAGTCCCAGCACGCCGTTCATCGGCGTGCGGATCTCGTGGCTCATCATCGCGAGGAAATCGTCCTTCGCGCGCGACGCGGCTTCGGCCGCATCTCGCGCACGGGCAAGTTCCTCGGCACGCGCGTGCTCGACGCTGGCGTCGGCCCAATAGCCGCTCCAGACGACCGAGTCGTCGTCTTCGCGATGCGCGACCAGATCCGCGCGTATCCAGCGCGTGACGCCTTTGACGGTGGAAGGGAATTCGGTGTGCACGGGGTCCAGCGTGCGCGACGACGCTTCGATCTCGCGGAAGAGCCGCCCGCTGTCTTGTGCGTCGACGTGCTGCAGAATCGTGGTCGGATCGTCGGCGAGCGCCGCGAGATCGAGGCCGAGCAGTTGCCGCGTGTCACCGTCGATGTAAGGGAGGCTGTATTTGCCGCTGCTCGTGCGGCGCAACTGAAAAACGACCGCTGGCAGGGATCGCGTCACGTCGTGAAGGCGCTGCTCGGTCTGGCGCGCGTGCATTTCGGCATTCCGAATGTCGGTGATATCGATCATTGTCCCGACGACGCCCATGCGCTCACCGTTGGCCGCCGAGAACGCGCCCGTCCAGAAGAGTCCGCAACGCGGGCGGCCGCGATTATCGACGAATTCCGCCTCGACCTCCTGCCCCTGCCCTGACTGCAGCGTGGCGGCGGAGATCTCGTTCACGAGCCGGCTGTGTTTCTCGCCCCACGCGCCCGCTTCAATGCTCGTGCGCCCGATGACGTCCTCGCGCCGCACGCCGAGCGCCGCTTCGAAGGCGCGGTTCACCGCGATGTAGCGGTTCTCCATATTCTTCGCGACGAGCGGATACGGGACGACTTCCATCATCGTCTGCTGAAAGCTCAACTGGGTCGCGAGACGCTGCTCCGTCTCGATGCGACGGTTCATCTCGCGCTGAAGGAGAATGAACGCCCTAAGCGTGACCGCCAGAACGGCCGCGACACCGATCAACACAGGCAGCAAACGAAGCGCGCTGATATCCCAGACCGCCGCCAGCGGCGCGCTTGCGGGCCGCGACTGCGCCGCGCCGGACGCGAAGCATAGCGGTGAGACAAGAAGGCTGACGACGAACCAACAGCGTGCGAGCAACGATCTCAATTCGACTCTCTCAGAAGATGCGCGCTCCGATGCGCGCGCCTTATGGCGCGGACTGCACCGAGCGATCTCGATGACCAACTTAAGAGTCTGATCGTGCGTGCAACAGAGGAAAATCAGAGGCGTCCGAAATATTTCTTATGGCGCTCCGAAAATGCGGAATCTTGGTACTCAGACGAGCCCGACTTGACGCAAGTATTCGACGAGTTCGCCTTCCGACTCGAGCCCGAGCTTGCGCATGCCACTGCGCTTTTGCGTGGCGATGGTCTTGCTGCTTCGTCCGAAGCGCCTGGCGATTTCATGCACCAGCAGGCCGCTCGCGTACAGCCGGAAAACTTCCCACTCGCGCTTGCTCAGTACGCCGGCCAGCGCCGGCGCCGTACCGGGGAGCCGGGCGACCGCTTCGTCCACTGAAGGCGAAAGGAAGCAGCGACCTTCCCGCGTGGTGGATACGGCTTCAAGAAGACACTGGAGGGAATCGCGCTTGTCGACGATGCCGTCGATTCCCAATTGAATGAGACCGGCCAACATGCGGTTATGTGACATCATGGTGACGACGATCACGCGGGGCCGGGTTTTCTGCCACAGGAAACGCTTGAGAAACGCGATCGAATTGCTTTCCCCGTCAATGCCTTGCATGCCGATATCGGCGAAGATGTAATCGCACGGCACGGATGCGGCCGCTTCGGCCAATTGCGATGAGTTCTGCGCAGTGGCGACCACTCGAATTGCGCCGTCTCGCTCCAGATAAGTCGCAATCCCCTTGACGACTGCCGGATGATCGTCCGCAACGATGGCCCTCAGCGGCGAATGTTCTCTCATTTGCATCTTATTGGTCTGATAGCGAGTAACCGTCCGGTGGACGGCGCGCTGCGCTCCCTGCACTCGCTTTTATTCTTGAGGCGATTACTGCTTGCTCTCAGAGCAGATCGCTGTCGGCAATGAATCGGTAAAGATCGGCGTCAGTCGACAAATCCAGCTTGCGCATGGCCGCGCATTTTTGAGCGCTAATGGTCTTCACGCTGCGGTCCAGTTCTTTCGCGATTTCCGTCACGTTCGCGCCTCGCGCATAACGCTCGATGACTTCGAGTTCCCGCGTCGTCAGGCGCTGGCGAATGAAGCGGGCGCGGCTCTCGACATTCGCTACCGCCATGGTTCGCCGCACGGCTGGGCCGAGGTACGTTTCGTTGGCGATGGCCGATACGATGGCGACGTACACCAGATCGAGCCGGTCTTCCTTGCTCAGGAACGCGTGCGCGCCGGCGTCCAATGCTTGCCTGACGAGTGCCGCATTATCATTGCGCGACAGAACGATAATGCGAACGTCCGGATAACAATGCGCGATGTGTTGAATGAGCTGTATGCCGTCTCCGTATCGGCCGCCCGGCATATAAAAATCCACGAGAGCGACATCGCAATCGCCGCGTGTCAGCGAATCATCCAATTGCGTGGAATTGGCGCTTCGGCTGACGACTTCCACGTTCGGAAAGTTCGCTGCAAGCCGCTCGATTGCCAGAATGACGAGCGGATGGTCGTCCGCAATTGCCAACCTTATACGCCGCGCACGCGAGAAGACCTCGCTACCATTCCCGAATTCCATCGACACGAACCCTTAGTTATGAAGTCCGACACGCAGACCTGATCCCGAATATAAGCATCGGGCACCAACCCCCTAAAAGACATAAGATGCATCTGAATTGGAAATGCGGTCCTACGCAAATCAGCATAGTCCGCGTGCCCGCACGAACGCGAAGAGACCGGGATCGTTCTTCACGCCGAGCTTGTTCATTGCATCGCGTTTTTGTCGGCTGATGGTCCGCACGTCGCGCTGCAGCTCTCTCGCGATCTCGGTGATGGAGCGGCCTTTCGCGAATAGCTTCACCACTTCGATTTCCCTCGGGGAGAGGCGTGGCGCATCGGGCGAAGAATGCGTTTCGGCGCCGGCCTCCGCGAGCGCCGCGCGAAACGATGCACTCACGTAGCGGCGGCCGACGCTCGCTTGCTTCACAGCACTCGGGACGAGTTCAATGGGTTCGGCCTTGTCGACGAGGGCCATTGCGCCGGCATTCAGAATCGAGCGGAGAATGGCAACATTGCTGACGCTAGTCAGCACGACAATGCTTATGTCTGGCCAATCCTGCCTGACCTTGCGGATCAGGCAAAGCCCGTCCTGTGCGTCGCACCCCGGCTCGGGCATGGCGAAATCGGTGACGAGCACATCGCACGGTGCCTTTCGGAGCTCAGTAAGCAAAGTACTGGCATTTCTGGCTTCGCCCGTGACGAACAATCCTTCGTCCGCATTGATAAGCGCCTTCATTCCAAGGACTACGAAAGGATGGTCGTCGGCCAACACTACACGAAGCATCAATAGGCCCTCGGCTGTTTTCTATGTTTAGTGGCGCTTTTCGACGCTCGCGACGTCGCAACGCCATGCATTCGCTCGCAGATTAACGCCCTGACGCGCACGTAAAATCGAGCACGCATGCAATCAGCGTTATTGAATCTTACGTATTCTCAGAATCGCGTTTCCGCAATTAGATGACAAACCGCAAACATAGCTCTCTCAGCATTTCAGAATATTTTCCATCAAAATAAGTTCTGGGCTATTTCGAAACCATCGGACTAGTCCGATTACGCCTGATGCGAATATGTGCCGAATGACAGCGATTCACCCAGCAGCCTTCCAATCGCCGCCAGTAAATAGCGAATGCACGTCGGAAACTGCCAAAAAACACTGAGAGAAATAAAAAACGGGCCTCCTGCCAGAAGCAGAAGGCCCGTTTTCTCGATGCGTCGCGCGCCGAAGCGCTTATCAGAACGGAATGTCGTCGTCCATGTCGTCGAAGCCGCCGCCCGCAGGCGCGCTCGGACGGCTCGCGCCGCCACCGGAGCCGCCCGCACGTCCGCCGCCCGCGCCCGAAGGCGCCCGGCCACCGCCGCCGCCGGAGCGTTCCATCGGCGCGCTGCGGCTGTAGCCGCCATCGTCGCCGCCGCCGCCCGCGCCGCCGCGACCGCCCAGCATTTGCATCTGGTCAGCGACGATTTCGGTCGAATAGCGTTCTTGTCCCGATTGATCGGTCCACTTGCGCGTGCGGATGCGGCCTTCGATGTACACCGACGAGCCCTTCTTCAGGTATTCGTTGACGATTTCCGCGAGCCGGCCGAAGAACGCGACACGGTGCCACTCGGTGAGCTCTTTCATCTCGCCGGACGCCTTGTCCTTGTAGCGGTCGGTCGTCGCGAGACGAATGTTGGCCACGGCGTCGCCGCTCGGAAGGTAGCGCGTTTCCGGGTCCGCGCCCAGATTGCCTACGAGTATGACCTTGTTGACAGATGCCATGATTTCTCCGGTTGATTCTTTGCCTACTGTCAGCCGTGCGGCGCTGTTCGCGCAGGCGTCGCTCTCATGCGAAGCCCGACAGCACGTCTGATTGGATTCAAATGATTAAACGTCTCTTCAAGCCGCGCGCCCGGCCTTGCGCGGCGGCGGCTTCATCCACATTGCAACGACAAGCCACGCCAGCACGAGCGCCGAGCACGAGAAGAAGACCGCGCTCGGTCCGTCCAGCTTCAGCAGCCAGCCGCCGACCACTCCGCCCAGGGCGAGGCCGATGGACTGCGTCGTATTGTAGACGCCCGCTGCCGCGCCCTTTCGCGTGCCCGGCGCGAGCTTGGACACGAGCGACGGCTGCGACGCCTCCAGCACGTTGAAGCCCAGGAAGTACACGAACAGAATCGCGGCCACGGACCATAGCGTATGGGGAGCCGCGCCCAATAACAACTGTCCGAACAGGATAAGCCCGATTGCACTGAGCATGACGGCCTTCATCTTGCCGCGCTTCTCGGCCGCGATGATCGCCGGCACCATCATGACGAAAGCGAGCCCCATGACCGGCAGGTAGATTTTCCAGTGCGACGCCACCGGCAGCCCGCCCGCCTCCAAAATGCGCGGGACGACGAGAAAGAGCGCCGTCTGCGTCGCGTGCAGGACGAGCACGCCGAAATTGAGGCGCAGCAGTTCGACGTTATGCAGCACTTCGCTGAAGGGCGCCTTGACGTGCACCGGGCGCGCCGGCGGATCGGGGACGATCCACAGCACCACGCCGACCGCCACGATGGACAGCGCGCCGATCACCGTGAAAAGCCCGCTCATGCCGATCCAGTGAAAGAGGATCGGCGCGCCGACGATCGCCACCGCGAACGACACGCCGATGCTGCCGCCCACCATCGCCATGGCCTTCGTGCGGTTTTCCTCGTGCGTGAGATCGGCGATGAACGCGATCACCGCCGACGACACCGCGCCCATGCCCTGAATCACGCGTCCGGCGATGATCCACGCCATGGAATGCCCGACGGCCGCGACGAAGCTGCCGATTGCGAACACCAGCAGCCCGAACGCGATGACCGGCTTGCGCCCGAGCTTGTCGGAGATCCAGCCGTAGAAGATATAGAGCATCGACTGCGTGACGCCGTAAGCGCCCAGCGCAATGCCGACGAGCAGCACGTTGTCGCCGCCGGGAATCGTTTTCGCGTAGACGGAGAAGACCGGCATGATCATGAAGAGACCGAGCATGCGCAGCGCGAAGATGGCAGCGAGCGACACGGTCGCGCGCAATTCCGGCGCGGAGAGACGTGCGGACGTGGCAGACGGATTGGACATCAGAGACGGGAAATGAATGAGGGTCGCGTCTGGCCCGGCCTTTTGCGACGTCAGGCGCGGCCGCCTTGTTCTTGCTCGAAACGGCACCATATGCAGCGGACGACTCGGCGCGCATGGCCGCTGCCCGCTGCGCCGGCAAGACCGCCGCAAGGCCCGCGGCGAGCGGCCTGGGCCCGTCCGCGGCACGGGGTGCGCGGGCGCCGCGCCCTGCAAAAGTCGTTATAGTAGCAGGTTTGGCCCCCCTCATTCCCCGCTCGTCGCCGGAACAAACTCGTGGAAGAAATTCGTATTCGTGGGGCTCGCACCCACAATCTGAAGAACGTCAGTCTCGACTTGCCGCGTCACAAGCTGATCGTGATTACGGGGTTGTCCGGGTCGGGCAAGTCGTCGCTCGCGTTCGATACGCTTTACGCCGAAGGCCAACGCCGTTACGTGGAAAGTCTCTCGGCCTACGCGCGGCAATTTCTACAGCTGATGGAAAAGCCGGACGTCGATCTGATCGAAGGTTTGTCGCCGGCTATTTCGATCGAGCAGAAAGCCACGTCGCATAATCCGCGTTCGACGGTCGGCACGGTCACCGAGATTCACGATTATCTGCGTCTTCTCTATGCGCGCGTCGGCACTCCGTATTGCCCCGATCATCTGATTCCGCTGGAAGCGCAAAGCGTCTCGCAAATGGTGGACGCCGCGCTCGCGCTGCCCGAAGAAACCAAGCTGATGATTCTCGCGCCCGTGGTCGCGGACCGCAAAGGCGAGCACGTCGAATTATTCGAGGAAATGCAGGCGCAGGGCTTCATCCGCTTTCGGATTCGCTCGGGCGGCGGCACGGCCAACGAAGGCGTCGCGAAAATCTATGAAGTCGATTCGCTGCCGAAGCTCAAGAAGAACGACAAGCACACGATCGACGTGGTGATCGACCGGTTGAAAGTGCGCCCCGACATGAAGCAGCGTCTCGCGGAATCGTTCGAGACCGCGCTGCGCCTCGCCGACGGCCGCGCGATCGCGCTCGAAATGGACACGGACCACGAGAAGCTATTTAGCTCGAAGTTTGCGTGCCCGATCTGCTCGTACTCGCTGCAGGAACTGGAGCCGCGTCTTTTCTCGTTCAACAACCCGATGGGCGCGTGCCCCGAATGCGACGGACTCGGCCAGATCACGTTCTTCGATCCGAAGCGCGTGGTCGCGCATCCGTCGCTGTCGCTGGCGGCGGGCGCGGTGAAGGGCTGGGACCGGCGCAATCAGTTCTATTTTCAGATGCTGCAGAGCCTCGCCGCATTCTACGAATTCGATATCGACGCGCCGTTCGAGGAACTGCCCGAGAAAGTGCGCAAGACGCTGCTCTTCGGCTCGGGCAAGCAGGCCATTCCGTTCTCGTACATCAACGAGCGCGGTCGCGCGTCGGTGCGCGAGCATGCGTTCGAAGGCATCATCCCGAATCTGGAGCGGCGCTACCGCGAGACGGATTCGACCGCCGTGCGCGAAGAACTGGCGAAATACCAGAACAATCAGCCGTGCCCGGCGTGCGAAGGCACGCGTCTGCGGCGCGAGGCGCGGTTTGTCAAGGTCGGCTCGGGCGATCAGGCGCGCGGCATCTACGAAGTGAGCGGCTGGCCGCTGCGCGACACGCTCGGCTACTTTCAGACGCTGCGTCTGGACGGCGCGAAGGGCGAGATCGCCGACAAGGTCATCAAGGAAATCGTCGCGCGTCTGTCGTTCCTCAATAACGTCGGGCTGGATTACCTGTCGCTGGAACGCAGCGCGGAGACGCTCTCCGGCGGCGAAGCGCAGCGCATCCGGCTCGCATCCCAGATCGGCTCGGGGCTGACAGGCGTGATGTACGTGCTGGACGAGCCGTCCATCGGCCTGCATCAGCGCGACAACGACCGTCTGATCGACACGCTCAAGCATCTGCGCGATATCGGCAATTCGGTGATCGTCGTCGAGCACGACGAAGACATGATCCGCATGGCCGATTACGTGGTCGACATGGGTCCGGGCGCGGGCGAGCACGGCGGCGTGATCGTCGCGGAGGGCACGCCGCTTCAGGTGCAGAAAGACCCGAACTCCATCACGGGACAATATTTGTCCGGCAAGCGCACGATCAGCTATCCGGAAAAGCGCAATGCGCCGGACGAGCGGCGGCTGCGCATCGTCGAGGCGCACGGCAATAACCTCAAGCACGTCACGCTCGATCTTCCGGTCGGCCTTTTGACATGCGTGACGGGCGTTTCCGGTTCGGGCAAGTCGACGCTCATCAACGACACGCTTCAGCACGCGGTCGCGCAGCACTTGTATGGCTCGTCGACGGAGCCGGCGCCGTACGAATCCATCGAAGGTCTGGAGCACTTCGACAAGGTGATCGCCGTCGATCAATCGCCGATCGGCCGCACGCCGCGCTCGAATCCGGCCACTTACACCGGCCTGTTCACGCCCATTCGCGAACTGTTCGCGAGCGTGCCGGCGGCGAAGGAGCGCGGCTACGAAGCGGGCCGCTTCTCGTTCAACGTCAAGGGCGGACGCTGCGAAGCCTGTCAGGGCGACGGCGTGCTGAAGGTGGAAATGCACTTTCTGCCGGACGTTTATGTGCCTTGCGACGTGTGCCACGGCAAGCGTTACAACCGCGAGACGCTCGATATCCAGTACAAAGGCAAGAACATCAGCGAAGTGCTCGACCTCACGGTGGAAGCCGCGCACGAGTTCTTCAAGGCGGTGCCGGTCGTCGCGCGCAAGCTGAAGACGCTGCTCGAGGTGGGCCTCGGCTACATTCGCCTCGGCCAGTCGGCGACCACGCTTTCGGGCGGCGAAGCCCAGCGCGTGAAGCTTTCGCTGGAACTGAGCAAGCGCGATACCGGTCGGACGCTATATATCCTCGACGAACCGACGACCGGCCTGCACTTCCACGACATCGCGCTCTTGCTCGAAGTGATCCACCGGTTGCGAGATCAGGGCAACACAGTCGTCATCATCGAGCATAATCTGGACGTGATCAAAACCGCCGACTGGGTGATCGACCTCGGTCCGGAAGGCGGCGCGGGCGGCGGGCAGATCATCGCGCAAGGGACGCCGGAGCAGGTCGCGAAGTCGAAGGCGAGCTTCACGGGCCGCTACCTCGCGCCGCTGCTCCAGCGTCCGAAGTCGGCCGCCTGACAACCGCCGCAGCCCGGCGGCAAGAACAACCGTGGTAGGCAGCAGCGAAAAGGGAACGCAGTCATGGGGAAGCGCAACGAAGCGGCCAACGAGGAGCGACGCGTACGGGACATGCCGGCGCGCCCCGTCAGGCTGACGAGCGACATGAGCCTGCCCAAGCTCCCCGCCGTGGAGATCGGCAGTTACATCGCGGCGTTCCTCGCCATATTCCTCGTGTTGCACCTCAAGCTCTTGGGCGCGCTGCTCGCCGGCATGCTCGTGTTCCAGCTGGTGCACATGATCGCGCCCGTCATCGAGCGGCACGTGATGAGCAAGGGCGCGCGGCTGATCGCGGTCGTGCTGATCTCGGCCATCATCATCGGCGGGCTGACCGGCCTTACCATCGCGACGATCGAGCATTTCGAGCACGACGTCCCGAGCCTCCAGCGGCTGCTGGACCAATTGGTGAGCGTCACATCGCATGCGCGGCTGCGCGTGCCGGACTGGATCGCCAACTATCTGCCGGTCGACGCCGGCCAGATGAAGGAACGCGCCGCCGAACTCATGCGCAAGCATTCGGAGCAGTTGCAGGAAGGCGGCCGCGACATGGCGCGCGGCTTCGGGCACATTTTGATCGGCATGATCATCGGCGCGATCATCGCGGTGGGCGCGCCGAAGCAGACGCATCGGCTGCCGCTTTCGACGGCGCTCGTCACGCGCGTCTCGCGTTTTGCCGACGCGTTCCGCCGCATCGTGTTCGCGCAGATCAAGATTTCGGCGATCAACGCCGCGTTCACCGCGCTCTATCTTCTCGTCGCGCTGCCGCTCTTTCACGAGCGCCTGCCGCTCTCCAAGACGCTGGTGTTGATCACGTTCATCCTCGGGCTCTTGCCAGTCATCGGCAATCTGATCTCGAACACGATCATCGTCGCGATCTCGTTTTCGGTGTCGTTCGGCACGGCGGTCGCGTCGCTCGGCTTTCTCATCGTCATTCACAAGCTCGAATACTTCCTGAACGCGCGAATCATCGGCGGGCAGATCGAGGCGCGCGCGTGGGAACTCCTGCTTGCCATGCTGGCGATGGAAGCCGCATTCGGCTTGCCGGGTGTCATCGCCGCGCCGATTTTCTATGCGTACATCAAGCGCGAGCTGATCTATCTGCGGCTCGTCTGACCACAGCCGCCCAGAAGCAAAAAAGCCCGCTCGATCCGAAGACCAGCGGGCTTTCTTGCGTTTGGCGTCTAGCAGCGTCCAGCAGCGTCTAGCGGAACACGACCGTCTTGCTTCCGTTCAGGACGATGCGATGCTCCACATGCCATTTCACCGCTCGCGCGAGCGTCACGCACTCGACGTCGCGGCCGATCGCCGTCAACTGATCCGGCGTCATGCTGTGGTCCACGCGCTCCACTTCCTGCTCGATGATCGGGCCTTCGTCCAGATCCGTCGTCACATAGTGCGCGGTTGCGCCGATCAGTTTCACGCCGCGGTCGAACGCCTGATAGTACGGCTTCGCGCCCTTGAAGCTCGGCAGGAACGAGTGGTGGATGTTGATCGCGCGGCCGGCGAGCTTGTCGCACATGTCGGGCGACAGAATCTGCATGTAGCGCGCGAGCACGACGAGATCGGTATCGTGCTGGTCGATGATCTCCATCACGCGCGCTTCCTGCGCGGCCTTCGCCTGCGCGGTGCCGCCGTTGAGCGGCAAGTGGTGGAACGGAATGTCGTAGCTCGCGGCGAGCTGATAAAAATCCTTGTGGTTCGAGACGATCGCCGGAATCTCGATCTGCAACTGCCCCGTGCGATAGCGGAACAGCAGGTCGTTCAGGCAATGGCCGATCTTCGACACCATGATGACGACGCGCGGCTTCGCCAATGCATCGTGCAATTCCCAGCGCATGCCGAACTCATCGGCGAGCGTCGCGAACGACTTGCGCAGCGCGTCGAGGCCCGGGTCGCCGCCCACTTCCTGAAAATGCACCCGCATGAAGAATTCGCCGGTGCGGCTGTCGCCGAATTGCGCCGAATCGAGAATGTTCGCGCCGAGATCGAACAGAAAGCCGGAGACGGCATGCACGATTCCCGGCCGGTCCGGGCACGACAACTTCAGGATAAAACTATGTTCGGTCGACATGAACCGGTTACTCCTTCCTCAATGCGTTGATGCTCGATGTTCAAACGGGCGGCGGCGCGTAAAGCGCCTCGATTCCCTGACAGGCGTCTTCGTCGATCCAGCGATGGCGCAGCAGGCAGTCGAGCGTCGCAAGGCTCGCATCGACGGTCATCTCGCCTTCTTCGATCCAGCGCGCGACTTCGTCGATGCTCGCCTCGCGATGCTCGGCGACTTCGCCATCCTGATTGCGCGGCGTGAAGTCCGGCGGCAAGGCGATGTCGTACACGAAGATCTGTTCGGCCTGCGTGCCTTCCGGCGCCGATTGCAGGACGTGGAACGTGCCGCCGGGCGTCGCGGTCATGGCCAGCTCTTCGGGCATGCCCGCTTCTTCCCAGCATTCTTTCGCGAGCGTCGGCATGAGCCCGTAGCCCCAGCCGATGCCGCCCGCCACCACGTTGTCCAGCATGCCGGGATCGGTCGACTTGGTGTGGCTGCGCCGCGCGATCCAGAGCCGCGGCGCGCTATCCCGATATTTTACGATGCCGTTCACATGCACCGCGTAAGTGATCGTGCCGAAGAAGCGCGAGGCCGCGCGTTCGATGAACGCGAGCGGCGCGGCGTCGAAGTGATTGCGGATCGCGTACGTCTCGTCGCGCCAGCCGGGAATATTGCCGTCGGCGTGCAGCGCGGCGATGACCGTGGCGAGCGCCGCGCTGCGCTTATCGATATCGTCGAGCGACACGTTCAGGCGCACGGCGTCGTCGCCAATCACGAATGTTTCCGGCCAGCGCGCGAGCAACGCGACATCCGTCTTGCGAATCCAGCCGACGCGTTCATCGCCGATAAAGAACGGCGCGTGCGCGGCGGCGTCGAAACGGCGGGCGGCGACGAGGCAAGGCAAAGTCATGAAAGCTCCGGCGAGACCGTGATGAAGTAAGGACGCGCGCAGGCGCGGCGCGGCACAGCGAAATCAGTCGCGCAGCGCCACGCGAATGCCGAGCGCGATGAAGGTCACGCCCGCGAGCCGATCCAGCCAGACGCCCACGCGCGGACGGCGCTTGAGCCACGCGCCGATCATCCCCGCGCCGATGCCGAAAAGCGAGAACACCGCGACGGTCTGCAACATGAACACGCCGCCCAACTCGAACATCTGGAGCATCACGCTTTGCGCGCCGTGCGGATCGACGAACTGCGGCAGGAACACGATGAAGAACAGCGTGACCTTAGGATTGAGCATGTTGCCGAGCACGCTCTGGCGGAACACGGTCGACAGCGGCTGACTCGGTCGCGCGTGCGCCGTCGCGAGACCGTGGCTGCGCAGCGCCTTGATGCCGATCCACACGAGATACGCCGCGCCCGCGAACTTCACCGCCTGAAACGCGAGCGGCGACGAGCGCAAGAGCGCCGCGACGCCCAGAGCGGCGAGCGTCGTATGAAAGATCACGCCGCATGCGAAACCCAGCGCCGCGACGACGCCCGCGAGCCGGCCTTGCGAGATGCCGCGCGCGAGCACTTGCAGATTGTCCGGCCCCGGCGCGATGGTGATTGCCACCGATGTCGCCAGAAACAGCAGCACGTGCGGCATCAATGGCCTCCGAACTCGCAGACCGTGTAGAGCGGCAAGCCGCCGTCGCGCAGCAGCTTCGAGCCGCCGAGGTCGGGCAAGTCGATGATCGCCGCCGCTTCGACGACCTGCGCGCCGAGCCGCTCCAGCAAGATCTTGCCGGCCATCATCGTGCCGCCGGTCGCCACCAGATCGTCGACGATCACCACGCGATCGCCGGGCTGGCACGCGTCCTCGTGAATCTCGACCGTCGCGCTGCCGTATTCCAGTTCGTACGACTGCGAGAGCGTCTTGTACGGCAGCTTGCCCTTCTTTCTAATCGGCACGAAACCGAGACTCAGCTCGTACGCGAGAATCGGCCCGATGATGAACCCGCGCGCATCCATGCCCGCGATGACGTTCAGGTTCGCGTCGATATAACGCTGCACGAACAGGTCGATGAGCGTGCGCAGCGCGCGGCGGTCCTGCAGGACAGGCGTGATATCGCGAAACTGGACGCCGGCTTGTGGCCAGTCTTCGACCGTGCGCACGCGCTCCTTGATGAACCGCGCGGCATCTGACGATGCAGACGAAGCGCTCGATGAAATGGTGGACATGACTTCTCCGGAAATCCGCGCTGCGAGGCCGCGCTTGCCTGATGAAGAGAACGTTAGGCTGCCCGGCGATTGCGCGAAAGCCGTTCCTCGGCCTGCGCGAGCACTTCGGGCAGGCCGCGCAACACGACGATGTCGTTCGCGCGGAGCCTGGTTTCGGGGTCCGGCTGGACGCCCCGGATGCCGTGACGGCGAATGGCGGTCACTTCGACACCGTTGCCGACGAGACCGAGATCGTCGAGCGAATGCCCGACCGCCTCCGAATGTTCGTCGATCGGTACGGATTGTAGCCGCACCTGCTCGTGGCCATCGTCGTCGTCGAGGTCGTCCGCGCCGTGAAAATAGCCGCGCAACAGGCTGTAGCGCGCATCGCGCATTTCTTCCACGCGCCGCACGACGCGGCGCATCGGCACGCCCATCAGCACGAGCGTATGCGAGGCGAGCATCAGACTGCCTTCGACGATCTCCGGAATCACTTCCGTCGCGCCCGCGGCGGTCAGCTTTTCGAGATCGGCGTCGTCCACCGTGCGCACGATCACCGGCAGCGTCGGCGCAAGTTCGTGGATGTTGTGCAGCACGCGCATGGCCGACGGCGTGTTCGCGTACGTGATCGCGACCGTCGCCGCGCGGTTCAGCCCCGCCGCGACGAGCGATTCGCGCCGCCCGGCATCGCCGAACACGACCGATTCGCCCGCCGCCGCGGCAGCCGCCACGCGATCCGGGTCGAGATCGAGCGCCACGTACGAAATGCCTTCCTGTTCCAGCATGCGCGCGAGGTTCTGCCCGGCGCGGCCATAACCGCAAATGATGACGTGGCCGCTCTGCTTGAGGCTTTGCGTCGCGATCTTCGTCATTTGCAGCGATTGCAGCATCCATTCCGTCGACGACAGCCGCAGCACGATTCGGTCCGCGTTCTGGATGATGAACGGCGCGGCGAGCATGGAGAGCAGCATCGCGGAAAGGAGCGCCTGAAGAATGGTGGCATCGACCAGATGCGAATCCAGAATGAGGTTCAGGAGCACGAAGCCGAATTCGCCCGCCTGCGCGAGCCCGAGCCCGGTGCGCATGGCGACGCCGGGCGGCGAGCCGAACAGGCGCGCGAGGCCGGTGATCATCACGGCTTTCAGCAGAATCGGCACGACGAAAAACGCGAGCACGAGAAGCGGGTGCTCCCAGATCACGCGCGGATTGAGCAGCATGCCGGTCGTCACGAAGAATACGCCGAGCAGCACGTCGCGAAACGGCTTGATGTCTTCTTCCACCTGATGCCGGTACGGCGTTTCCGCGATCAGCATGCCCGCGATGAACGCGCCGAGCGCGAGCGACAGCCCGAACTTGTCCGTGATGAACGCCGCGCCGAGCGTCACCAGCAGCAGGTTCAGCATGAACAGCTCTTGCGAGCGCCGCCGCGCGACGAGATCGAACCAGCGCGTCATGAACTTCTGGCCGAGGAACAGCAAAACCGTCAGCGCGACGACGATCTTTACCGCCGCGATGCCGAGCCACATCACCAGTTGCGACGAATTGCCGTTCGCGAACGCCGCGATGATGATGAGCAGCGGCACGACCGCGAGATCCTGGAACAGCAGCACGCCGAAGATATTGCGGCCGTGCTCCGATTCCAGTTCTAGCCGCTCCGCGAGCAGCTTGCTGACGATGGCGGTGGAAGACATGGAAAGCGCGCCGCCGAGCGCGAAGCTCGCCTGCCACGACATCGTGGTCCAGAAATGCGCGATCCACCCGACGACGAGCGCGAACACGATCGTCGCGCCAACCTGGCTCGCGCCGAGCCCGAAGACGATGCGCCGCATCGAGCGCAGCTTCGCGAGCGAGAATTCGAGACCGATGGAGAACATCAGGAACACGACGCCGAATTCGGCGAGGTGCTGCGCGCGCTCGGTATCCGGTGCGATACCGGCCGCGTGCGGACCGACGATAATGCCGACCGCCAGATAACCGAGCATCGGCGGCAAGTTGAAAAAACGAAATACGACGACGCCCGCCACCGAACACAGCAGCAACAACAGCGTCATTTCGAGCGGAGAAGTCATCCGTCCAGCGTCCTCGTCGTCAGCGCGCCGATACGTGTCCGGCGCGGCGTTTTCGGTGTCGTGGGAAGCCCCTGATGCCAGGGCTCGCGGGGGCGGATAAGCGGCGGCGCGCCGCGCACCGTAAGGCGCGGCGAAGAAACGCCTTTGCTATACTCCGCGAATGATAGCGAAAATCAATGGCGACCGGGCACTGGCGCTGGCTCGCAGCGTAATCCAGATCGAAGCGGACGCGGTTCGCGGTCTCTCGGACCTTCTCGACGACAACTTCACCAACGCAGTCGAAGCCCTGCTCGGCTGTCGCGGCCGCGTGGTTGTGTCGGGTATCGGCAAGTCGGGACACGTCGCGCGCAAGTTCGCTGCCACGCTCGCGTCCACCGGCACGCCGGCGTTTTTCGTGCATCCGGCTGAAGCCAGCCACGGCGATCTCGGCATGGTGACCGCCGATGACATTTTCATCGCTCTATCGAACTCCGGCGAGACCGAAGAACTCGTCGCCATTCTCCCGCTCATCAAGCGCCTCGGCGCGAAACTCATCGCCATTACGGGCCGTCCGGAGTCGAGCCTCGCGCAACTCGCGGACATGCACCTGAACGCGCGCGTCGAAAAAGAAGCCTGCCCGATGAACCTCGCGCCGACCGCCAGCACGACCGCCGCGTTGGCGCTCGGCGACGCGCTCGCCGTCGCGGTCCTCGACGCACGCGGTTTCGGCCCCGACGACTTCGCGCGCTCGCATCCCGGCGGCGCGCTCGGCCGGCGTTTGCTGACCTACGTGCGCGACGTGATGCGCGTGGGCGACGAGGTTCCGGTCGTGCCGCTCGACGCGACCGTTTCAGACGCCCTTTTTCAGATCACCGCCAAGCGCATGGGCATGACGGCGGTCATCAACGGCAATCGCCACGTGGAAGGCATCTTCACGGACGGCGATCTGCGCCGCATTCTCCAGCGCGACGGCGACTTCCGCTCGCTTAAGCTCGCAGACGTGATGACGCGCAATCCGCGCACCATCGGTCCGGACCATCTCGCGGTCGAAGCCGTGGAACTGATGGAGCGCCATCGCATCAATCAGATGCTGGTCGTCGATGCCGATGCGACGCTGATCGGCGCACTGAACATGCACGACCTCTTCTCCAAGAAGGTAATCTGATGGCGCAGAAGCCTTTTCCCGCCGAGCGCGCGAGCCGCATCAAGCTGATGGTGTTCGACGTCGACGGCGTTTTCACCGACGGCAGCCTGTACTTCAGCGCCGAAGGCGACACCATGAAGTCGTTCAATTCGCTCGACGGCCACGGCGTGAAGCTGCTGGAACGTATCGGCGTGCAGACGGCGATCATCACCGGGCGGCAGTCGGGAATCGTCGCGGCGCGGGCGAAGGAACTGGGCATCACGCATCTTTATCAGGGCGTCGCGGACAAGACGGTGGCGCTCGCGCAATTGCTCGACGCGACCGGCATCTCCGCCGCCGAATGCGGTTACATGGGCGACGACTGGCCCGATCTCGCCGTCATGCGCCGCTGCGGTTTCGCCGCCGCGCCGGCCAACGCGCATGCGGAAGTGAAAGAGCGCGTGCATTGGGTAACCGAAGCACGCGGCGGCCACGGCGCCGTGCGCGAAGTGTGCGATGCGATTCTGCGCGCGCAGGATGGCTATGACGCGCTGCTCGCGGCGGCGCTCGGAGACTGACGCCATGCCGCCCACCCGACGCCTCACTTCGCTGTTGCCGCTTCTCGCGATGGCGGCGCTCGCGGGCATCACGTACTGGCTGTTGCAGGCTACACTGCCTTCCGCGCCGCAAGCGCCCGAGCAGCCCAAGCGTCACACGCCCGACTACTTCGCGGATAACTTCTCCGTCTCGGAACTGGATTCCACCGGCACGACGCAGTACCGGCTGACAGCCAAATCCATGGTCCATTACGAGGACGACGAGAACAGCGACCTGACGCTGCCCGCAGTGCGCATGTTCCAGCCGCAAAAGCCTATCGTGACGGCCACGGCGCAGCGCGGCACGGTGAACGGCGACGTGTCGATCGTCAATCTCTACGACAACGCCCGCATCCTGCGCGCGGCCGGTTACGGCGATCCGCAGATGCAGGCGGATTCGCAGCATTTTCGCGTGCTGGTGAACGACGATGTCATCGAAACGGAAAAGCCGGTTAAACTTCAGCGCGGTCCGTCGGTGATGACCGCCAACGGCATGAACTACAACAACGTCACCCGGGAAATGAAGCTCTTCGGTAACGTGCGCGGCGCGATCGCGGCCACGGATATCAATGGCGGCTCCTCCAAGTGAACCCGGGATTCCATCCTGATCTTGACTGCATGAACCACAGCTTCCCTCGTCCCGATGGCGGCCCCGCGGGCGCAACGTTCGCGCATCGCACCACCGCGCGCGTGAGGTGTGTGATGCGGGCCGCGCTGGCCGCAGCCGCAGCCGCGTTCGTCGCGCTGCCGCTCGCGGGCTTCGCGCCCGCCGCGCACGCCGAAAAAGCCGACCGCGACAAGCCGCTCAACATCGAAGCGGACAACATGTCCTACGACGACCTGAACCAGAAGAACGTCTTCACCGGTCACGTCGTCGCGACCAAGGGCACCATCGTCATCAAGGCGGATCGCGTGGAAGTCACGCAGGATCCGCAGGGCTATCAGTACGCGACCGGCACGTCCACCGGCAGCAATCTCTCGTACTTCCGCCAGAAGCGCGACGGCGTCGACGAATACATCGAAGGCAACGCCGTGCGCATCGACTATGACGGCAAGAACGACTTCACCAAGCTCACGACGCGCGCCGTGGTGCGCCGCCTGCAAGGTCTGACCACGGTTCAGGACGAAGTGCGCGGCAGCGTCATCACGTACGACGGGCAGAAAGACTTCTACACGGCGAGCGCCGGCAAGGACGTGGCCGGCCCCGGCAACCCGAGCGGCCGCGTTCGCGCGATGCTCGCGCCCCGCTCCGGCGGCGCCGCGCCGCTCAACGGCTCGCCCGCGACGCTCGCGCCGTCGAACACCATTCAAGGAACGCCGCAGCAGTGAATTCGCCCGCCATGTCCCCAAGCAAGCCGGACGGCAAATCGAGTTCGCTCGTCGTCCGCAATCTGAAAAAGCGGTACGGTTCGCGCACCGTCGTGAAGGACGTCTCGCTCGACGTGAAGAGCGGCGAAGTGGTCGGTCTGCTCGGCCCGAACGGCGCGGGCAAGACCACGTCGTTTTATATGATCGTCGGCCTCGTGCCGCTCGACGCGGGCGAGATCGATCTCGACGGCAAGTCCATCAGCCTGCTGCCGATCCATCAGCGCGCGCATCTTGGGCTATCGTATCTCCCGCAGGAAGCGTCCGTGTTCCGCAAGCTCACCGTGGAGCAGAACATTCGCGCCGTGCTGGAACTGCAAACGGACGGATCGGGCAAGCGGCTGTCGAAGGACGCGATCACGCAGCGTGCCGAGGCGCTCCTCGACGAACTGCAGATTGCGCATCTGCGTGAAAATCCGGCGCTCTCGCTGTCGGGCGGCGAGCGGCGGCGCGTGGAAATCGCACGGGCGCTCGCGACGAATCCCAGTTTCATTCTGCTCGACGAACCCTTCGCGGGCGTCGATCCGATCGCCGTGCTCGAAATCCAGAAGATCGTGAAGTTCCTGAAGCAGCGCAACATCGGCGTGCTGATAACGGACCACAACGTGCGCGAGACGCTGGGCATTTGCGACCACGCTTACATCATCAGCGACGGCAGCGTGCTGGCGGCCGGCGCGCCGAGCGAGATCATCGAGAATGAGAACGTGCGACGCGTGTATCTCGGCGAGCATTTCCGCATGTAGCGCCGACGCCAGGCGCGCGGCGCATGCGGTGAATTACCGCACTGCATCGAGCGGGAACAGCAAAACTTACGTGCCGCCCTCGAGGCGGCACGCGCTTTTTTGCGCTAATTTTGGATTGGCCGCGAGGTTTCGCGCGCGTGGCAAACTCTCTACAATGAAATAAAACCTTGCCATGAAAGCCAGCCTCCAACTTCGCCTATCGCAGCATCTTGCGCTCACCCCGCAACTACAGCAGTCCATCCGGCTGCTGCAGTTGTCGACGCTCGAACTGCAGCAGGAAGTGGCAATGGCCGTCGCGCAGAACCCGCTGCTGGAAAACGACGACGACTGGATCGCGAGCCCGCTTCGCGTGGCCGCAGACGGTTCGCTGATTGCCACGGCCGGCGCGAGCAGCGCCGCCCCCGAGCCGATGATGAGCAATGGCTCCACGTCCAGCTCGTCGAGTTCCGAACGGTCGGAAAGCAGCGAGCCGCAGGGCGTCGACGAGTACAACGGCCTCGCGTCCGACGGCGGCACGGATTCGAGCAACTGGAATCTCGAAGACTACGGCCGCTCGAACAACGCCTCCGACGACGACGACCTGCCGCCGCTGCAAATCCACGAATCGACCACGACGCTGCGCGACCATCTCACCGCGCAACTGCGCATGACGCAGGCGAATCAGCGCGACCGCGCGCTGATCACGTTCCTGATCGAATCGCTGGATGAGGACGGGTATCTCACGTCGTCGCTCGAAGAAATTCAGGCAGATTTGCCGGACGAACTCGAAGTCGATGTCGACGAACTCAGCGCGGCATTGGCCTTGCTCCAGAGTTTCGACCCGCCGGGTGTCGGCGGCCGGTCGGCGTCGGAGTGTCTGAAGCTGCAATTGCTGCGGCTCGATCCGTCGCCCACGCGCACGCTTGCGCTCGAAATCGTCACGAACCATCTGGAACTGCTCGCCGCGCGCGACTTCACGCGCTTGCGCAAGCAACTGAAGGCAAGCGACGACGCGCTCCGGGACGCGCACGTGCTGATCCGGTCGCTGGAGCCGTTTCCCGGCGCCGCGTACGGCAAGAGCGAAGCGGACTACGTGGTGCCGGACATTCTGGTGCGCAAATCCGCGAGCGGATGGACCGCGGAACTGAATCCGGAGATCGTGCCGCGGCTGCGGATCAACCATCTGTACGCGAACATTTTGCGCAACAACCGTGGCGATCCGGGCAGTGGTTCATTGCGTCAACAGCTTCAGGAAGCACGCTGGCTGATCAAGAATATCCAGCAGCGTTTCGAGACGATTCTTCGCGTCGCGCAGGCGATCGTCGAGCGTCAGAAGAACTTTTTTGCGCATGGTGAAATCGCCATGCGGCCCTTGGTTTTGCGGGAGATTGCTGATACGCTGGGTTTACACGAATCGACGGTTTCCCGTGTGACTACCGGGAAGTACATGCTCACCCCATTCGGGACGCTTGAATTTAAGTACTTCTTTGGATCGCACGTTTCCACCGACACGGGCGGCGCCGCATCGTCCACGGCGATCCGGGCCCTCATCAAGCAACTGATAGGAGCGGAAGACCCCAAAACTCCTCTTTCAGACAGCCGCATCGCCGAACTGCTGGCGGAACAAGGCTTCGTGGTTGCGCGGCGCACCGTCGCCAAATACCGCGAGGCGCTGAAAATCCCCGCAGTCAATCTGCGCAAGTCTCTTTGACCCGTCTCTGTGGTTCACCGCATACCGCGGTGGACTTTTACCGGCCGCATCGCGAAAGCGCGGACGAGCCGGCCAAGCGGCCCGTTCCTTGCGCGTACAAACATCGCGCACGGCGGGACGCGTAGCCGACCGGTATCGGACGAGCCGCCGTGATTCAACGGCCCTTAGCTTGGAGAGCAACTATGAATCTGAAGATCAGTGGACACCACCTCGAATTGACGCCTGCGTTGCGCGAGTTTGTGATCACGAAGCTGGACAGAGTGCTCCGTCATTTTGATCAGGTGATGGACGGCAACGTTGTCCTCTCGGTCGACACTCATAGGGACAAGGACAAGCGCAACAAGGCGGAAATCAATCTGCACCTGAAAGGCAAGGACATTTTCATCGAGAGTTGTGACGCTGATATGTACGCAGCTATCGACCTGATGGTCGACAAGCTGGACCGCCAGGTCATTCGCCACAAGGACAAGATCCAGGGTCACGCGCACGAAGCCGCGAAGTACCGCGAAGAAGCGCACGGTCTGGAAGCGCCCTCGCCCTGAGCGGCAGGCGCGCGAGCGACGCAGCCCGCCGGCCATCGGCGGGCGCGATTCGAGGCATTCCTCGAATCGAAAAGCGCCAGAGAAACGCCCGCTTCGGACAAACGCCGCCCATTGGCGGCGTTTTTGTTGCATAGTGCATGACGGCGTGGCACAAAGCATTGATTTTCCGGGCTTTGTACTGCACATTCGATTGCGGCGACTGCAATGGCGCGCCGCACCATCGTGCTTTCCCCTGTTCTATAATGAGCCGGTTATGATCGGGGTCCGCAGTACAGGAACGCCGCAGGGAACGCCGCAGGGAACGCCGCAAGCGCATCTTCCGTATCACCATCGCCGTGAGCGCTTTCAGACAGCAGCCACGATGAGGAGCTATCAGGCCACGCATCAGCCTGCCAACATGAATCGTTTAGCCAAATTTCTTCCCATCGAGAACGTGGTTCTCGGACTGTCCGTCACCAGCAAGAAGCGTGTATTCGAGCAAGCGGGCCTGATTTTCGAGAACCAGAACGGCATCGCCCGCAGCATCGTCACCGACAACCTCTTCGCCCGCGAGCGCCTGGGTTCGACCGGGCTCGGCGAAGGCGTCGCCATTCCGCACGGCCGCATCAAGGGGCTGAAGCAACCGCTCGCCGCCTTCGTGCGCCTGGCCGAGCCGGTTGCGTTCGAATCGCCCGACGGCCAGCCGGTGTCGCTACTCATCTTCCTGCTCGTGCCCGAACAGGCCACGCAGCAGCACCTCGAAATTCTCTCGGAGATCGCGCAACTGCTCTCCGACAGCGAAGCGCGCGAGCGTCTGCACAAGGAAGAGGACCGTGAGGCGCTGTATCAGGTGCTCACGCAATGGCAACCGTAATCGCTCCTTAGACGCGGGCCACCGCTTCTGAAAGGCGTGGCGAGCGCGCCGCGCCGCTCGCGCGCTTTTGACGCTTCTCGCGCGCGCGGTGCTTCTGCGGCACAATCGGTCACACGCAGCGCCATGCGGCGAACCGAAGCTCAAGGCTTCGTCACGCGAAGGCTGCTCCCGGCTTCCAACGGAGTTCCGGCCTCATGGATACGTCCAGCATCAACGCTCAAAGTATTTTCGACGACAACGCCGCCGCTCTGAAGCTCAGCTGGCTCACCGGGCACGAAGGCTGGGAACGCGGGTTTTCGAGTGAAACGGTGGCGAACGCAACGTCGAGCGCCGACCTCGTCGGCCACCTGAACCTCATTCACCCGAACCGCATTCAGGTGCTGGGCGACGCCGAGATCAACTACTACCAGCGTCAGTCCGACGAAGACCGCTCGCGCCACATGGCCGAGCTGATCGCGCTGGAGCCGCCGTTTCTGGTCGTAGCCGGCGAAGTAGGCGCGCCCCCCGAACTCGTGCTTCGCTGCACGCGCTCGTCGACGCCGCTTTTCACCACGCGCATGTCGGCGGCGGCCGTCATCGACAGTCTGCGCGCGTATATGTCGCGCATTCTCGCGCCCCGCGCCACGCTGCACGGCGTGTTCATCGACATTCTCGGCATGGGCGTGCTGCTGACGGGCGATTCCGGCCTCGGCAAAAGCGAACTCGGCCTTGAACTCATCAGCCGCGGCCACGGACTCGTTGCCGACGACGCCGTCGATTTCGTCCGTCTCGGTCCCGATTTCGTCGAAGGACGCTGCCCGCCGCTTCTGCAAAACCTGCTGGAAGTGCGCGGCCTCGGCCTGCTCGATATCAAGACCATCTTCGGCGAGACCGCCGTGCGCCGGAAGATGAAGCTCAAGCTGATCGTGCAGCTCGTGCGCCGCCCGGACGGCGAATTCCAGCGCCTGCCGCTCGAAAGCCAGACCGTCGATGTGCTCGGCCTGCCCATCAGCAAAGTGACGATTCAGGTGGCGGCTGGCCGCAACCTTGCTGTGCTGGTCGAAGCGGCAGTGCGTAATACCATCCTGCAATTGCGCGGCATCGACACGTTGCGCGATTTCATGGACCGTCAGCGGCTTGCCATGCAGGACCCGGACAGCCAGTTTCCCGGCAAACTCATCTGAAGCCCGCGCGTCTTCACGGAATTCGCACGAAGTCCGTACGATACGCAGGTGCTAAGATGAAGCGAACGAGCACACTTCCATGCGTATCATCCTGATTACCGGCATTTCCGGCTCCGGCAAGTCCGTCGCGCTCAATGCGCTCGAAGACGGCGGCTACTACTGCGTCGACAACCTGCCTCCGCGCTTTCTGCCCGAACTCGCCGCGTATCTCGCGAGCGAGGGGCAGCAGCGTCTCGCCGTCGCGATCGACGCCCGTTCGAGCCTTTCGCTCGACGAAGTGCCGTCCATCATCGACAACCTCACGAAAGCCTACGACTTGCGCGTGCTGTTCCTCAACGCCAGCACGCAGGCGCTCATTCAACGCTTCTCGGAGACGCGCCGCCGTCATCCGCTGTCCGGTCCGCCGGGGCACGACGCGAGCGTGGGCGTGCTGAACTCGCTTGGCGAAGCCATCGAGCGGGAACGCGAACTCGTCGCGGGACTCGCGGAATACGGGCATCAGATCGACACGAGCAATCTGCGCGCGAACGTGCTGCGCGCGTGGGTCCGGCGCTTCGTCGAAACGGACGCCGCCGATCTCACGCTGATGTTCGAATCGTTCGGATTCAAGCGCGGCGTGCCGCTCGACGCCGATCTCGTCTTCGACGTGCGCACGCTGCCGAACCCGTACTACGACCGCGAGTTGCGGCCGTTCACCGGCTGCGATCAGCCGATCATCGACTATCTCTCGGCCCAGCCGATGGTCGGCGAGATGATCGACGATATCGGCGGCTTCGTCGGTAAATGGCTGCCGCGTTTTCGCGACGACAACCGCAGTTATCTCACCGTCGCAATCGGCTGCACGGGCGGGCAGCATCGCTCGGTGTATATCGCGGAGGCGCTCGCCGCGCGCTTTCGCGACGCTGCAACCGTGATCGTGCGGCATCGTGACGCGCCCATTCCCGTGGATGAGAGCGCGAGCACTACGCGAACCTGATCGCCGCGCCGGCGGTCCACCCTGGAGGGGTGCGATGTCCTCGAATCCCGCGAGTCCCGTTCTCTTCGACGTGCCGCTGTTTCCGCTGCACACCGTGCTTTTCCCCGGCGGGCTTTTGCCGCTCAAGATTTTCGAGGCACGCTATCTCGACATGGCGCGCGGCTGCCTGCGCGAGAAGACGCCGTTCGGCGTGTGTCTCCTGAAGAGCGGGCACGAGATCGCATCGCCGGGCGATCCGTCGGTGCCCGAGAACGTGGGCTGTCTGGCGGAAATCATCGAGTGCGATGTCGATACCTTCGGGCTGCTACTCGTGCAGGCGCGCGGCACCGAGCGATTCCGGCTGCTTTCGCATCGCGTGGAGGCGAGCAATCTGCTTGTCGGCACCGCCGAGCTATATGGCGACGACCGGCCGCTGCAAGGCGCGGAGACGCTCGCCAAGTTCGGCGCGTGTGCGGAAGTGCTCGAACGGATCATCGAGGCCATCAAGACGCGCGAGCCGGAGAACCTGCCGTTCATCGAGCCGTTTCTGCTGGATGATCCCACGTGGGTTTCGAACCGGCTCTCCGAGATCCTGCCGATTCCCATGCGCTCCCGCCAGAAGCTGATGGAACTGCTCGACGCGGGCGCGCGCATCGACGTCGTGCATCACTACATGCAGCATCATCAACTGCTTTAGAGCAGCGTGCCGATCAGTGCGTCGAGCAGCTTGCGCACCGGCGCGGGCACGCCGAACGAATCGATGCGCGAAAGCGGCGCCCAAACCGTGCGCGCGTCCTTTGCCTCCGGCGTCGCGCCGCGCATTTCGCCGAGGCGCGGCTCGATGTCAAGCTTGAAGTGCGTGAACGTGTGCGAGAAAGGCGTTAGACGCTGCAAGTCCGCCTCGCAGCCGTTGTCTTGCGCGACTGCGGCGAGCGCCGCCTCATCGGGCGCTTCGGGCAGGCTCCACAGGCCGCCCCAGATGCCCGTCGGCGGGCGCTTTTCCAGCAGGATCGAATCGCCGTCCTTCAGCACCAGCATCCACGTCTTGCGCGTCGGCACCGTCTTTTTCGGGCGCGCCGCCGGCAGTTCGCGCTGCCGCCCTTCCACATTCGCGACGCAATCCGCAGCGAACGGACACCGCGCGCAGTCTGGCTTGCCGCGTACGCAGAGCGTCGCGCCGAGGTCCATCAAGCCCTGCGTGTAGGCGGTGACTTCGTTCTTGTCGGCGGCCTCGGGCAAGAGCGATTCAGCCAGCGTCCACATCGCGTTTTCGACGCGCTTCTCGCCCGGAAAGCCTTCCACGCCGAAGACGCGGGCCAGCACGCGCTTCACGTTGCCATCGAGAATCGTCGCGCGCGCGCCGAACGCGAACGACGCGATCGCCGCCGCCGTTGAGCGCCCGATGCCCGGCAACTCCGCGAGTTCATCGACAGTTCGGGGAAATTCGCCGCCATGCTCGTGCTCGACGACCTGCGCGCAGCGATGCAGATTGCGCGCGCGCGAGTAGTAGCCGAGACCCGCCCACAGCGCCATCACGTCGTCGATCGGCGCATCCGCGAGCGCGGTCACGGTCGGAAAGCGTTCGAGAAAGCGCGCGTAGTACGGGATGACCGTCGTCACCTGCGTCTGCTGCAGCATGATCTCCGAGAGCCAGATGCGATAGGCGTCGCGCGTGTTTTGCCACGGCAGATCGTGACGCCCGTGAATGCGTTGCCACGCGATCAGGCGCGCGGAAAAGTCGGTGAGTGCGAGCATCGGAGTTAGCGCTGGCAGCGCGGACAAAAGTAAGTCGAACGCTGTCCCTGGACGATTTGGCGGATGGCCGTGCCGCAGACGTGGCATGGCAGACCCGCGCGATCATAGACGAAGTAGTCGAGCTGGAAGTATCCCGATTCGCCATTGCTGCCGACGAAATCGCGCAGCGTGCTGCCGCCTTTGTCGATGGCCGCGGCGAGCGTCACGCGCACCGCATCCGCGAGCAGGTCGTAGCGGACGAGCGAGATGCGGCCAGCGGCGGTCGTCGGCCGGATGCCCGCGCGAAAGAGGCTCTCCGACGCATAAATGTTCCCCACGCCCACGACGATGCCGCCCGCGAGCAGCGCCTGCTTCACCGAGACCTTGCGCCCGCGCGTCTCGCGAAACAGCAGCGCGCCCGAGAACTCTGGCGAGAACGGCTCGACGCCCAGACTCGCGAGCAGCGGATGCGCGAGCACGTCGCCGTCTTCGCGCGGATGCCAGAGAATCGCGCCGAAGCGGCGCGGATCGCGAAACCGCAGAATGAATTCGTCGAAGACCAGATCGACGTGATCGTGCTTCGCGGCGTCAGGCGGTCGCGGCACGTTGCGCAGCACGCGCAGCGTGCCGGTCATCCCGAGATGGACGATGAGCCAGCCTTCGGCGGTCTCGAACAACAAATACTTGCCGCGCCGCTCGACCTTCTCGATTTTCAGATGCCCGAGCGTCTTCGCGAGATGCTTCGGGATGGGCCAGCGCAGCGCGGGCGTGCGAACGTCGACATGCTCGACGCGCCTTCCCGCGACGTAGGGTTCGATTCCCCGGCGGGTGACTTCGACTTCCGGAAGTTCGGGCATTTTCTGGAGAGAGACTTGCTGGGGCGAGTGTGCCGGTATTTTAGCGACCGCGTTACAATCGACCGAAACATCGTCTGGATTTCCATGAACTCGTTCGTCATGAAGCTGTTTGCGAAGCGTCAGGCCGGCTTGACGCAATCGTTCGCGATGCCAATGTCCCGCGCCGCCGGCGCGGTGGCGCTGGCACTCGCCGCACTCGCGTTTGCGCCCGCGCATGCGCAGTCGCCCAACGCGACGCCCGTTCCAGGCGACGACGATTCCGCTGCGCAAACCGCCGCCGACGCGCTGACCGCGCCCGTCAGCGGCGCGGAGCAGCAAGACCTGCCGAACGTGGCTGTATCGAGCCAGATCGTGTTTCAGGTGCTGGCCGCCGAAGTCGCGTTGCAGCGCGGACAGCCCGCGCCCGCTTTCCAGACGTATCTCTCGCTCGCCCGCGACACGCACGATCCGCGCTTCGCTCAGCGCGCGACCGAGATCGCCATTGCCGCGCAAAGTCCCAACGACGCGCTCACGTCCGCGCAACTCTGGCAGCAGTTCGCGCCGCATTCGGAGCGCGCGGCGCAGTTGAGCGCATCGCTTCTGATCGTCTCCGGCAAGCCCGATGACGCGAAGCCCACGCTCGAACGCGAACTCGCGAAGGTGTCGCCCGAGCAGCGCGGCGAGGCGCTTCTCTCGCTGCAAGCGCTACTGGCGCGCGGCCCGAATCGCGTGGGCGGCCTCAACGTGCTGAAGGATCTCACCGCGAACGACCGCGATCGCCCGGAAGCGCAACTCGCGATCGCGCGTCAGCAGTTGCTCGCGGACGATCAGCCGGGCGCGAAGGCATCGCTCGAAAAAGCGCTGCAATTGCGGCCCGACTATCTGCCCGCCGCGTTGACGCTCGCGCGCATGGGGCCGCAGGAGCGCGCGGAAGGCATCGCTTCGTTCGAGCAGTATCTGGCAAAGAACCCGAAGTCGCATGATGCGCGGCTCGCGCTCGCGCAACTGTATCTGTCGTCCGACCGGCTCGACGACGCGCAGAAGCAGTTCGAAATCATGCGCAAGAACGATTCGAAGGACCTGACGCCGTTGATGGCGCTCGCGCTCATCGACATTCAGAAGAAGCAGTTCGACAAGGCGAAGGACTATCTGAACCAGTACGCGAAGGCTGCGGAAAGCACGCCGGGCGCGGACCCCGGTCAGGCGTATATCTATCTCGCGCAACTGGCGCTGGAGCAGAAGGACGAGACCGCCGCCGCGCAATGGCTCGACAAGATTCCGCGCACGAGCCAGCAATACCTGCCGGCGCAGATCACGCGGGCGCAACTGCTCGCGAAGCAGGGCAAGGTGGACGATGCTCGCGCGCTCATCAACAGTCTGCAAAGCTCGGATCCGCGCGATCTCGCCCTTCTCGCGCGCACCGATTCGGCGATTCTCTTCGAAGCGCATCGCTACAAGGAAGCCGAAGAGAATCTCGCGAAGGCGGTGGCCGCGTTTCCGGACGATCCCGACCTGGTGTACGACTACGCGATGGCCGCCGAGAAGAACGGCCACTACGACGTGATGGAAACGCAACTGCGCACGCTGATGCGCACGCAGCCGAACAACCCGCAGGCGTACAACGCGCTCGGGTATTCGCTCGTCGATCGGAATCAGCGGCTCGACGAAGCGGTGCATCTGATCGAGAAGGCGGTGTCGCTCGCGCCGAACGACGCGTTCATCATGGACAGCCTCGGCTGGGCGCGCTTCCGCCAAGGAAACGCAGCCGAAGCCGAGAAGATCCTCAAGAATGCTTATGACCTTCAGCCGAATGCCGAAATCGGCGCGCATCTGGGCGAAGTGCAGTGGAAGTCCGGCCAGCAGGACCAGGCGCGCGCCACGTGGCGGCAGGCTCAGAAGCTCGAACCGGGCAACGATACGCTCGTCAAAACGCTGAAACGACTTCAGGTGAACGATCTCTAATGGCATTCGACTTCTTCGCCGGCGCGAAGCGTCCAGGGGCGCGGCGCTGCGTGCTCGGATTCGCGGCGGCTGCCACGCTGGTTTCGTCCGGCTGTGCGCTGCAACCGCGCCTGCCGACCACGTCGGAAGGCTCGACATCGCTCGCGACGCAGACGAGCCGCATGTACCACGGGCGCTTCGCCGTGCAATACGACGATCAGAACGGCGTCGCGCGTAACGCCTACGGCAACTTCGACTGGCAGGAAACGGGCGATACGGTCACGCTTCAGTTGCGCAATCCGCTAGGGCAGACCATGGCGATCGTCACATCGTCGCCTTCGCTCGCGACGCTCGAATTGCCGAACCGCCAGCCGCTCAACGCGGACAACGTCTCCGACTTGATGCGAAACGCGCTCGGGTTCGCGCTGCCCGTCGAAGGCTTGCGCTACTGGCTGCAACCGTCGGCGGCGCCGACATCGCGCGCGGAGACGACGCTCGACCCGGAATCGAACAACGGCCGTCCCAAGGAAATCAGGCAGGACGGCTGGACGATCGACTACCTCGCCTATGCCGAGCCGCCCGCCACCGGCGTCAAGCGCGTCAACCTCACGCGCAGCGAGCCGCCGCTCGACATCAAGCTCGTCATCGACCAGTAACGCTTTATCGCCTTCCGCATGTCCTCTTCCAACCATTCGATGCGCGATTGCCTCGCGCCCGCGAAGCTGAACCTGTTCCTGCACATCACGGGCCGTCGTCCGGATGGCTATCACGAGCTTCAAACCGTCTTTCAGCTGCTCGACTGGGGCGATGTCCTGCACTTCAAGCGCCGCGACGATGGCGTCGTGACGCGCAAGACCGACGTGCCCGGCGTGGCCGAGGACGACGATCTCGTCGTGCGGGCCGCCCGATTGCTTCAGAAGCACACGGGCAGCGGCTATGGCGTCGAGATCGAGATCGACAAGCGTCTGCCGATGGGCGCGGGTCTCGGCGGAGGAAGTTCCGACGCAGCGACGACTCTTTTGGCGTTGAATCGTCTATGGGGAGTTGACCTTTCGCGTGAAACTCTGCAGAATCTCGCCCTGCAACTCGGCGCGGACGTGCCGTTTTTTGTCTTCGGGCAGAATGCATTTGCAGAGGGTGTGGGCGAGGCGCTGCAGGCGGTGAAACTGCCGAAACGCTTCTTCCTGGTAGTCACGCCCGATGTGCACGTTCCGACTGCGGCGATTTTCTCCGAAAAAAGCTTGACACGGAATACGAAAGTCGCCACAATCATGGACTTTCTTGCACAGCAAAGGTCAGACACTAACTGGCCAGACAGCTTCGGTCGGAACGACATGCAGGCTGTAGTTGCAGAAAAGTACGCGGAAGTTGCAAAGGTGCTCGAGTGGTTTTCCAATCTCGCACCGGCGCGAATGACCGGATCTGGAGCAAGCGTATTCGCCGCTTTCCCCAGCCAGGCCGAAGCGGAGTTGGCGCAAGCCAAGCTGCCGGCAAGCTGGAGCAGCGTGGTGACAAGCAGTCTGGATTCTCATCCTCTCTTCGCTTTCGCGTCATAGATTTTGTTTTGCCGGGTATGTCCTACACTTCCCGGCAAGATTCAAGGTTAAGTGTAGGGGAGTCGCCAAGTTGGTCAAGGCACCGGATTTTGATTCCGGCATGCGAGGGTTCGAGTCCTTCCTCCCCTGCCATTCTTTCTCGCGTTTTCCTCACGCCTCCAGCCGCAGACAGGTGCACGATGAGCAGTGACGGCCTGATGGTTTTTACTGGCAACGCGAATCCCGCGCTTGCTCAGGAAGTCGTCAAGATCCTAGGAATCCCTCTCGGCAAAGCAATGGTCAGCCGTTTCTCCGACGGCGAAATCATGGTCGAGATCCAGGAAAACGTGCGAGGCAAAGACGTCTTCGTTCTTCAGTCCACGTGCGCACCGACGAACGATAACCTGATGGAACTCATGATCATGGTCGATGCGCTCAAGCGCGCATCCGCAGGCCGGATCACCGCAGCCATCCCCTACTTCGGCTATGCGCGCCAGGACCGCCGTCCGCGTTCCGCGCGCGTGGCTATCTCGGCGAAGGTCGTCGCGAACATGCTGGAAATTGCCGGCGTCGATCGCGTGATCACCATGGACCTTCACGCCGACCAGATTCAAGGTTTCTTCGACATTCCCGTCGACAACATCTACGCAACGCCCGTCCTGCTCGGCGACCTGCGCAAGCAGAATCATGATCATCTGCTGATCGTGTCGCCGGACGTCGGCGGTGTCGTGCGCGCCCGCGCGCTCGCCAAGCAGATGAACACGGATCTGGCGATCATCGACAAGCGCCGTCCGAAGGCAAACGTCGCCGAGGTGATGAACATCATCGGTGAAGTCGAAGGCCGCACGTGCGTCATCATGGACGACATGGTCGATACGGCCGGCACGCTGTGCAAGGCCGCGCAAGTGTTGAAGGATCGCGGCGCGAAGCAGGTCTTCGCCTACGCCACGCATCCGGTGCTGTCGGGTGGCGCCGCGGAACGCATCACGGCGTCGCAGCTCGACGAACTCGTCGTCACGGACACCATTCCGCTGTCGGCGGAATCGCTGGCATGCCCGAAGATTCGTCCGCTGACGAGCGCAGGCCTGCTCGCGGAGACGTTCTCCCGCATCCGGCGCGGCGACTCGGTGATGTCGCTCTTCGCCGAAGGCTAAAGCATTGGCAATAGACGCGAGGCTCAGGCTTCGCGTTCTTGCATGATCGGCGCGAACGTACGAAGGTTCGCGCCGTTTGTTATGGGATCGTCCAATTCGATGATCCCGGTTTCCCTGCCTGGTCGCGGGCAGTTATAGGAGTCAGAAAATGAAAGTCGTCGCTTTCGAGCGTAGCAAGCAAGGTACGGGTGCGAGCCGCCGCCTGCGTAACTCGGGCAAGACCCCGGGTATCGTGTATGGCGGTAACGCGGACGTTCAACTGGTCGAGCTCGACCACAACGCCCTGTGGCACGCCCTGAAGAAGGAAGTGTTCCATTCGTCGATTCTCGACCTGGAAGTCGGTGGCAACTCGCAGCAAGTGCTGCTGCGCGACGTGCAATATCACCCGTTCAAGCAACTCGTGCTGCACGTGGATTTCCAGCGTGTCGATTCGACGAAGAAGCTGCACACCAAGGTGCCGCTGCACTTCATGAATCAGGAAACGAATCCGGCCGTGAAGCTGGCGGGCGCCGTGATCTCGCACGTCGTCACCGAACTGGAAGTGGAATGCCTGCCGGGCGACCTGCCGGAATTCCTCGAAATCGATCTGGCAAAGATCGAAGCCGGCCAGACGATGCACGCGAAGGACATCACGCTGCCGAAGGGCGTCGCGCTGACCGCGCACGTCGAGGCGGAAAACCCGGTGGTGGCATCGGCGACCGTGCCGGCTGCGAAGCAGTCGGATGCGGCAGGCGACGCAGCGGAAGGCGAAACGCCGGCTGCCTAAGCTCTGCAAGGTGCCTGACGGCGCTGTAGTATCCTCTCGATCCGTTCACGGAACGGTCGACGTGACCCGCCGGTGTGCAAGCCCCGGCGGGTTTTTTTTCGCATGACAACACGCGGGCTTCGGCTCGCGACGATTCGACATGATCAAGCTGATCGTTGGCCTCGGCAATCCGGGCGCCGAATACACGGCGACGCGCCATAACGCGGGCTTCTGGTTCGTCGATCAACTGGCGCGCGATGCCGGCGCGACGCTGCGCGACGAACGGCGTTTTCACGGGCACTACGGCAAGGGCCGTCTGCACGGCCATGAGATTCACCTGCTGGAACCACAGACGTTCATGAACCGCTCCGGCCAGTCGGTCGTCGCGGTCGCGCAGTTCTTCAAAATCCTGCCCGACGAGATTCTCGTCGCGCACGACGAACTCGACCTTCCGCCCGGCACCGTCAAGATGAAGCTCGGCGGCGGCAGCGGCGGCCACAACGGGCTGAAGGACATTTCGGCGCACTTTTCGTCGCAGCAGTATTGGCGCTTGCGCATCGGCATCGGGCATCCGCGCGATCTGATTCCCGAAGGCGCGCGGGCGGGCGCGAAGCCGGACGTCGCGAATTTCGTGCTGAAGCCGCCGCGCCGCGAGGAACAGGACGTCATCGACCAGTCGATCGAGCGCGCGCTCGCCGTCATGCCGTTCGTCGTCGCGGGCGAGACCGAACGCGCGATGATGAACCTGCACCGCAATTCCTGACCACGAATCTGGAGCCCAACGTGAGCCGTTTCTGGAGCGATATCGTTCATCGTCTGACGCCGTATGTGCCGGGCGAGCAGCCCGCGCTGACGCATCCGATCAAGCTGAACACGAACGAAAATCCGTATCCGCCGTCGCCGCGCGTGGTCGAGGCGATTCGCCGCGAACTCGGCGAAGACGGCGCGTCGCTGCGCAAGTATCCCGATCCGACGGCCCGCGCGCTGCGCGAGGCGGTGGCCGCGCACCACGGCGTGCGCGTCGAGCAGGTTTTCGCAGGCAACGGTTCCGATGAAGTCCTCGCGCATGCATTCCAGGCGTTGCTCAAGCGCGACCTGCCTATCCGGTTTCCCGATATCACGTACAGCTTCTATCCGGTCTACGCGCAGCTTTACGGCGTGGCGTACCAGACGATTCCGCTCGATGCCGCTTTCGCCGTCGATATCGACGCTTACCGCGCGCCGAACGGCGGCGTGCTGCTGCCGAATCCGAACGCGCCGACCGGCCGCGCGCTGCCGCTCGCGGACGTCGAAGCGTTGTTGAAGGCGAATCCGGACGTGCCGGTGATCATCGACGAGGCGTATGTCGATTTCGGCGCGCAATCCGCCGTGAGCCTGATCGACGCGTATCCGAATCTGCTCGTCGTGCAGACGACATCGAAGGCGCGCTCGCTCGCGGGCATGCGCGTGGGCTTCGCGTTCGGCGATGCGGCGCTGATCGAGGGGCTGACGCGCGTGAAGGACAGCTTCAACTCGTATCCGCTCGATCGGCTCGCGCAAGCGGCGGCGCTCGCGTCATACAAAGACCACGCGTGGTTCGAGGAAAGCTGCAGAAAGGTCGTGGCGAGTCGCGAAAGGCTGAACGCGCGCTTGCAGAGCCTGGGATTCGACGTGGTGCCTTCGGCGGCGAACTTCGTGTTCGCGAAGCATCCCGCTCACGATGCCGCCGCCCTCGCCGCCGCGCTCCGGCAACGCGAGATTTTCGTGCGGCACTTCAAGCTGCCGCGCATCGACCAGCATTTGCGCATTTCCATCGGCACGGACGCCGAATGCGACGCGCTGACGGCTGCGCTCGAAGAGCTGATCGGCGGCTGAGTGTTATCGGCCCTTCGCCGCCATCAACGCGTGGTACTTCGTCAGCAGTTGCTCCGGCGTTTCGACGTGCGCCGGATCGCGCGGAATGCACTCGACGGGGCAGACTTGCTGGCACTGCGGTTCATCGAAGTGGCCGACGCACTCCGTGCATTTGTTCGGATCGATCACGTAGATGTCCGTACCCATCGAAATGGCGTCGTTGGGGCACTCGGGCTCGCAGACGTCGCAGTTGATGCACTCGTCGGTGATGATCAGAGACATGTCGCAGCCCGCTTTGCGTTAAAAAACAAGCGATTATAACGTGCCGGCGCGTTGCTCGCCGGTGCGCGCGGCCGTGAACAGCGCGCGGACCCTCAGGTTTGGCGGACTCCTGCCGTAAACCAGCAGTGAACTCTGAGTGCCCGTCGCGCGGCCGGTTCGTTATAACTTTCATATCGATTCCAGCCTCGTTTTACCGATATTCCTCACTGTAAGAGCGACCTATGCTTGCGCTTCTCGGTCTCGTTGGATGCTTGTCGCTGCTTTTGGTCTGCGCCACGTGCCGCCGGCCCGGAGTGGCATTGTTCACCGTGATCACGTTGTCGAACCGCAAGCGCACGCTTACCGCCCTGGGCAGCACGCTGTATGTCGTGTTCTGGACGTTTTGCGTCGTCATCATCACGCTTTCGCTGCTCTATCCGAACGCGTTCATGCATCACCGCGCATAGCGGCGCGCTGGCGCTAGTCTTCGAGCCGTTCTCCGCGAGGCAGCCCGTGTCTGAACACGACGGCCAGCAGCGCTTTCGCCGCGTACAGCACGATCAATGCGCCGGCCAGATCGCCTGCGACCATCACGAAGAACCGCTCGACGATATTCTGCGTGTCCCCGCGCAGCGCAAACCAGATGTGATGCAACAGCGGATTCGCGATGGAATAGGCCAGCGCGAGAATCAACAGGCGGTTCGCGGTGAGGTTTCCCAACGACGCCTTGAGCCCGTACCACTCGCGCGCCAGCCGATACACCGCATACGGCGCGACCGTCGCGATAATGCCCCCGGCGAACGCGCGCACCGGGTCGTGCGGGAAGAAGTAGAAGAAGTCGACGAGCCAGCTCGCGATCAGCAAGCCGAGCGCGCCGTCGCCGCCCAGAAGGAGCGTACTAAGCAGCCTCACGCCCGACGGCAGATAGATCCAGTTGACGCCCCGGACGAACTCGGTGTGCGCGAAGACGCGTTCGTTGAGCCACAGAGACAGCACGAACACGGCCGCTGTGCCGATCACGGAGACGACGTGCAAGCGCAGATTGGACATGGGAGTAGAATGGCCGCCACCCGTTGTTATCGGCTCATCTTAGCTCACACGGTTGATGCGGATCGAGCCGTCACACTGGATGAAGCACAGGCATGACCCGCCCCGCCGACATCTATCTCCGATTCCTTCAGCTCGCCGAAGCGCTGCGCGGCCTGCCCGCGCTCGATCCGCTGGAGGAGCGCATCCTCGAATTCGTCGCGCGCATGAGCCAGCAGAAAGCGCGTCTTTCCGTGCGGGACATGATGGCGCAAAGCCAGTTCGGATCGCCCGCGACGCTGCACGCGCGCATCACGTCGATGCGCGAGAAGGGCTGGATCGTCCTCACCGATACCGAAGACGCGCGCCGCAAGCAGATCGAGTTGACGCCCGGCGCGCTACGTCATTTCGACAAGCTCGCCGAGGCCTTCTCCAGAGCGGCAGACAAGCACGGTTCGCCCGACTAAGCGTCGGGCCCATGCTTACGGCGCGGCGGGATCCTTTTGAGGAGCCGCGACCTTGTCGATCAGCCGCTTCTCGACGGAAGGAAACACGAACTTGCTGACGTCGCCGCCCAGTTGCGCGATTTCGCGCACGATGGTGCCCGAGATGAATTGATACTGGTCCGACGGCGTCATGAACATGGTTTCGACGTCGGGCAGAAGATAGCGGTTCATGCCGGCCATCTGAAACTCGTATTCGAAGTCCGAGACGGCGCGCAGGCCGCGCACGATCACGCGCGCATTGTTCTTGCGCACGAAGTCCTTGAGTAGCCCGGTGAAGCTGCTCACTTGCACGTTCGGATAATGCCCGAGCACGTCATGCGCGATATCGAGCCGCTCCTGCAGCGTGAAAAACGGCTTCTTCGCGCGGCTGTCGGCCACGCCCACGACCAGCGTATCGAAAATGCTCGATGCGCGCCGCACGATGTCTTCATGCCCGCGCGTTAGCGGGTCGAATGTTCCCGGGTACACGGCGACAACCATGAGCTTCTCCTCTTTTATTGACCTTGGGCCGCGCTCCGGCGACCGTCATTCCCGCGATGCCTGGTCCAGTACGCCTCGCGCCCGGATTCGGCAGGCGCATTATTCCTCATTTTGGCGGCGCAGCAAATGATACCGAACCGCGCCAGCCTTGCCCTCGCGGGCCACGGTCCAGCCGGACAGCGCGTCGATGGCGGCGGGGTCCAGCGGCTCGCCGCATTCGACGTAGATGGCGCCATCGGGCGCGGCGAGCGGCGCGGCGAGTTCGAGCGCGCGCGTGAGCAACGCCTGATCGCCGAAAGGGGGATCGAGGAAGATCACGTCGAACGAACCGGGCGCGAGGCCGGCGGCGAGTCGCAGCGCATCGGCTTCGGCCACTTCGATGTTGCGGGCGGCGAGCCGGTCCAGATTCGCGCGAAGCTGCGCGGCGGCGCGTGAGTTGCGCTCGACCATCAGCACGCGCGACGCGCCGCGCGACGCCGCCTCGAACCCGAGCGCCCCGCTGCCGGCAAAGAGATCGAGACATCGCTGGCCGTCGAGATCCTGACCGAGCCAGTTGAAGAGGGTCTCGCGCACGCGGTCGGGCGTCGGACGCAGGCCTTCGAGGTCGAGCACGGGCAGCGGCGTGCGCTTCCAGTTGCCGCCGATGATGCGGATGGTGTGCGGCTTGCCACCGCGCGAAGGCGCGCGGTGAGAGGCGGCAGAAGCGGACGAGCGTGATGCGGAAGAACGGGACATAGAGGGAAGCGTTGGAATCGGGCGCGAGCGCCGAATGCACGGCGCGCATAGTGAAAGCCAACGTTACCACAGGCGGCTGGCGCACAAGCGCGATAGACGGCGCCTGATAAAATACGCGGCTTACCTCTTCTTGCGCGGGCCATTGCGCGGCGTTCTTCCACGAGCGCGCCGGGCCGTCGATTGACGCGCGCATCATCGTCCGAGATCATGTTCAGCTTTTTCAAACGATTCAAAAAGCCGGCTGACGCGCCGCTCGACCCATCCGCAGAGAACACGCCCGACGCCGCAGAGGACGAAGAAGCGTCCGCTCCCGTGATCGAGGCGGAGTTGGACCGCGAGCCCGCCGTCGACGCCGCCATTCCTTCCGAAGCGCCGCCTGCCGAAGCCGAGCCTGAACCGCCCGCTCAGCCCGCAGAAGCCGCCGCGAACGACGAGCCGAAGCCGTACTGGCAAGGCCGCACGCAGTCTCAATGGCTGCGCGGGCCGGAAACCGACGAGGCGAGCGAAGAAGTGCTGCCGCCGCCCGAGCCCGACGCCGCCGCGAAGAAGTCGTGGCTGTCGCGCCTGCGGAACGGCCTGTCGAAGACGAGTTCGAGCCTGACGGGTATCTTCGTCGGCGCGAAGATCGACGAGGACCTGTACGAGGAACTCGAAACCGCGCTGCTGATGTCCGACGCGGGCGTCGATGCCACCGAATTCCTGCTCGAATTGCTGCGCGAGAAAGTGCGCGCCGAGCGGCTGACGGAGGCCACGCAGGTGAAGGCGGCGTTGCGCGAGCTGCTCGTCGATTTGCTGCGTCCGCTCGAAAAGTCGCTGATGCTCGGCCGCGCGCAGCCGCTCGTGATGATGATCGCGGGCGTGAACGGCGTCGGCAAGACGACGAGCATCGGCAAGCTGGCGAAGCACTTGCAGAGCTTCAACCAATCGGTGCTGCTCGCCGCCGGCGACACCTTCCGCGCCGCCGCCCGCGAACAGCTCACCGTCTGGGGCGAGCGCAACAACGTGACGGTGATCGCGCAGGAAAGCGGCGACGCGGCGGCCGTGATTTTCGACGCCGTGGGCGCGGCGCGTGCCCGCAAGATGGACGTGATGATGGCCGACACCGCCGGCCGTCTGCCGACGCAACTGCATCTGATGGAAGAGTTGCGCAAGGTGCGCCGCGTGATCGCGAAGGCCATGCCGGATGCGCCTCACGAAGTGCTGCTCGTCATCGACGCGAACACGGGGCAAAACGCGCTTGCGCAAGTGAAGGCGTTCGACGATGCGCTCGGTCTGACCGGCCTCATCGTGACGAAGCTGGACGGCACGGCAAAGGGCGGCATCCTCGCCGCCATCGCGCGGCAGCGGCCGATTCCGGTGTACTTCATCGGCGTCGGCGAGAAAGTCGAGGACTTGCAGCCGTTCAAGGCGGAAGAGTTCGCCGACGCGTTGCTGGGGTGATCTGCAAAGGAAGGGCGTCCGCGAGACGCCCTTTTTTTCATCGTGCGCGAGCAGAGGCTCAAGCTGACTTCCAAGACGCACCTTGTGTCCGGCAGCGCGAGGCGTGGTGTTGTATCAGGCGAAGCCGCCATAGCAAGGCGACGATGCCAGCGCACGGTGGCGTGGACGCCGGACCACGCCAGTTCTCTCGCGTGAACGACTGTTTCATCGACGATCGCGCCTACGTGTCTGCTTCGGGTATAGAAAGGCCAGAAACGCGACCTCTGCGCCCTTAGCGCAAGTTCACCACGCCCGTCCGAGCGACTGAAACAGCGCCGCCGTGTCCGACAACCGGTCGGCATGAGCACGGCTTCGATCCAATGTGGTCTGCAGCGCCGAGCGTTGCGTATCGAGCAGGCTGAATTGACTGACGCCGCCTGCCGCATACTGCGCCTGCGCGATGGCAAGACTTGCCTCGGCTTCGCGTTGCGCATCGCTGCGTTGGCGCAACGTTTGTGCGTCGTGATTGAGCGCCTGCAGTGCATCGGCGACTTGCTGCAGCGCCTGAAGCACGGTTTGCTGATAGCTGGCCAATGCCGCGTCATATTCCGCCTGTGCGGCGCGCTTCTTCGCGCGCAGCTCGCCACCATGAAAGAGCGGCTGCGTCAGATTGAGGCCGATATTCCAGATGTTCATTCCATTCAGGACGTCCGCTATCCGCGTGCGCTGCGAGCCGATCCCCGCCGAAATCGCAAACTGCGGATACATGTTGGCCGTTGCCACGCCGACATTCGCGCTTGCCTGGTGCAGCAGCGCTTCGGATGCGCGAATGTCGGGGCGCTCTTGCGCGAGCGTTGAAGGGAGCGTAACCGGAACAACTGACGGCAGTTGTAACGAGGCGAGCGTGATGTCGTGAAAATCGGCATCGGAAGGCGCAGTACCGAGCAATATCGCCAGTTGATGATCGGCTTGGGCAAGTTGCGTCGACAGTGGCGGCAGTGTCGCGCGCGTTTGTGCGAGCAGCGTGCGCTGACGACTAACGTCGAGCAGCGACACGCCGCCGGCCGCGAATCGTCGCTCGATGATCGACAACTGGCGCGCCTGGGTATCAGCGAGGCCTTCCGTCAAGTCCATCTCCTCCTGTAGCGACGCCCGGCGGATCGCATACGCAACGACGTTGCCGGCGAGCGAGAGCTTGGCCGCTTCGAGCTCGTAGGCTTCGTAATCGACCTGCGCCATCAGTCCTTCCAGCGTGCGCCGGTTGCCACCGAAAATATCGAGCGCATAAGACACGCTGAGCGACGCGTTGTAGACGGTGAAAGGCCCTGGACTCGGTACGGACGTAATACCAAACGAATTCAGGTCGACTTTCTGGCGCGTGGCGGACAAACCCCCGTCGATCTCGGGATACCTCGTGGCGCCGGCTTCCGCCACATAGTTCTCGCGCGCCTCCGTCAACCTGGCTTGCGCTTGCGCCAGCGTCGGGCTGTTATGCAACGCGGTGTCGACGAGACGGTTCAGCGCATCCGAGCCGAACTGCGTCCACCACATGGGCAACGCGGTGTCGGCGTGAGTGAAGGTCTGCGTCGCTCCCTCTGCGTCGGCGGTCACGGGCTGCGCGTCGCGCGTATAGGACTGTGCGGCGGGCGCGGCCGGCGACTGGAAGTCGGGGCCTGCCGCACAGCCGCAAACCGCGAAAGCCGCGGCAACGACAGTGGCGCCTGCGAAGATCTTCATTAACGGATCCTCCTAGTCGAGCGTGCGCCGGTAAAAGCGCAACGCGATGCCCAGCACGACCACCGTGAACACCATCAGAGGCCAGACCGACGGCCACAGTTCGAGCCATCCGTTGCCCTTGAGCAGGATGCCGCGCACGAGCCGGTTGAAGTACGTGAGCGGCAGTACGTCGCCGATCCATTGCGCCCAGCGTGGCATGCCGGCGAAGGGAAACATGAAGCCGGATAACAACAGACTCGGCAGAAAGTAGAAGAAAGTGAGTTGCACGGCCTGCAACTGGTTCTGCGCGAGCGACGACAGCGTGATGCCCACGGTCAGGTTCGCGGCGATGAATAGCAGTGACGCGAGGTAAATCGCCAGCACGCTGCCTTCGAAGGGCACGTCGAAAACGTAACGACACGCGGCGAGGATGATGGAGGCCTGCACCAGTCCGATCGCCACATACGGCACGATCTTGCCGGTCATCACCTCGAGCGGCAGCACCGGTGTCGCGAGGAGATTTTCCATCGTTCCGCGCTCGCGTTCGCGCGTGATGGCGAGGCCCGTCATCATCACCATCGTCATGGTCAGGATGACGCCCATCAGCCCTGGCACGACGTTATATTGCGTGATGCCTTCCGGATTGTAGAGACGCTGCACCTGTACGCTGAAAGCGGCGGGTGTTCCGTTCAGGTGCGCGAGCGGGCCGGTGAGGTCCTTGTCCACGACCGGTTGAACCAGGCTCGGCAACGCGCTTAGCGCCGTGCCCGTCGCCGTCGGGTCGGTCGCATCCGCTTCGACCAGCAACGCGGGCCGTTCGCCGCGCAGCAATTTCCTTGAGAAATCGGCGGGAACCGTCAGCACGAACTGCACGCGCCCTTCAGCGAGCGCGCGGCGTCCCTCGTATTCGGTATGTAGCGTGTCGACGATCCGGAAGTAGTCCGAGTTCTCCATTGCCGCGACGAAGCTGCGCGAAAACGGGCTCTGGTCGGAGAGAATCACCGCAGTCGGCAGGTGCTTCGGGTCGGTGTTGATCGCAAAGCCGAAAAGCGCCAGTTGCACGACCGGCAAGCCGACGATCATCGCGAACGTGATGCGGTCCCGTCGCAATTGCAACAACTCTTTCAGCACGATGCTCCACCAGCGCGTGGGCGAAAAGAAGGCATCGAGGTTCACGGTCTGATTCCATAGTTGTCGGCAGAGCGGTTCATCATGTAGATGAAGACGTCCTCGAGGCCCGTACCGATTTGCTCGATGCGTACCGGCTTGCCGTCGGTCGCCCGCCGGATAGCGGCTTCCAGTGCGGCATGATCGTGACCGCTCGCATGCAGTGCCGAGCCGAACACGACGGTCTGATCGACGCCCTCCGTCTGGCGCAACTGTTCGGATAACTCCGTGAGATGCTCGCCGGAGATCGACCAGGTCGCGAGGTTTTGCGAGTCGACCACCTCCTTCGACGTCCCGTGCGCGAGCAGCTTTCCGTACGCGATATAGGCGAGCTTGTGGCAGCGTTCCGCCTCGTCCATGTAGTGCGTGCTGACGAGCACCGAGATTCCACGCGCGGCAAGACGATGCAGTTCCTCCCAGAAATCGCGCCGTGCGGTCGGGTCGACGCCGGCTGTCGGTTCGTCGAGCAACAGCAGACGCGGCTCATGCAACATGCAAGCGGCGAGCGCCAGGCGCTGTTTCCAGCCACCCGAGAGCGCCCCGGTCAGCTGGTCAGAGCGGCTTTCCAGGCCGAGCGCATTCAAGGTCGCGTCGACTTTCTCGCGGCGGTTTTTCATGCGATACACGCGCGCGACGAAGTCGAGGTTCTCGCGGATGGTCATGTCTTCCCAGAACGAGAAGCGCTGCGTCATATAGCCGACGTTGCGCTTGATCAGGGCGCTTTGCGTCAGGATGTCGTAGCCGAGACACGTGCCGCTGCCAGAGTCCGGCGTCAACAATCCGCACATCAGCCGGATCGACGTGGTCTTGCCGCTTCCGTTCGGCCCGAGGAATCCGAAAATCTCGCCGTGCGCGACTTGCAACGAGACATCGTTGACCACATGCTTGTCGCCGAAATGCTTGTTGAGTCCGTGGACGTCGATTGCGTACTGCTGGCCCGGTTGGTTCATCGCAGCGTCACCGCGACGGGCTGGCCGGGCCGAAGCCTGTCGGCATCGCCGACGGCGGGATGCGCTTCGACCATATAGACGAGTTTCGAGCGGCGCTCGTTGCTATAGATGACCGGCGGAGTGAATTCGGCCTCGTTCGAGATGTAGGTGATCTGCGCCGCTACGTCGGCCGCGCAGCCGTCGCAATGGATCGTCAGCGCGCGGCCGGGCTGCAGGGCCCCGACAACCGTTTCCGGCACGAAGAAGCGCACCTTGACGTTCCGCGGCGGCAGCATCTGCACGACCGGGCTGCCCGCCGGCACCCACTCTCCGACGCGAAACAGCGTGTCGAACACACGGCCTTGGGCAGGCGCCGCTACCCGCTTCTGACCGAGCTTCCACTGCGCCTGAGCAACGGCGGCCTGCGCGGCCTCGACTTGCGCCGACTGTGCGGTGATCTGCTGCTGGCGTCCGGGTAGCCGGGCGACGTCGATCTGATAGGACAACTCACGGACCTGAGCGGCGCTCGCTTCGGCGTTCGCACGCGAATCGTCAAATTGCGCTTTCGAAATGCCGCCCGCACGGTATTGAGCTTCATCGCGCGTGAATTGCAGCGCGGCTTTGCGCGCGTTGGCGGCGGCTTGCGCGAGTTGCGCCTTGGTCACGTCGATTTCTACCGGGCGCTTGCCCGTCTGGATGTCGTGCAACTGGGCACGCGCCGATGCGAGTTGCTGCCTAGCCTGATTCAAAGCGGCGGTTTCGTTGCCCGATTCCAGCGCGAACATGGATACGCCCGATTCCACCGTCTGGCCCCGTGTGACCGACAGTTGCGTCAGCGTTCCCGCCTGCGACGAACTGAGATAGACGAATTCCCCTTCGACATAGCCCTGATAAGAAGGCGCATCCTGACGCGAACAGCCGGCGAGCCCGGTAAGAGCGAGCATGCATCCTGCGATGAACGCGGTACGCGTCAGGGGCCGGGCCTCGACTAGTTGCGCCGCGTTGCGCGTGCAGCGATGGCGGCGCACGCCAGCGTCGCTCTCGTGCCGGAGTGGCTGCGCGAGGATCGGACTGGCTAGCTTTCCGGCTGCCGGCGGTGCATGGTTGGGTCTCATTTCTTCCTCGCGCGTTCTGGCGTTCACTTGCACAGTGGGGCGGGCACAGTTATCCGGTATCAGCCCCGACTGCTCGCCGGCCACTCATTTCGACGTGGCTGTCGTCGTCATGGTCGGATAATGACTTCAAAGTCAGTAAACTGCAAGTGGCGCTTCGAGGAACCTAAGTCAGCGAAGTTGGCGGTGTCGCATCGACCGGCGCGCTAAGGAAACACACCCTGAATTAGCCCGGCGCGGGCGGGGATGCGACACGCCTGCTGGAGACCGAGAACAACCGGGCCAACCGGCGCGGCTATGATGACGGCGTGGCCGGAGCATGGACGCCGACGTCCAGCCCGAATCGCGCTCGCTCGACGCCCATCGAATCGCAGAAGGAAGAATGAAACGACTCGCAAGCCCCGAAACAGAAGCTGAATCGGCAGTCGTTGCCCATCCAGCCGAAGCCGCCAAGCGCCGCCGTCGCAAGGATGCGCGGCCGGGCGAAATTATCGATGTGGCGCTTATGTGCTTTCTCGAAGCCGGCTATGAGGCGACGAGGCTCGATGACGTCGCGCGGCGCGCGGGTGTCGCGAAGGGAACCGTCTACTTGTACTTCGAGACCAAGGAACACTTGTTTCGCGCGGTCGTGCAGCAGGTGACCGCAACCAACGTCCGGCAGCTGAGTGACACCATCCGGCAGTTCGACGGCGCATTCGTCGAATTCGTGCCGCTGTTCCTTTCGCGGGTAGCGACGTCTATCGGCAGCAGTCTCAGCCCGCGAATCGCCGCGCTGATCCTGAAGGAAAGCGAACGCTTCCCCGACCTTGGACGGATCTGGGTGGAAGAGGTGGTGGCACCGATGTTCGAAGCTCTGCAAGCGCTCGTCGAGCGCTCGCAGAAAAACGGCGAGGTGCGCGAGGGCGATTCTCGGGCCCACGTCTTTTCGCTGGTGGGGCCGATGTTCGCGGCGATCCTGTCACGCCAGGTGCTCGCGCCGCTAGGTTTTGAGCCGGTGGACTTGAGCACGCTGGCTCGACAGCACGCAACGACAGTGCTTGCCGGTCTTTGTCCATCATCGCCAACACGCGCGTCCGCGCACGGCCACTCCGGTCGACGGAGCAAAATGGCGGTTCCCGAGACAAAATAGGTTCGCTCTTTGCGGGCGCTCTCCAGTCTGATCTGGAGTTGCAGACCCTGCTCGGAAATATCCGGTCCGTACGCCTGAGTCTCAGCGATTGACGACGACAGACCGGCAAGCAGCGCCTCGAAGTTGCCAAACGACGGCCGCCTCCGAGACGCAACGCCTCACCGCGAAAACACCAGCGCCGCAGCAATCCACCACATGACACAGCCGACGATCACATCGAGCACGCGCCACGACACGTCCTTCTGAAACCACGGCTCTAAAAGACGCGCTCCGTAGCCGAGCGCCGTGAACCAGATGATGGACGAACACATCGCGCCGGCCGCGAACCACGCGTTGCCCGGCCACGCATGCCGCGCGCCGATGCCGCCGAGCAGCACGACCGTATCGAGATAAACGTGCGGATTCAGGAGCGAGAGCGCGACCACGGTGGACGCCGCCGCGACCGCTGTCTGCGAATCGCCGTCCGATGCGTCCAGATGCCCCGGACCGCGCCACGCCGCCACGAACGCGCGCAAGCCATAGAGGAAGAGAAAGACCGCGCCCGCCCAGCGAATCACGTCGAGCAGAAACGGCGCTCGCGCGATCAGCGCGCCCATGCCGCCGACGCCGAGCGCGATCAACATGACGTCGATGAACGCGCAGATCGACACGACGATGCCCACGTGCCGGCGCTTGAGCCCCTGCCGCAGCACGAACGCATTCTGCGCGCCGATCGCCACGATCAGGCTGGCTCCCAGTCCCGCACCCGACAAGTAACTCGACAGGGCTCCCGCAGATACCGCCGCCGTCATTCGGCGTCCGGCTGCTGCGCGGGGGCGGCGCGCATGAAGCCGTCAATCTGGTTCGCGAAATCGGCTATGCGCTCGATGGTCGGGTAAGGCGCGAGGTCGATGCCGAAGCGCCGCGCGTTGAACAACTGCGGCACGATGCACAGATCGGCGATGGTCGGCGTGTCGCCGAACGTCAGCTTGCCGACGCGCGAATCGGCCGCGAGCCGCTTTTCGAGCGATTCGAAGCCCGTTTCCACCCAATGCCGGTACCACGCGTCCTTCGCCTCGTCCGGCACCTTGACCTCATGCTTGAGGTACTTCAGCACGCGCAGGTTATCCAGCGGATGAATCTCGCAGGCAACCTGCAACGCCACCGACCGGACGAACGCGCGGTCCGACGCGCCACGCGGCAAAAGCGGCGGCTCGGGATGCGTCTCGTCGAGATATTCGATGATGGCGAGCGACTGCGTGAGCACGTCGCCGTCCACGACGAGCGTCGGCACGATGCCGTCCGGGTTCAGCGCGCGATACTCGGGCTTCAGTTGCACGCCGCCATCGCGCAGCAGATGAACGCCCTCGTACTCGTAGTCGAGACCCTTCAGATTCAGCGCGATGCGCACGCGATACGCCGCCGAGCTTCGAAAATAGCTGTAGAGCTTCATTGTCCGCACGCCGCCTCAGACCACGCGCACGGAGAAGTCGCCGATGCCGTCCACGCCGCCCTTCAGCAGATCGCCCTTCACGACCGCGCCCACGCCTTCGGGCGTGCCGGTGAAGATGAGATCGCCGGGGAACAACTCGAACAGCGTCGAGAGATAGGCGACCGTCTCGCCGACCGACCAGATCAGCTGCGAGATGTCCGAACGCTGCTTTTCCTCACCGTTGACCGTGAGCCAGATCGCGCTTTTTTCCAGATGCCCGACCTTGGACACCGGATGAATCGGGCCGAGCGGCGCGGAATGATCGAAGCCTTTCGCCGTATCCCACGGGCGGCCGAGCTTCTTCGCTTCCGCTTGCAGGTCGCGACGCGTCATGTCGAGCCCGAGCGCGTAGCCGTACACGTAGTCGAGGCCCTTGTCGGCGGGAATGTCCTTGCCCTGCTTGCCGATTGCCGCGACGAGTTCCATCTCGAAGTGCAGGTTCTTGGTCTGCGACGGGTACGGCAACTCGCCGGTCGAGCCCGGCGCGACGTACAGCACGGCGTCGGCGGGCTTGCTGAAGAAGAACGGCGGCTCGCGGTCCGGGTCGTGGCCCATTTCCCGCGCGTGCGCTTCGTAGTTGCGTCCGACGCAGTAGATGCGGCGCACGGGAAACTGCTCGTTCGAACCTGCGACCGGAACGGCGGTCGCCGGCGCCGGGGGAAACACGTAAGTCATCCCGCTCTCCTGTTTGATGTTATTCGATAGCCGGCGCATCTCACGCTCGCAGCCGGAGTCGCAAAAAGCGAGTGTAACGTGCCGGCGCGAATCGTGGCGAGCCTTGTCCGGCGCGGGCGCGCGAGCTTTCGGACGGCCTGCGGCCATCCTTCCAGCCGCCGCGCAATCTCGCCGGATGCCTGTCCCCGAACTTGCAAGCGGCGCTTAAATGCGATACTGAGTGTCATACCGCATTTCCACTCGCGACGGCGCCGCTCAGGACCATGTAAATGAGCGCCCGTTTTGCGCACGCTTCCGATGACCGACACTCCACCTCCTTCTTTTCCCTGCGCGCGCTATATCAAGGAAATCGGGCGCGGCCCGAACGGCGCGCGGGCGCTTTCGCGTGACGACACCTATTCGCTCTACGAAGCCATGCTCGATGGCCGCGTCTCCGACGTCGAACTCGGCGCCGTGCTGCTCGCGTATCGCGTGAAGGGCGAGACGGCCGCCGAACTCGCTGCGATGCTGGCGGCGGCGCATCGTTCGTTCGAGCCGCTGCACGTGCAGGAAGGCCGCGAGCACGCGCGCCCCGTGTCGATCCCGAGCTACAACGGCGCGCGCAAGCAGCCGAACCTGACGCCGCTGCTCGCGCTCCTGCTCGCGCGCGAAGGCGTGCCGGTGCTGGTGCATGGCGTGGTGGACGATCCGGGCCGCGTGACGAGCGCCGCGATCTTCGCCGAAGTGGGAATCCCGCATGCCGCGTCGCCCGACGAGATCGAGGACAGCCTCGCCTCGCGCCGCCTCGCGTTCGCGCCGGTGACCGCGCTCGCGCCGAAGCTCGCGCGGCTGCTGGACCTTCGGCGCGTGATGGGCGTGCGCAATTCGACGCACACGCTCGTCAAGATTCTGCAGCCGTTCGCGGAGCCGGGCCTGCGGCTCGTCAACTACACGCACCCCGAATATCGCGACAGCCTCACCGCGCTCTTCACCGAGCATCCGGATGCGGCGCAAGGCGGCGCGCTGCTCGCGCGCGGCACCGAAGGCGAAGCAGTCGCGGACACGCGCCGCCAGGTACAGATCGACTGGTTCCACGACGGCCACGCCGAGACGCTCGTCGCGCCCGAGCGTTCGCAGGCGGACGCGCCCGCCGTCGAACTGCCCGAATCGCTCGATGCCGCGACTACCGCTCGCTGGATCGAAGACGTGATGCGGGGCGACGTGCCGGTGCCGCCCGCCATCGCGCGTCAGGTGGAGCTGATCGCGGATGTCGTGCGCCGGCCGGTATAGGCACCGCAATCGGAAAATCCGCATTTGACACCTTCTTCAACGCTGGTTTAAAGTAGGCCAATGCGTTTCACCCAATTCTTCTCCCTCCGAATTATTTCGGGCCGCCTAGCGCGGCCCCTATCGCTACGTCTAGCGTAAGTCGCCAGACGTAGCGGCGCGCGTCGCCAGGCGCGCGTTCCCGCCAGCCGTTCCCGCAGTTCCTTCCTTACCACCTAGTAGTCGTCAGTTTTTCGTTCGCGCATCCCGCGAATCGAAAACGCGAGGGTCACATGCACGCTGCTTCGCGCACGTTCACGTTGGTCGCAGGCGTCACCGTCGCCGGTGCGCAATGCGATCGCGCGCGCGGTTCTGCTTCGCGTGCTTCATGTGCATCGCGCCGCAGCCGGCCAGCCGCCGGCGTCGGCCGCTCTCGCAGGCGCTACGCTCCTGAAAGAGATCGACGATCATGATGCCGAACCCCGCCGAGAAATACCGCCCGTTCCCGCAAGTCCGTCTGCACGGCCGACGCTGGCCGAATCGCACGATCGAGAAAGCGCCTATCTGGATGAGCACCGATCTGCGCGACGGCAACCAGTCGCTGATCGAGCCGATGAGCATCGCAGCGAAGCTCGAATTCTTCGAGATGCTGGTGGCGACGGGCTTCAAGGAAATCGAGGTGGGATTCCCGTCGGCGTCGCAGACCGATTTCGACTTCGTGCGCAAGCTGATCGACGAGAAGCGCATTCCCGACGACGTCACGATCGAAGTGCTCGTGCAATCGCGCCGCGAACTGATCGAGCGCACGTTCGAAGCCGTCGAGGGCGCGAGCAAGGTCATCGTGCATCTCTACAACGCGATCGCGCCGTCGTTCCGGCGCATCGTGTTCAATCAGTCGAAGGACGAAGTGAAGGCGCTGGCGGTCGAGGGCACGCGCCTCATCAAGGAATGCGCGGCGGCGCGGCCTGAAACGCACTGGATCTACCAGTACTCGCCCGAGACGTTCAGCATGACGGAGCTCTCATTCGCGCGCGAAGTGTGCGATGCCGTCGCGCAAGTCTGGCGTCCGACGCCCGATCACAAGATGATCGTCAATCTGCCGGCGACGGTCGAATCCGCTACGCCCAACGTGTTCGCCGATCAGGTCGAATGGATGGACCGCAACATTGGCTTTCGCGACAGCATCGTGCTCTCGGTGCATCCGCACAATGATCGCGGCACGGCGGTCGCGGCGGCGGAACTCGCGCTGCTCGCGGGCGCGGATCGCGTCGAAGGCTGTCTCTTCGGCAACGGCGAGCGCACGGGCAACGTCGATCTCGTGACGCTCGCGCTCAACCTGTACACGCAGGGCATCGATCCCGGCCTCGACTTCTCGGACATCGACGCGGTGCGGCGGGTCGTCGAACGCTGCAATCAGCTTCCGGTGCATCCGCGCCATCCGTACGCGGGCGACCTCGTGTTCACCGCGTTTTCCGGGTCGCATCAGGACGCAATCCGCAAAGGCTTCGCGCAGCGCGTGGCCGGCACGCCGTGGGAAGTGCCGTATTTGCCCATCGATCCCGCCGATCTCGGCCGCAGCTACGACGCCGTGATTCGCGTGAACAGCCAGTCGGGCAAAGGCGGCGCGACGTATCTGCTCGAACGCGGTCTGGGCTTCACGCCGCCGCGCCGCGTGCAGATCGAGTTCAGTCATGCGGTGCAGGCGGTGGCGGACGAATCGGGCGAGGAAATCAGCGGCGACGCCATCTGCGCGCTCTTCAAGCGCGAGTATTTCGACGCGGGCGGGCCGGTATCGCGCGTGGATGCGGCGGCGGTTTCCGTCTTCGGCCGACACATCGCGATGCCGCCTGCTTCAGGCGCCGCGAGCGAGGAACACTATGCGCAGGCGGTCGCCGCGACTCTGGACGTCGGCGCGAGCGTGAGCTGGTTCGAATCGACGGTGACGGCGAACGGCGAGACAGCGGTGTTCGTGGGCTGCCGCGTCGCCGATGAACCGATGCGCTTCGGCGTCGCGGTGCACGCGAATCCGGCGCTCGCGGTCGTCGATGCGGTCGTGAGCGCGGTAAATCGGTCGAACGGAATCGCGCGGAAGGTGCGCGAGGACGAGGCCGTGGCCGTGGAAGCCTGACGGCGCGGACGGCGACGCGTTATTCGAGCGCCACGCGCGTCGCCTGAAGCGCAAGCAGTTGCCACTGACCGCCGGTTTGCACGTGAACCGCCGTGTAGGCGATGGGAAAGAGCAGCGCGCCGTTCTTCGATTCCATTTCGATCAACGCGCGGCCGGACACGAGACAGGTCTCGGGTCCGGCAGAGAAAACGTCCTGCGTCTGGATCTCGATCTGGCGATAGCGGCGGCGCCCGGCGGTGATCGCGTCGATGAACTGACGCTTCGTCTCGCGCTTGCCGTTGGTGTGGACATAGCTGACGTTCTCGGCCAGCAGCGCTTCGAGCGCGGCGCCGTCGCCCTCGACCATCGCCCGAAAGCGGTCGCGCTCCAGGCCGCGGATGGCCTCAAAGGTTTTTGCCGGCATCTGTCGGTTCCCCTTGCGCCGGGGAACCGATGCGCCGGCGCCCCGTCAGAAGTTGTATTGCAGATATAGCTGGCTGAAATTTATACCAGGATTCGGCTCTTTGATACTCGCGTTCGAGAGATGCTGGAAGCGAAAACCGGCCTGATAGTTCTGCTTCTCGCCGAAGATCGCGCCCACGCCAACCATATCGGCGAACTGAAAGCCGCTGGAGAGCGTGTAGTCTTCCGTGACCCGGGCGTGCGACAGCAGCCGGACGCCGATGCCCGCCTCGACGAACGGCCGGATGTACCCCAAGCTTTTGACGAAACGCAGAACCGGTGTGACGCCGAATTCCCAGACGTTCGGATTGACCGCGTTGCTTTCTTTCGTGTGCCAGTACGCGACGTGTCCCTCGCCGAGCAGCGTGAAATGAAATCCGCCGATTTCCCACCACGTCAGGTTCGGGTCCCACACGATGCCGACGTCGGCCTTCTTGAAGTCATGGTTGGCGACGCCGCCCGCTATCTGAAGTCCGAACCGGTCGGCATGCGCTGCCGCCGATGCCAGGCCGAGCGAAACCGCGATGGCGCCGTGAGACAAAAAACTGCGCCAGAGAACCTTGTTTTTCTGCATGAGCGCCCCATGTGTGGGTGGTGTTTACGTCCCGCCGAGCGGTGGTCGGCGCATTGTATTTCGGCTGCGACATATTTGCACAATCCAGCGTATCTTGCCGCTTTGATTGAATAATCCGTTGCGCTAATGCTTCTACACGGTAATTCGTTCGATCTAACGCTTCGCTTTCGGTAAGTTCAGCCAATTGCTGAAGCCGAACGCCTATCAAACCCACAAGATTGATAGTTTTGTGGGAACTCCCACACGTCGTTTCCCTCTAACACTTAGCACTCAGTTGGACGGAGTGCTAATATCGTGACTGGCCTGCTGCCGCCGTTGCGGCCGCAGCCAATTGTTGACAAGGAGCTTATGAGCGTGACCAATGCGATGACCCTTCCGAATGTTGTAGGCTCGGCACCTGCCAAGGCATCTTCGGCAGGCGCGCTGACGTACGCGCAGTCGTCGATGCTGACCGGTCAGATCGGCAACATCGATTCCTACATACAAGCAGTGAACCGTATTCCGATGCTGTCGCCGGCAGAGGAACGTCAGTACGCCACCGAATTTCGCGAGCACGGCAACCTGAACGCCGCGCGGCAGCTCGTGCTGTCGCACCTGCGTCTCGTCGTGTCGATTGCCCGCAACTATCTGGGCTACGGCCTGCCGCACGCAGACCTGATTCAGGAAGGCAACATCGGTCTGATGAAGGCGGTGAAGCGCTTCGATCCGGAGCAAAACGTGCGCCTCGTGTCGTACGCCATGCACTGGATCAAGGCGGAGATCCACGAGTACATTCTGCGCAACTGGCGCATGGTGAAAGTCGCGACGACCAAGGCGCAGCGCAAGCTGTTCTTTAACCTGCGCAGCCACAAGACCGGCCATGCCGCGTTCACGCCGGATGAGATCAACGGCCTCGCAAGCGAGCTGAACGTCAAGCGCGAAGAGGTCGCGGAGATGGAAACGCGCCTTTCGGGCGGCGACATCGCGCTGGAAGGCCAGGTGGAAGACGGCGAAGAAGCGTTCGCGCCGATCGCCTATCTCGCCGACTCGCACAACGAGCCGACGAACGTGATCGCCGCGCGCCAGTTCGACAAGCTGCAAAGCGACGGCCTTTCGACCGCGCTGGAATCGCTCGACGAGCGTAGCCGCCGCATCATCAAGGCGCGCTGGCTCGACGTGCAGGACGACGGATCGGGCGGCAAGACGCTGCACGAACTGGCCGACGAGTTCGGCGTGTCGGCGGAGCGCATTCGCCAGATTGAGGCGAGCGCGATGAAAAAGATGCGCACCGCGCTGCACGACTACGCGTAACGCCACGGCGGAACCGAAGCCAAGCGTGTTCGAACCCCGCTGTCGAAAGACAGCGGGGTTTTTGTTTGCCGGCGCGGCGTGTAAAAAGCAAAACGGCGCCCGAAGGCGCCGTTTCTACGACTAGCCGCCTACCGCATCAGGCCGGCATCGGCGCCGCGCCGCCGCCGTTGCCCGCGAGTCGCGTCGCCATCTGCGCGGCGTATCGCTGCGCTGCCGCGCCGACGACGATGTGGAACGTGTCCGCTGACACCCACGCGACATCCAGTTGCGACAGACGCTGACGATCCACCGACGACGGATCGCGCACGACCACGCGCAGGCGCGTTTGCGCCACCGCATCGAGCGAAACGACGTTGGTCGCGCCGCCGAACACCGCGAGCCAGCGCAGCGGGTCCGGATCGAGCGGGCCCGCCGTCTGATCGGTCACGCCTGCCGTCGCAACCGCAGGCTGCGCGGGAGCCGACGAAGCCGGCGTCGCGCCGCGCGTCGACGAGTGTTCGAGTTCACCACGAATTTCATCGGCGATCAGGTCCGCCTCCGGTCCGATGATGACTTGCACGTTCGTCTTGCCGCGCTTCAACACGCCACGCGCGCCGATGGTCTTCAGTTGCGGTTCCGACACAGCTTCCGTATCCACGACAGAGAGACGCAGGCGCGTCGTGCAGGCATCGACGAGCGTCAGGTTCGACGCGCCGCCCAGCGCCGCGATGTACTTCGTGGCGCGCGTGCTGGCTGCGGCCGGCGCGACGTCGCCCGGCACATAGCCGCCGACAGGCGTGGCATCGGTTTGCGCGTCCGTCGTGGCCGGCTCGCGGCCCGGCGTCGCCATGTTGAACTTGCGGATGAAGAAGCGGAACAGGCCGTAATACACGATGCCGTACACGAGGCCGATCGGAATCGCCAGCCAGCCGCGCTGCGACAGGCCGTAGTTCAGCACGTAGTCGATCGCGCCCGCCGAGAACGTGAAGCCCAAATGAATGCCGAGCGCCGAGCAAATTGCGAGCGACAGGCCCGTCAGCACCGCGTGGATGCCGTAGAGCACCGGCGCGAGGAACATGAAGCTGTATTCGATCGGCTCGGTCACGCCCGTGAGGAACGCGGTCAGCGCCATCGAGAACAGCAGGCCGCCGACGACCGCGCGGCGCTCCTTCGGTGCTTCATGGAACATCGCAAGACACGCGGCCGGCAAACCGAACATCATGATCGGGAAGAAGCCCGTCATGAAGCCGCCCGCCGTTTGGTCGCCTGCGAAAAAGCGATGCAGGTCGCCGTGCACCACCGCGCCGCCGCCCGGCGGCGTGAACGACCCGAACACGAACCACGCGAGCGAGTTGATGATGTGGTGCAGGCCCGTCGCGAGCAGGATGCGGTTCAGCACGCCGAACACGAACGTGCCGAGCGCGCCGGCCGTCGTCAGCCAGTTGCCGGCCGCGTCGATGCCGGATTGCACCGGCTGCCACACGTAACCCAGTACGATGCCGATGAAGAGACACGCGACGCCTGTCACGATCGGCACGAACCGCTTGCCGCCGAAGAACGCCAGATATTCGGGCAGCTTGATGTCCTTGAAGCGGTTGTACATGTACCCCGCGACCATGCCCGCGATGATCCCCGACAGCACGCCCATGTTGAGCTTGTCGTTGATGTCCTTCATGACGGCCGTTTCGATCAGATAACCGATCGCGCCGGCGAGACCCGCCGTGCCGTTGTTGTCTTTCGCGAAGCCCACCGCCACGCCGATTGCGAACAAAAGCGGCAGATTCGAGAAGATGGCGTCGCCCGCGTCGGCGATCATCTTGATGTTGAAGACATCGGGCTGGCCTAGACGCAGCAGCAGGCCGGCCACCGGTAAAACGGCAATCGGCAGCATCAGGGCGCGGCCTAGGCGCTGCATCTTTGCAAACGGGTTAGCGTCCATCGGGGGTTCTCCAAAAGAATATAGGTCTTGTCGTTGCTGCTCGGGTTGTGGCTAGGAAAGAAGCATTAAGCGTTTAGTCCTGCGGCCAGATTTCGCGGCTGGCCGCTCTTACTGCCTGCGCCGATTCGAGCGCGAGCACGTCTTCCGCGCGCTGACGGCAAAGCTGGTAATCGAGATTGCGCACGCGCGCCTTGATGCCCGGCACCGCGGACGGATCCACCGACAGTTCCGTCACGCCGAGGCCCACGAGCAGCGGCACCGCGAGCGGATCGCCGCCGAGCGCGCCGCACACGCCGACCCACTTGCCGTGCTTTTCCGCGCCCTGCACCGTCGTCTTGATGAGCCGCAGCACGGCCGGATGCAGGCCGTCGGACTGCGCGGCGAGATCGGGCTGGCAGCGGTCCATCGCGAGCGTGTATTGCGTGAGATCGTTCGTGCCGATCGAGAAGAAATCCGCGTACTTCGCGAGCTGGTCGGCCAGCATCGCCGCTGACGGCACCTCGATCATCACGCCCACTTCGACCGGCTCCGTGCGTCCGGCTTCGCGCGCCAGTTCGTCGATGCGCGCACGCAGGCGCTGCAGTTCGCCGGCATCGGTGACCATCGGCAGGAGAATGCGGACCGCGCCCGCCGGCTTGACGGCGAGCAGGCCGCGCAACTGGTCGTCGAGCAGTTCGGGGCGGACTTGCGCGAGCCGGATGCCGCGCAAGCCGAGCGCCGGATTCTCTTCGGGCGGCAGCGTCAGATAGTCCACTTCCTTGTCCGCGCCGACATCCAGCGTGCGAATGATCGCGCTGCGGCCGGCCAGCGCCTCGACGATTTCCTGATAGCTTGAAGTGTGTTCCGCGACCGTCGGCGCAGCCTGGCGATGAATGAAGAGCAGCTCCGTGCGCAAGAGGCCCACGGCGTCCGCGCCGTTTTCGACTGCGGCCTTGGCGTCGTCGAGCGTGGCGATGTTCGCCGCGATCTCCACATGACGGCCGTCGCGCGTCGCTGCCGCTTGCTGCGACATCTTGCGGTTCGCCTCGCGCACGCCCGCAAGACGCTCGCGCTCGTGACGCGCCCGCTCGACATCCAGCGCGCTCGGCGCATATTCGAGGCGGCCCGCCGACGCATCCACGACCACCTGCGCGTCTTCCGAGATTCCGTGCAGCGCGTCACCGATCGCGACGAGCGCCGGTATGCCGATCTGCCGCGCGATGATCGCCGCATGCGAGGTCGCGCCGCCGCGCGACATCACGAGCGCCGTGACGCGCGTGCGGTCGATCGACGCCAGATCCGACGGCGTGAATTCGACGGCCGCGAGCACGGCTTCGTCAGGCAGCGCGCGCGCCGCCGTATTCGTGAGACCGAGCGCGCGCAGCACGCGCTTTTCGATGTCGCGCAGGTCGGCCGCGCGTTCGGCGAGCAGCGCGTCGTTCACGTTATTCAAGAGCGCGATCTGCGCGCGGATCGCCTCGCGCCACGCGAAGCCCGCGCTCTTGCCGAGGCTGATCAGATCGCGCGCGGCATCGACGAGCGTCGGGTCTTCCAGCAGCACGCGATGCACCGCGAAAATGCCCGCCTCGCCGACCGCGCCGCGCTGCGACGCAGTGCGCACGGTGACTTCGAGGTCGGCATCGACTTGCGCGATGGCTTTATCCAGCGCGCGGCTCTCCGCCGCCGACGGACCGCTCGCCTGTTCGGGCGGCACGATTTCCTGATCGTCCCAGCGCACCAGCTTGCCGACCGCGATGCCCGGCGCCGCGCACACGCCCGCGAGCGTGTTCGGCGGCAGCGGCTCGGCGGCCGTGCGAACCGCCGCGACCGGCGCGGGCGACTTCTCTCGCGCGGGCGTCTCTTCGACTTCGCCTTGCGCCGCGCGCAGCAGTTCGGTGGCGACGGCATCCACCGCTTCTTGCGCCTGCGCGCCGATGCCGACGAGTTCGATGGTCGCGCCCTCGCCCGCGCCCAGCCCGAGCAGGCCGACCACGCTTTCGACCGGCGCCTTGCGGCCTTCGAAGCGCACTTCGACCTTTGCGTCCAGGCCGCGCGCCGCCTCGCGCGCCCGCGCCGCCGGCCGCGCGTGCAAACCGCCCGCGTGGGCCAGCGTGACGGTGCGGCGCGCTTCGGTCATCACGTTGGACGACGAGCGCGCCACGTGCGCCGCCGCGCCGTCCTTCGCGCGCAGCACGAGCATGCGCGCGCCCGCCTTCAGCACGCCACGGCCGGCGCGCTGGGCGACCTCGAACGCGTCGCTATTGGCGACCGCGATCACCGAGACGAGACTCGGCGCGTGCTGCGCGACGAAATCCGCGTTGAATTCGATGAGCGGCTGGCCGGCGCGCACGGTGGTGCCTTGTTCGACCATCGGCGCGAAGCCCTCGCCGCCCAGTTCGACCGTGTCGATGCCGATATGCACGAGAATCTCCGCGCCCGCTGCCGTGCGCAGCGTGACCGCGTGATGCGTGCGCGCGAGATGCGTCACCGTGCCGTCGCACGGCGCGAGAAGCACGTTATCGAGCGGATCGATGCCGATGCCGTCGCCGAACATTCCCTCGGCGAACACGGGGTCGGGCACGTCGGCGAGCGGCACGACGGGACCGGTAAACGGAGCGAGCAGAACGATATCGCTCGGGTTATCGGTGGAATGGTTCAACACGGACTCCTCGGCACGGCGCATCGTCTTTCTCACTCAATGGGTTTCGGTGACCTTGTTCAGGTGGCGCGGCGCGTCGGGGTTGCGCCCGCGCGCGGCGGCAAGACCCGCGGCCATCACGTAGAACGAAAGGATCGCGGCGATCGGATCGAGCGCCGGGTGGTCGGTGGCGACGAGCGGCAACTCGGCGCCGGGCACGTCGTCGGGTGCTGCGAGCAGCACGCGCGCGCCACGCGCGCGCATGTCCGCGGCCAACTGGATGAGACCCGCCTGCTCCGGCCCGCGCGGCGCGAACACCAGCAGCGGATAGTCGCGGTCGATGATCTCCATTGGGCCATGACGCACTTCCGCGCTCGAGAACGCTTCGGCCTGAATGCCGGACGTTTCCTTCAGCTTGAGCGCCGCTTCCTGCGCGATGGCGAGCCCGAGGCCGCGCCCGACGACGATCATGCGGTCGACGCCCTTCAGTTCATCCACTGCGCGCGTCCAGTCGAGCTTGCCCGCCGCGCGCAGCGCATCCGGCAGCGACTTCAGCGCGTTGAGCAGTTCGGCGTCGCGCTGAACGTGCGCGATAACGATGGCCGACAGCGACAGCATCGCGATGTAGCTCTTGGTGGCGGCGACCGAAAGCTCGGGCCCGGCGAGCAGCGGCAGATAGTATTCGCAGGCGTGCTCCAGCGGCGAGCCCGCGACGTTGACTGCCGCGACGGTAAATGCGCCCGCTTCGCGCAACGCCTGCATGGTGCCGACGAGGTCCGGGCTCTTGCCCGACTGCGAAAACGCGACGGCAAGCTGGCCGGACACGCGCAGCGGCGCTTGCTGCAACGTGGCGACGGACATGGGCAGCGACGCGACCGGTACGCCGATGCGGCTCATCGTCAGGCTGGCGAAATAACTGGCGGCGTGGTCCGAGCTGCCGCGAGCGACGGTCAACGCGACGTGACGCGGCTGCTCCGCGAGCTTCACGGCGAGCGCCTCGATGCGCGAGGTATCGGCGAGTTGGGCCGCGACGACGTCCGCGGACTCCAGCGCCTCAGTGAGCATATTCGACAATCGATTCTCCTTCGACATAAGTGGCGGTCAGCGCGAAGTCCCGGTCGAGCACGACCATGTCGGCCCATGCGCCGCGCGCGATGCGGCCGCGGTCTTCGAGCCCGAGATAGTCGGCGGGATAGCGCGACAAGCGATTCGAAACGTCCGCGAGCGGAATGCCCAGCGAGACGAGATTGCGCAGCGCCTGATCCATGGTCAGCGTGCTGCCTGCGAGCGTGCCGTCCGCGAGACGCACGCCGCCCATGCACTTGGTGACGTGCTGGCTGCCGAGGCGGTATTCGCCGTCCGGCATGCCGGCGGCCGACGTGCTGTCGGTCACGACGTAGAGACGCGGAATGGCGCGCATGGCGGCGCGGATCGCGCCGGGGTGAACGTGCAGCAGGTCCGGAATCAGTTCGGCGTACTCCGCATGCGCGAGCGCCGCGCCGACCATGCCGGGATCGCGATGATGCAGCGGCGACATCGCGTTGAAGAGATGCGTGAAGCCGCGCGCGCCGTGCTTCAGGGCGTTGACGGCGTCGTCGTACGTGCCGAGCGAATGGCCGAGTTGCACGCGCACGCCGCGCGCCGCCATCTCGGAGATGATCTCGAGATGACCCGAGATCTCCGGCGCGATCGTCACGACGCGAATCGGCGCGAGGTCCAGGTACTTGAGCACTTCGTCACGCACGGCGACCGCCGCGGCGTCCGGCTGCGCGCCGAGCTTGCCCGGATTGATGTACGGTCCTTCGAGATGCACGCCCAGCACGCGCGCGCCGCTCGGCGCGCGGCGCTTCGCTTGTTCGCCGAGGCCGGCGACGACCTGCATCAATTCGTCGCGCGGCGCGGTCATCGTCGTGGCGAGCAGGCTCGTCGTGCCGTGCTGCGCGTGCTGGCGCGCGACAGTATCGGCCGCGTCGCCGCCTTCCATGATGTCGCGGCCGCCGCCGCCGTGCACGTGCAGGTCGATGAAGCCCGGCAGGATGTACGGCGCGTCGTTCGACGTCGGATCGGCTATGTGACCTTCGAGCGCCGTCACGCGACCGTTCTCGAAACGCACGGTGCCGTGAATCCAGCCGTCGTTCGTCAGTATGTTTCCTTTCAGCATGAAGTTCTCTGGAAGTACGCAATGCGTAGGAGGTTCAGGTGCAGTTCGCGCCGTGCTGCGAGCACGCTGGTCCGCGCGGATGTTTTCGGTGCGCGGCCGGCGAACGGCTTCTTTTGGTCCTCTCGTTCTCTTTCTTGCTCTCTTCTTTCGATGCCTGATGACGCCGGTCGTGCTGCACCCGCGCTCATCGATGCAGCTCCGCGACGAAGTCGTAGTAGTCGTCGCGGCAATACGTATCCGTTAGTTCTATCGCCCGCCGTTGCGCCGAATAACCGATGCGCGTGATCACGAGCAGCGCGGCGCCGGGCGCGACGTCCATTAGCCGGGCGACTTCCGCGCCCGCGTTCACCGCGCGAAAGTGCTGCAACGCGCGCACCACTGCCTGACCGCGCTCCTCGAGATACCGGTACAGCGACGCGCCGATCAGCAGCGGGTCCGGCACCAGCCAAGCAGGCAGCGTGGAATGCTCGACCGCCATCACAATGCCGTCCGCCCGCCGCAACCTTCTTAGACTCGCGACGACCGCGCCGGGCGACAAACCCAGCTGCACGGTCTCGTCGCGATTCGCGGGCCTCAGTCCGCGGCCGAGCCACACCGAATCGGGCAGAAAGCCGCGCTGCTCCATCTTGCGCGTGAAGCCGGTCAATCGGGACAACGGATCTTCCACGCGCGGCGTGATGAAATTGCCCGCTCCGCGCACCCGCCTGATCAGCCCTTGTTCGACGAGCAACGCGATGGCCTTGCGCGCCGTGATACGCGACACGCCCACGCCTTCCGACAACGTGCGCTCCGAAGGCAGCGCCTCTCCCGCCGACCACGTGCCTGCGTGAATGGCGGAAGCCAGGCGCGTGGCAAGCTGGAGATAAAGCGGCGTATCACTGCGTTCGTCCGGCGTGAGATTCTTCCAATTTCCTCTCATGAAGAACCCTCGCGCGGCCTTGAGTGGAGCCCATTATATAACCAAGATAATACCAGTCAACGCGCATCAAACCCCTTGTGACGAAAGTCAATTCACGTCTGCAATCAATAAGTTACAACTTGTTTAGACGGTGTTTTCGCAACACGACCGCTATCGGGACTTACCCGCATACCGAGCTAAATGGAACCAGTCGCCGTCCACTGCCGAATGGGTCCGGAAATTCGGGCATTTTCGTATTCGCACGAGCGTGCTTTCTTTGGCACAATGCGTCCATTAGTTCGGAATCGCAACTAATTCAAATAGAACCACATATTTTTGAGAGAGCAAAGGCACAATGGGATGTTTTGATCGGAGTCGGGCTGTCGAGGCCGTGCGGCGCTTCAACCGGTTTTACGCGCGTCACGCAGGCGCTTTTCACGAACGCCTACATAAGAGCCATTTTTCGTTGACAGAAGTGCGCATTCTTCACGAGCTTGCGCACGACCGGGCGCACACCGCCGCGGATCTATCGCGCAACCTCGGGCTGGATACGGGCTATCTCAGCCGCCTCATCACCAATTTCCAGAAGCTCGGCCTCGTCGTGCGCCGAAAGAACGAATCGGACGGCCGCGCGCATCTCCTCACCATGACGCCCGAAGCGAAAGCCAAGGTGGACGAACTCGATCTCCACGTTTCCGCCGAAACTGCGTCGCTGCTGGATTCCCTCGCGCCGGGCGAGATCGAGCAGTTGTCGCTGGCGATGGCGGACATCGAGCGACTCTTGTCGCCGGCGTCGCATAACGCCGCCACGCGCTTGCGCAGCCCCCGCTGCGGCGACTTCGGCTGGATGATCGAACGTCACGCGCACCTCGACGTTTCCGACCGCGCGAGTCTCGCCTACGAGGCCCACGCGGCAAAGGTCGTGTCCCGCTTTCTCGGCGCCATGCAGACGAACACGCCGCGTATCGCGTGCTGGGTCGCGGAACAGGAAGGCGATGCGCGCGTCGGCGCCGCGCTGCTGACCGCCGCTTCCGACGGCCAGGCGTGCATCGAATTGTTGTTCGTGGAGCCGGGCGCGCGCCGTCGGGGTCTCGGCGAACAACTCGTCGCCGCGTGTACCAACTTCGCTCAGGGCGCGGGCTACGAAAGCGTCGTATGCCGGCTCGATCAGGCGCGCGAAGATTTGTGCGGGCTTTTCATGCGCACCGGCTTCAAGGCGCAACAGGGCGTGGACGCAAGCCTCGTGTGGGAGCGCGAGTTGCGGCGCATCTACGCCGACTAGACCTCGCAAATGAAAACGGCGTCTCCAGGAGACGCCGTTTCGCACATGAATTCGCCGTCGCTTAGAACGAAGGCACGACCGAGCCCTTGAACTCGCTCTTCAGGAACTGGCGCACGTCGTCGGACTGGTACGCGGCGACCAGCTTCTTGACCCACGGCTGATCCTTGTCCTTCGTGCGCACCGCAATCAGGTTCGCGTACGGGCTATGCACGTCTTCCAGCGCGATCGCATCTTTCGTCGGCTGCAAGCCCGCAGCCAGCGCGAAGTTGGTGTTGATGGCGGCGGCGTCCACATCAGCGAGCGTGCGCGGCAATTGCGCGGCGTCGAGTTCGACAAGCTTGATCTTCTTCGGATTCTCCGCGACGTCGAGCGCCGTCGCGTTGTTGCCGTTCGCGCCCGCGCCCGCCTTCAGCTTGATGACGCCTTGCGATTGCAGAAGCAACAGCGCGCGATTCTCGTTCGACGGATCATTCGGCACCGCGACCTTCGCGCCTTGCGGCAAGTCCTTCAGCGACTTCAGCTTCTTCGAGTACACGCCGAGCGGCGAGATGTAGGTAAGGCCCGCGCTCACGATCTTGTAGCCGCGCTGCTTGATCTGGCTGTCCAGATACGGCTGATGCTGGAAGCTGTTCGCATCGAGATCGCCGGCGTCGAGCGCGGCGTTCGGCTGGACGTAATCGTTGAACTCGACCACTTTCACGTTGAGGCCCTCGCGCTTGGCGACCTTCTGCACGACTTGCCAGATTTGAGCGTCAGGGCCGCTGATCGTGCCGACCTTGATGACCTTGTCGTCGGCGTGTGCCGAGAAACTCGTGACGAACGCGGCCGACGCCACGACGGCCGCCAGGGCTTTAAGCATATTTCTGCGCTGCATGGTCTTCCTGTTTCAAAAGCAAATGACTGCGGGATAACTTGATGCCGGCTCCGGCGCGAGCGTCGGGCCGGCGTGCCGCATGTTCGCACAGCATTGGTGCGAGCGGAAATACAGTTTCCTCATGTGAATATCCGGCGCGCTGTCCGCTTAGAATCGGGCCTGGGCCCACTTTCGGACGGCGATAAACATGTATGTGATCAACCTTCGATACACCGGCGCGCTTGCCGAAATCGACGATGCGCTCGAAGAACACCGCCTGTTCCTCGAACGCTACTTCGCGGCGGGCGTATTCGTAATGGCCGGGCCGAAGGTTCCGCGCGACGGCGGCGTGATAATCGCGTCGGGGATCGAACGCGCGTGGCTCGACGAGATCATCGCGGAAGATCCGTTCGCCCGGCAGCAACTCGCGCATTACGAGATCATCGAATTCAAGGCGACGCGTCTTGCGCCGGGATGGAGCCTGCCGCAGCCGTCGAAGCCATAACGCAGAACGCAAAAGCGGCCCGCAGGCCGCTTCTCACAATCAGTCGATCAGCAACTTCAGATCGTGGACCCACGGTTCGACGCCTTGTCCGTCGCGGGCGAAAAGCCGCAGCTTGCCGTCCTTGTCGAACACGTAGCTCGCGGCGGTGTGGTCCATTGTGTAGTCGCCGGGTGTCTTGCCCGCTGCTCTCGCGTAGTACACGCGGAAGTCCTTCGCGACTTTCTGCAGCTCAGCGTCATTCGCCGGCCGCAAACCGATGTACGTCGGATTAAACGCGGCCACGTACTGGCCGAGCAGGTTCGGCGTATCGCGCGCGGGATCGACGGTGACCATCAGCACTTGCACGTCCTTCGCCTTGTCGCCGAGCTGCTGCATGGCTTGCGACAGCTCCGCGAGCGTCGTCGGGCAGACGTCCGGGCAATGCGTGTAGCCGAAGAACAGTACGACCGCCTTCCCTTTGAAGTCAGCGAGCGTGCGCGTCTTTCCGGTCGTATCCGGCAAAGAAAAGTCGCTGCCGAACTGCTTGTTGCCGGTAATGTCCAGGTTCTTGAAATCGGGCGCCTTATCGCATGCGCACAGCGCCACCATGCAGACAAACAGCGCGAACAGCCGGCAAACGATCCGCCTCATGCCCCGATCACCGTGCGAACGTAGTGATCGACGAGCAGCGCGCCGAAGAGCAGCGACAAATACACGATCGAATAGCGGAAAGTCTTGCGCGCGAGGGCGTCCGAGTAATCGCGGTATAGCTTCCACGTGTAGCCCAAGAACACCGCGCCGAGTCCAACCGCGCTCGCCAGATAAACGACGCCGCTCATGCCGGACACGAACGGCATCAACGTGACGGCGAATAGCACGATGGTGTACAGAAAAATGTTCAGCAGCGTGTACTTTTCGCCGTGCGTGACGGGCAGCATCGGCAGGCCGGCGTTCTCGTAGTCTTTGCGGCGATAAAGCGCGAGCGCCCAGAAATGCGGCGGCGTCCAGACGAAGATGATGAGCACGAGAATCCACGCGTCGCCGGGCACCGCGCCCGTGACCGCCGCCCAGCCGAGCGCGGGCGGCATGGCGCCCGACGCGCCGCCGATCACGATGTTCTGCGGCGTGTACGGCTTGAGCAGCAGCGTGTAAATGACCGCGTAGCCGACGAAAGTCGCGAGCGTGAGCCACATCGTCAGGGGGTTGGTGAAGCGGTACAGCGTCCACATGCCGATGCCGCCGAGCACCGCCGAGAAGGTCAGAATCTGCGCGCTCGTGATTTGCCCGCGCGCCGACGGACGCCATGCGGTACGGCGCATCTTCGCATCCACTTTCTGCTCGACGAGGCAATTGATGGCGAACGCCGCGCCCGCCAGCAGCCAGATGCCGATGCCGCCGCCGAGCAGCTTCGTCCACGGAACCATGCCGGGCGTCGACAGAAACATGCCGATGACGGCGCAGAAAACGGCGAGCTGCGTGACGCGCGGCTTCGTCAGCGCAATGTATTGCGAGACGCGGCTGCCGAGGGGGGAATTGAGTGTCGTGCTATCCATGGGAAGGCGCCATCACGCTGAAACGACGTCGCGTGCGGGGAGCGCGGCGCGGCCGGGACGGCTGGAAGAGATTCGAAAGTTTAGCATGACGAGCAGGAGCAGCAGGATCGCGGCCCCGCCGTTATGGGCGACGGCAATGGGCAGCGGCCATTGCAGCACAATGTTCGACATACCGGTCAGAAACTGGATGACGATGACCGCCAGCACGCCGTTCGCCGGCTTGCGCAGCGATTCGAAGCGGCGCAATTTCGTGGCGAGCCACAGCAGATACAGCACGACGACGACCGCGAACGTGCGATGCGTCCAGTGGATCGCGACGAGCGCGTCCTGCGAAATCATGTCGCCGTCGCCGGTCATGCCGAGCGCGCGCCACAGGTGAAAGCCGTGTTCGAAGTTCATCGGCGGAATCCATTGGCCGTTGCAGAGCGGAAAGTCCGTGCAGGCCAGTACAGCATAGTTCGTGCTCACCCAGCCGCCGAGCGCGATCTGCACCACGAGCAACGCGAGGCCGAAGACCGCGGCCGGCATCCAGCGCGCGGCTGCGGGATCGAGCGACGGAATCGGCGTCTGGCGCGCCGCGAGCCAGCCGAGCGCGCCGAGCAGCGCGAGTCCGAGCAGCAAATGCGTCGTGACGATGACCGGTTGCAGCTTCAACGTGACGGTCCACGCGCCGAACGCGCCTTGCAGGCAGATCAGCAGCAGGATGCCGGTGGGCCACCACGGCGACACGTGCAGCGGACGACGCTTGATACGCGCCGTCCACGCAATGATGACCTGCGCGATGATCAGCACGCCGATCGCCATCGCGAAATAGCGGTGCAGCATCTCGATCCACGCCTTGACCATGCTGACCGGACCGGTCGGCATCGCCTGATACGCGGCAGCAATCTGCGCGTGTGCGATGAACGGCGACGACGTGCCGTAGCAGCCCGGCCAGTCCGGGCAGCCGAGGCCGGAATCGGTCAGGCGCGTAAAGCCGCCGAACATGATCAGATCGAGCGTCAGAAACGTGGTCAGCCAAACGAGCTTGCGGAACTTGTTGTCATCGGCTTTTACCCAGACGAAGGACAGCGGCAGCAGCGCAATGCATAAGCCGATCATCCCCAATTGCAATACATAACTCATGTTTCACCTTCTACCCGCGTGTTAGCCGATCCGCGACCACTTGAGCAGCTTCGCCAGATCCGCGTTGATCTTCTTGGGATCGGGATTCTTCGGGAAGCGCATCATCAGATTGCCGTTCGGATCCACCAGATAGATGTGGTCCGTGATGCTGCCGCCGTCAGCGACCGGCAGCCAGTCCGCGACCGCGCGCGGATCGGCGATCAGCATGCGCGTGTCCGGCTGCGGATACGCCGTCTTGATGACATCGGCCACGGGCTTGTCATCCGTGCGCAGCCAGACGTTGACCACGCGCTCGCGCTCCGCCGATTGCAGCACGCGCACTTGCCGCATGTAGTAGAGGCGCGTGACGCATTGCTCGTCGCAAGCGCTGCCGTTGACGGTGATCATCAGCCACTTGCCTTCGAGTGACTTGAGCGGCATGGCCTGCCCTTTCTCGTCCGTGACGACGAGTTGCGCCGGAATGGGCCGTTGCGGGTCGATCAGCGCACCGTAGCTCGACGTGCCGCCCGCCGGCTTGAAAACGTAGTACATGAGATAGGAAGCGATGACCGGCGCCGCGCAGACGAGCGCGAGCAGCACGAGCATCCAGCGCCCGCTGATCCACGATCCTCTCGTGGGCGTGCGGGGCTTGTCGGCAGTCGTGGGACGTTGAGATGGCATCAAGAATTCGGTGAGGGTTGGGTCACGCGTGGCCGGCGGCTTCGTCGTCGGGGTCGTCTACGAGACGCGTGTCGTCTTTCTTCGCGGCGCGGCGGGCGGCATACAGCCCGAAGCCCACGGCGGCGGCGGCCATGCCCCACCACTGGAGCATGTAGCCGTAATTGCGCTCGACGCCTGTCGTCGGCGCGGGCCAGTCGCGCACGAGCCGGTCCTGCGTGTCGTTCGTCTGCTGGATCACGAACGGCTGAAACGCGAGCCCGGTTTCGGCGGCATAGGCCGGAATGCTGAGATTCTGGCGAATCTGCTGATGCTTAGCCGAACCTCCCGTTCCCAGTTCGAACGCCTGCGACGGATTGGCGCGGGCAATGCCTTCGACTTCTACGGCGCCCTTCGGCGTCTCGTACGGCTCGATGCCCGTGCGATCAGCCAGATTGCGCGGCAGCCATCCACGATTGACGAGCACGTAGCCGCCGCCCTCGAGTTTAAGCGGCATCACGACATAAAAGCCCGGCTGGTCGTTATACGGACGATTATCGAGATAGACGACGCGCTCCGGCATGAACTCGCCGCGCGCCTTCACGCGGTGGAATTCGACGGATTGCAGCGGAATCGGATCGACGCCCACGCGCGTGGCCGGCGCATTCGCGAACGCCGTGATGCGCGCGTTGAGCGCCTCTTTCTGATGCGCGCGGTCGCGCTGCCAGAATCCGAGGCGCACCGTCACGGCAACGACGATCAAGATGACGAGCGTGGGCCAGAAGCGGATCTTCATGACCGCAGCCGCCGCGCGCCGGCGCGCGCCGCCGCGCGGCTCGATCCGTCGAGTGAGATAATGAGATGACTCGTTTCCATACTGCTCGATGCGTTATCCGGGCAAGTTGAGCAACTTTGCCGGCTGGTTTATGCACATTATCGTCGCCATCGCTTTCATCCTCATTCTCGGCAGCCTCGGCTCGGCGCTGTACTTCATGATGACCGACCGCGGCAAGACCAAGCGGATGGTGTGGTCGCTCGCCATGCGCGTCGGGCTGTCCATTTCGCTCTTCCTGTTCATCCTGTTCGCGCACTGGATGGGCTGGATTCAGTCGACGGGCATTCCCCTCGGACGATAACCCGCCGCGAAGGTTCGCAAGAACGAGGCGTATTGTCGCGGCAACGTCGCGAAACAAAACAAAACGCCGCCCTCGAACGTCAGGGCGGCGTGCTTGCGCGGCGGGCCTAAAAGCCCGCGGAGACGCGCAGTTACAGCCAGTAGACGACGACGTACAGCCCGAGCCACACGACGTCGACGAAGTGCCAGTACCACGCGGCGCCTTCGAACGCGAAGTGATGCTCCGGCGTGAAGTGTCCGCGAATCAGCCGGACCATCACCACAGCCAGCATCGTGCCGCCCAGGAACACGTGGAAGCCGTGGAAGCCCGTGAGCAGGAAGAACGTCGAGCCGTACACGCCGGATGCGAGCGTCAGGTTCAGTTCGTTGTACGCGTGGAAGTATTCGTAGCCCTGGCAGAACAGGAAGATGACGCCGAGCAGCACGGTCGCGGCGAGCCAGCCGATCGCCTTCTTGCGATGATCTTCACGCAGCGCGTGGTGCGCCACCGTCAGCGTCGCGCCGGACGAAAGCAGCAGCGCCGTGTTGATGGTCGGCAGAGGCCACGGCACCATCGCGCGGAAATGCGGGACCAGCGCGGCGGGACCGTTGTTCGGCCACACGGCGGAGAAGTCCGGCCAGATCAGCTTGTAGTCGAGACTGCCGAGTTCGTGCAGCGCGATCGCGCGCGCGTAAAACAGCGCGCCGAAGAACGCGCCGAAGAACATGACTTCGGAGAAGATGAACCAGCTCATGCTCCAGCGGTACGACACGTCCACGCGCTTGCCGTACATGCCGCCTTCGGATTCGGAGATCGCGTCGCCGAACCAGTGCCACAGCACGAACAGCAAAAACAGCAGGCCGAGCAGCGTGCCGAACGGCGCCAAGGAATGCCCGTTAACCCACGCCGCCAGCGACGACAGCATTACCAGCAAGCCGCACGCAGCCATGATCGGATGCCGTGACGGATGCGGCACGAAATAGTACGGGCTCTCGTTTTGACCGCTCATCGTTGATTCTCCACTTCGATCCAGTTGCTTGAATTATTTTGCCGCAGCGCCGTTCGGCGCGAGCGCGCTTTGGGTTGCCCTACCGAACCACCGCGCGCACGATCACCAGCAGCACGACGATGAAAAGCGCAGCACCAATCACGCCAGCCGCGATCAGATGCAGCGGATTCAGCTGCGCGGCGTCGTTTTCCAGGTCGGCCCGCCGCCGCACGCCGAAGAACGACCAGAACACGGCCTTCACCAGCTTCACGAACCCGCCGCTCTTCTGCGTCTGTCCGTTCATGATGTTCACGTTCCCTTGGCCGCCGTTTTCGGCGCGTCGAGTTCGAAGAACGTGTACGACAGCGTGATGGTTTTCACGTCCTTCGGCAGCTTCGGATCGACGACGAACACCACCGGCATGCGCTTCGTCTCGTTCGGCGCGAGCGTCTGCTGGGTGAAACAGAAGCATTCGATCTTCTTGAAATACTCGGTGGCCTGCTTCGGCGCGTAGCTGGGAATGGCCTGCGCCTTCACCGTGCGCCCCTGCTCGTTCGTCACCTGATACATCACCGTCATCACTTCGCCGGGGTGAATGTCGAGATTCGACTGCTCCGGCCTGAACTGCAGCGGCCCGCGCGCGTTCGCATCGAATTCGATGGACACAGTGCGGCTCGCATCGACCTGCGTGTTCTTCGCCTCGCGCGCGCCGACATCGCGCTGCACGAGATTGTTGATGCCCGTGATCTGGCAGATCGCGCGGTACATCGGCACGAGCGCGAAGCCGAAGCCGAACATCATCGCCGCGACGACGAACAGCTTGAGCAGCATCGACCGGTTGAAGGAACGGTCGATATGTGACTCTTCATGCTGAGTAGACACGTTAGCCTCGCGACAACAGGTATTGCCTGACGACGATACCCAGAAAAAAGACGGCGGCGATCAACACCATGATGAGACCGAGCCGCTTGTTGCCCGCGCGGATGTCTTCGCGGGAGCGTCTTTTTTGTGGATTCGGGGCCATGCGTTTCTTGCTCGGGAGTCTGTGAGGCTTCGCGCGGAAGCCTCACAGAACGGAGAGACGACTTATTCGACGGTCGGCGGGTTCTCGAACGTATGGAACGGCGCCGGGCTCGGCACGGTCCATTCGAGTCCTTCCGCGCCATCCCACGGCTTGTCGCTGGCCTTTTCATGCTCGCCGCCGCCGCGATACGTCGGCAGCGCGACCGCGAACAGGAAGTACACCTGCGCGAGACCGAAACCGAACGCGCCGATGGTCGCGATCTGGTTGAAGTCCGTGAACTGCGCCGGGTAGTCCGCATAGCGGCGCGGCATGCCCGCGAGACCCAGGAAGTGCATCGGGAAGAACGTGATGTTGAAGAAGATCATCGACGTCCAGAAGTGAATCTTCCCGCGCATTTCGTTGTACATCCAGCCGGTCCACTTCGGCGACCAGTAATACCAGCCCGCGAACAGCGCGAAGAGCGAACCGGCCACCAGCACGTAGTGGAAGTGCGCGACCACGTAGTACGTGCCGTGCATCTGAATGTCGAGCGGGGCCATCGAAAGGATCAGGCCCGTGAAGCCGCCCATGGTGAACACGAACAGGAAGCCGATCGCGAAAAGCATCGGCGTTTCGAAGGTCAGCGCGCCGCGCCACATCGTCGCGACCCAGTTGAACACCTTCACGCCCGTCGGCACGGCGATCAGCATCGTCGCGTACATGAAGAAGAGCTGGCCCGTCACCGGCATGCCGGTGGCGAACATGTGGTGCGCCCACACCATGAACGAGAGAATCGCGATGGACGCGGTGGCGTACACCATCGAGCTATAGCCGAAGAGCGGCTTGCGCGAGAACGCCGGGATCACCTGCGACACGATCCCGAACGCCGGCAAGATCATGATGTACACCTCGGGGTGGCCGAAGAACCAGAAGATGTGCTGGTACATGACCGGATCGCCGCCGCCCGCCGCGTTGAAGAACGACGTGCCGAAGTGACGATCGAACAGCACCATCGTGATGGCGCCTGCCAGAACCGGCATCACGGCGATCAGCAGATACGCGGTGATGAGCCACGTCCACGCGAACATCGGCATCTTCATGAGCGTCATGCCCGGCGCGCGCATGTTCAGGATCGTCACGACGATGTTGATGCCGCCCATGATCGACGACGCGCCCATGATGTGGACCGCGAAAATCGCGAAGTCCATGCCGGGGCCCATCTGCGTCGAAAGCGGCGCGTACAGCGTCCAGCCCGCGGCGGTTGCGCCGCCCGGCACGAAGAACGAGCCGACGAGCAGCACGGCCGCGACCGGCAGCAGCCAGAAGCTGAAGTTGTTCATGCGCGCGAACGCCATGTCCGATGCGCCGATCTGCAGCGGCACCATCCAGTTCGCGAAGCCGACGAACGCGGGCATGATCGCGCCGAACACCATGATGAGGCCGTGCATGGTGGTCAGCTGATTGAAGAACTCGGGGCGCATGATCTGCAGGCCCGGTTCGAACAGCTCGGCGCGAATGCCGAGCGCCATCACGCCCCCGGACAGGAACATGATGAACGAGAACAGCAGATACAAGGTACCGATGTCCTTGTGGTTGGTGGCGAAAAGCCACCGGCGCCAACCATGCGGCGTTTCGTGCGCATGGTCGTCGTGCGCGTGGTCGTGACCCGCGACTACATCGTGTCCGATGCTAGACATGACAATCATCTCCTAAAGCGAATACTCGAGGCACTTGGCGTTGCCCGCGTGCTTCTCCGTTGCGTTGAGCGAAGGAGAACCGCACGCGAAGCATGTCAAGCAGCCGGACTGATTTCCACGCGGCGTGCTTCTTTCGCATCCGTGCCGCCCGTGACCGACTCGGGCTTCTTCAACACGATGCGTTCTTCCGAGACACCGGCCGCCTTCAGCGCGTCGCGAACGGCTTGCGCGCGCTTCTTGGCGAGGTCCGCGTTGAGGTCGGCGCCGCCAGATGCATCCGTGAAGCCGGAAAGCGCGATCTTCGCGTCCGGATGCGCCTTCACGTAAGCGGCGGCAGCCTGCACTGCGTTGTTTGCGTCGGCGGGCAGATCGCTCTTGCCTGTTTCGAAGTAGATGCTGGCCGGCAGCGCGCCCTGCGCAGTCTGCTCTCCGGAGGCCGCAGCCGGCGCGCTGGCTTCAGCCGCGCCGCTCGCGGCTTCGCCGCCCGCCGCTGCCGTGTGATCGCCGCCTTCGGGCATCTTGCCGTTGCGCGCGTCCGCGACCTGCTTCGGCTGCAGAACGTCGCCGGTGTGGTTGCCCCACGTGTTGCGTTCGTACGTGACGACCGATGCGATCTCCACGTCATTCAGCGCCGTCTGCCACGGCGGCATCGCGCCCTTGCCGTGCAGCACGATATTCACGTGACCGGCGATCGGACCGTTCGCCACCTTGCTGCCGTCGAGCGCCGGGAACTGGCCCGCGCCCTTGCCGGTCGGCTGGTGGCAGACCGCGCAGTTCGACGCGTAGATCTGCGCGCCGCGCGTCTTCAGCTCGTCCATCGTGTACGTCTTGTTGGGATCGTCGGCGGAAGAAGCCATTTTCTTCTTCTGCGTGTCGACCCACTTCGCGTAGTCGTCGGTGGACAGCACTTCGACGACGACCGGCATGTACGCGTGCTCCTTGCCGCACAGTTCCGTGCAGAAGCCGCGATACGTGCCCACCTTCTCCGCCTTGAACCACGTGTCGCGCACGAAGCCGGGAATCGCGTCCTGCTTCACGCCGAACGCCGGCACGTACCACGAGTGAACGACGTCGTTCGCGGTGGTGATGATGCGGATTTTCTTGTCGACCGGCACGACGAGCGGGTTGTCGACTTCCTGCAGATACGTATCGGAAATCGGCGTCTGGCCGTTGACCTGGCTGCGCGGCGTGGAGAGCGTCGAGAGGAAGCTGATGCCCTCGCCCGGGCCCTTCACGTAGTCGTAGCCCCACTTCCACTGGTAGCCCGTCACCTTCACGGTCAGATCGGCGTTGGTGGTGTCCTTCATCGCGACGACGGCCTTGGTGGCCGGCAGCGCCATCAGAATGACGATGATGAACGGCACGATCGTCCAGATGATTTCGACCGTGGTGCTTTCATGGAAGTGCGCGGGCTTGAAACCCTTGGACTTGCGATGCTTGACGACCGAATAGAACATCACCCCGAACACGCCGATGAAGATGACGGTACAGATGATGAGCATGAAGATATGGAGGCCGTAGAGCTCCTCGGCGATCTTCGTCACTGGCTGCTGGAAATTGATCTCATTCACAGCGGGACCGCCAGGACTGTCGTTGACCGCCAGGGCTACGCCGGCATTGAGCAGTGCGCCCGCCGCCAGCACGCCCGAGAGGGCTCGCTTGATTGTTTTCATAGCATCCTTACCCAAAATTTCCATTCAAACCCTCGACCCCGTTGCGCATCGCGCCTGCCACACCCGGTTCCTCCTCAAGCGAGGCGCCTCAGTGACGCCTGCAGTTCGGCAGCAAATTGTTTGCGACGATGCTGTGCAAGGTGTTGTCCGACTTTCACCGACTGGCCGCGCGAAACGATCGTGAGCGGTTCCCTCGGCGTCGCGCCCGTTTCGACCCGCACCCAGCGCGGATTGAACTCGAAGCGCGTTAATTCTTCGGCGTTCATCTGTTCGATCAACAACCGGTTCTCAAACAGCCGGATTCGTTCGTAATCGACGGCGTGTCGCGCATGAATCAGGAACGCGACCGTCACGACCGTCAACTCGACTCCGGTGAACGGCAGCACCAGCCAGGCGCCGTTCAGAAAAAGCGGCGTCGCGACGGCAAGGGAAAAGAGCGCCAGCGACACATAGAAGCCCACGAACTGACGCGGCGACACCGAGCAGTTGCGTTTCATCAGCCAGTCCTTGATGACCGGCTCGGACTCCGTCAGCGTCTGGCTGACCTGCATCGCTGCCTCCATCCATCCGCACACGCAATCACATACTTTTGCTCGGATTTTGCCCAAATTTGTGTCAGTTCAGGCGACAAACTGACGCATTATAGGCGGGTTGGGTGGCATCCACAAGCAAGGGCGCAAACGTCGCAAAGCCAGATGGCACAAGCCTCTGCGCCGAATTGACGCACCTTTTGGCGTGTCCTTCGCGCGCAAATTTATGACATAACACGCACCCTCTTTACCGCCTCGCCGATCTGCCTCCCGAACTCCTTTCCGACGCGCTAGCGATTCCTTTTCGGACCGCGTCCGATGTCTTCCAGCCGCACAATTCCATGTCCTTCCGCCGTCGTTCGCGGCACCGCTTTCCACGCGTGACCATAGATCACTTCGAACGTGAGCGGGATCGTGCCGTCGTCGCGGCGCAGCGCTTCGAGCGCCCGATGCACCGCGCCGCGCAGAGCTTCGGCGTCTGCGCGGCCGCTCGCCGCTTCACGCTCGAACGGATAAGCGCCCCAGCGCGTGACATCCGCGAGCAGCGATTCGGGCGAACGGTAGGTGATCGTCAGCACTTCCTGATCCATCACCGGAATTTCGAAACCGCTCTCGACGAGCATGTCGCCCAGATCATGCATGTCGACGAAGTCGATGGTGTGCGGCATCGGCGCGAGGCCGAGCGTGCGTTCGGCTTCGCGATAGGCCGCGGCCAGCTCGCGAAGCGTGTCCGGCCCGAAGGTGCTGAACATCAGCAGGCCGTTGACTTTGAGCACGCGCTGCCATTCCGGAAACACGAGATCCGGCCGCGAATGCCAGTGCAGCGCGAGGTTGGACCACAGCAATTCGAATGCAGCGGACGCGAACGGCAACGCCGAGAAGTCCGCCTGCGCGAGTTGCGGGCCGCGCGCGCCGAACGCTTTGGCGAGCGTCGCCGGCAACAAGCGCCGCCAGCCCGCGCCGCTTTCGGCTTCCGCGGTCTCGGCCGCGAGCGCGCGCGCGAGCATGCCGGAGGAAATATCGACGCCCAGCACCGACGCCTCCGGGAACCGCTCACGCAAGCGCGGCAGGTCCGCGCCGGCGCCGCAGGCCGCATCGAGGACGCGCGCCGGCGCAACCTTGATGTATTCGAGACGCTCGCGCATGCGGTCCGCGATCTCGCGCGGCAAAAACGCGACGTCGTCGAAAGCGGCGGCGCGACGGTCGAAGATCTCGCGCAAACGGCGCGGATCATAGGCCGGTCGGCCAGTTCTGGGAGACGTTGGGGACATGACGATCTGTTCGCGAAGAGTGCGAAGTATACTCGGTCGTCTTGAAATAGGCCCGCCGCAGCCTTCCCGCGTGCCGTTGCAACCGATCACCCGAGCCCGCCTCACGCGCTTTCAGCCATGTACGTCCTCCGCGATTTGCTGCCGTCTTCGGCGCGCGCCTTCGCCTTTGCTGCCTTCGCGAAGCGCGCGTTCGAACTCGCGCTGCCGAACCAGTGCGCGTTATGCGGCAATGTGTCGCAGCAATTGCTGTGCGCCGGCTGCGACGAGCAGTACTGGAACGAGCCCCGTTTCCGATGCGCGACCTGCGCGATACCGCTCGCCCCTTCCTATCTGCGACGCGATCGCGATGACACGCGCGCGCACTGCGCCGAGTGCCTCGAGAATCCGCCCGCGTTCAACGACACGCTCGCCATCGCCGACTATCGCGCGCCGCTCGATACACTGGCGGTCGAATTGAAGTTCCGCGTGCGTCTCGCGGCGGGCGCGGAGTTCGCGCGGCACTTGCACGCGATCTTCGAAGACAGCGGCCTGCCGAAGCCCGACGTGATCGCGCCGGTGCCGCTTTCGCGCAAGCGGCTCGTCGGGCGCGGTTACAACCAGGCGTGGGAAATCGCGCGTCCGCTCGCCAAGCGCCTATGCGTGCCGGCGGATCCGATGCTCGTCGCACGCACCGTCCACACCGCGCAGCAGTCGCGGCTGGATGCCGACACGCGCAGGCGCAATGTCGCGTCGGCGTTCGTCGTCGAGGGCGATGTTCGCGGCAAACATATCGGCGTCGTGGACGACGTGATGACATCCGGCGCCACGCTCGATGCCCTCGCCCGCACCCTCAAGCTCGCGGGCGCGCGGCGCGTGACGAACTTCGTCGCGCTGCGCACCCCGAAAGACTAACCCCGTCAGCCAGAAGCACTGCCATCCATGTTCAACGTCGTACTGGTCGAACCTGAAATCCCGCCGAATACCGGCAACGTCATCCGCCTGTGCGCGAACACGGGCGCGCGGCTGCATCTGATCGAGCCGCTCGGCTTTCCGCTCGACGACGCGAAGATGCGCCGCGCCGGTCTCGACTATCACGAGTACGCCGAAATGAACGTCCACGCGAACTGGGATGCGTTCATCGCGAAGGAAACGCCCGACGTCACGCGCATGTTCGCCTTCACGACGCGCGGCTCGACGCCGTTCTTCGATCATGCGTTCAAGCCCGGCGACTGGTTCGTGTTCGGCGCGGAGACGCGCGGCCTTTCGGCGGAATTGCTCGAACGCTTCCCGACGGAGCAGCGCGTGCGGCTGCCGATGCGTCCCGGCAATCGCAGTCTGAATCTGTCGAATACGGTGGCGATCGTGACGTTCGAAGCGTGGCGTCAGTCGGGCTTCGAGGGCGGCGCGTGAGCGTCGAGTTCGGCGCGATAGAGCGCGAGCATGTCGTCGCTGAAGCACGCGAAGACGACGTGCTCGACTGAAGGCGTGAGCGGCAACGTCTCGATGACCGTCGACACGGCGATCTTCACCGCGTCCTCGACAGGAAAGCGATAGATGCCGCAGCTAATGGCCGGAAACGCGATGGACGCGCACCGCGCATCGGCGGCGAGCTCGAGGGAACGCCGGTAGCAGTTCGCGAGCAGTTGCGCCTCGTTGCGTTTCCCGCCGCTCCAGCGCGGACCGACGGCGTGAATCACGTATTTGGCGGGAAGATCGTAGGCGCCGGTGAGCTTGGCGTCGCCGGTTTGGCAGCCGCCGAGCGTTTCGCACTCCCGCAAGAGACCCTTGCCCGCCTTGCGATGAATCGCGCCATCGACGCCGCCGCCACCGAGTAGCGATTTGTTCGCCGCGTTGACGATGGCATCGACGTGAAGCGTGGTGATGTCGGCGAGAACGGCTTCGAGCTTCGCCATGCGCGTCTCCGAGAGAAACGTCGCGCTATTCCGCCTTCGAATCGCGGCTGAGCAGCGCCTGCACCGCGTCGCGCGGCGCGACGTTCTCGAAGAGCACGCGGCATACCGCGTGGGTGATCGGCATGTCGATTCCGCGCGACTGCGCGAGCGACAACACCGCGCGGGCGCAGCGCACGCCTTCGGCCACATGACCGAGCGCCGCGAGAATTTCGTCGAGCGTGCGGCCGGACGCCAGTTGCACGCCGACCGTACGGTTGCGCGACAGGTCGCCGGTGGCGGTCAGAATCAGATCGCCCAGACCCGTGAGGCCGGTGAACGTCTCCGCGCGCCCGCCGAGCGCCACGCCGAGCCGCGACATTTCCGCGAGCCCGCGCGTGATGAGCGCGGCGCGGGCGTTCAGACCGAGGCCGAGGCCATCGGAGATGCCGGTGGCGATCGCCAGCACGTTTTTCACCGCGCCGCCCACCTCGACGCCGATGACGTCGTCGCCCGTATAGATGCGCATGGCGCCGTGATGAAACGCGGCGACGGTCTGCGCGCACAGTTGCGCCGATGCGCTCGCCACCGTCAACGCGACCGGCAGGCCGCGCCCCACTTCCCGCGCGAAGCTCGGTCCGGAAAGCGTGCCGTTGCTGCGATGCTCGGGCAGTTCCGCCGCGACGACCTCGTTCGGCAGACACTGCGTGTCCGCCTCGAAGCCTTTGCACAGCCAGACGATATGCGCGGGAACGACGCCGGCCTGTCGCATTGCGCGACACAGCGCGCGCAGACCCGCGACGGGCGTAGCGACGACGCACAGCGCATCGGGCGCGGCGGCATGCGCGAGGGCGACGTCAATATCCGCTTCGAACGACAGCGCGCGTGGCAACGCAACGCCCGCCAGATAGCGCGTGTTTTCGTGCGAAGAAGAGAGAGATTCGATGAGCGCGGCGTCGCGCGCCCAAAGCAAGGTGTCGTGCCGCGTCGCGAGGTGGCCCGCCAGTGCGGTGCCCCACGCGCCGGCGCCGAGAACGGCTACTTTCATGCTCGGCTCCGGTTCGGCAGAGTCAGTGCGGGTGACGCTCAGTGCGTCGCGCCGTTCGCCGCGCCTTCCTGCGCGCTCGCGAGTTGGGCGATGCGCTGTTCGTACAGCGCCTGGAAGTTGATTTCCGCCAGATGGATCGGCGGGAAACCTGCGCGCGTGATCGCGTCGGCGATGTTCGAGCGCAGATACGGGAACAGAATGGTCGGGCACGCGATGCCGACGAGCGGATCGATCTGCTCGGCCGGGATGTTGCGAATGTCGAAGATGCCGGCTTGCTTGGCTTCGATCAGGAACGCGACCTTGTCGGCGACCTTCGCCGTGACCGTGCCGGTGACCAGCACTTCGAACACGCTTTCCGCGAGACGGTCCGCCTTCACGTCGACTTCGACCTCAACCGACGGCATTTCCTGTTCGAGGAAAATGGCGGGCGAGTTCGGCTGCTCGAGCGACATATCCTTCAGGTAAATGCGCTGGATGTTGAAAAACGGCTGGTTGTTCTCGTCGGACATAGTGATTTCCTAGGTAAATCAATTGCCCGGCGCGTGGCCGGGCAGCGTGTGGTGATGTCAGGCCGACTCGAGCAGCGGCACGAGACCACCCTTGCGGTCGAGCGCCGAAAGATCGTCGTAACCGCCGACGTGCGTGTCGCCGATATAAACCTGCGGCACGGTGCGGCGCCCGGTGCGCTGCATCATCTCCTCGCGGCGCCCCGGTTCACGGTCGATCAGCACCTTCTCGATGGTTTCGACCCCGCGGGACTTTAAAAGACGTTCGGCCATCTGGCAATACGGGCACACTTGCGTGCTGTACATGACGACTTTTTTCACTTGACGGCTCCTTGTTTCACGACCGGCATTCCTGCCTTCTGCCAGGCATCAACCCCGCCTTGCAAGACGTGGACCTCAGCGTAGCCGGCTTCCGAGACGGCGCGGCTGGCACGCTGCGACTGTTGGCCGGTCTGGCAGACAAGCACGACCGGATTGCTCTTATTCTTCGCGATCTGGCCGATTTTTGCTTGAAGCTCCGCCGCCTCGATGTTTCGGGCGGACGGCAAATGTCCCTTCGCGAACTCCGCGGCCGGCCGCAAGTCCACGACGACGGCGTTGCGACGGTTGATGAGCGTGGTGGCTTCCGCAGCGGAGACGCCGCCGCGACCGCGTCGCGTGATGGCCGGCCAGAGCAGCAGCGCGCCGGAAACCAGCGCAATGACGATGAGTGCAATATTCGAGTAATCGGTGAAGAACTTCACGTCTAGGGCCGCCGAAAGATAGTGGAGAAGGGAGAAAGAGAAATGAGGGCAATCCGAGCATTATAAAATATCCCTTTCCCGCGATGGCCCTGGCCATCCGGCCGATGGCGGCACTCCACGCGTGAGGGCAGGATGGCGGAGTGCGATCGGGCACCCGATTTCTCAACTGACCGACCTATCAAACATGTACAAGCTAGTGCTCATCCGCCACGGCGAATCGACGTGGAACAAGGAAAACCGCTTCACCGGCTGGGTCGACGTGGATCTCACCGAACAGGGCAACCGCGAGGCGCGACAGGCAGGCGTGCTGCTGCGCGAGGCCGGCTACACGTTCGATATCGCGTACACCTCGGTGCTCAAGCGCGCCATTCGCACGCTGTGGCACGTGCAGGACGAAATGGACCTCATGTATATCCCGGTCGTCCATTCCTGGCGTCTGAACGAGCGCCACTACGGCGCGCTCGCCGGTCTCAACAAGGCCGAGACCGCGAAAAAGTACGGCGACGAACAGGTTCTCATCTGGCGCCGCAGCTACGACACGCCGCCGCCCGCGCTCGATCCGAACGACGAGCGCGCGTCCTTCAACGATCCGCGCTACGCCAAGGTTCCCCGCGAGCAACTGCCGCTGACCGAATGCCTGAAAGACACGGTCGCGCGCGTGCTGCCGGTGTGGAACGAGTCGATCGCGCCGGCCATCAAGGCAGGCAAGCAGGTGCTGATCGCCGCTCACGGCAACTCCATGCGCGCGCTCGTGAAGTATCTCGACAATATTTCCGACGCGGACATCGTCGGGCTCAACATTCCGAACGGCGTGCCGCTCGTCTATGAACTCGACGAAAACCTGAAGCCGATCAAGCACTACTACCTCGGCGACGCGGACGCCATTGCTGCGGCGCAAGCTGCCGTCGCGAAGCAGGGCAAGGCGGGCTAAAGCGCGCATCAGCGCCCAAGTTGGCGTGGGCGGGCGTCGCCTAGCGGCGCTCGTTTCGCATCCGAACGCCCCGGATGGCGCGTGCCTGACCGCGCGCCGTCGCCGCCGACAGGCGCGTGCGTCGCCCGCAGCGAGCGATAGTTGTCGCGGCGCGCGGCGCCGGGCATTTAAGTTGCGTTTAAGTCGCCTTCGAAAGCGAGCGGGTATACTGGCCCGTCACCCACGATGCAGCCCATTCGATTCCGCACGCACTCCTCTATGCGAAAGAACCTGAAAAACTTCAGCCTGATCGCCGCAGGCGTTGCCGTCGGCGCTCTCGCAACCCTGCAGATTTCCGCGTCCGCTCAGCAAGCCGCATCGTCACCGCTTCCGCTCGATCAACTGCGGCTCTTCGCCGAAGTGTTCGGGCAAATCAAGCACGAATACGTCGAGCCCGTCGACGACAAGAAGCTGCTCACCGCCGCGATCAAGGGCATGGTGTCGAGCCTCGATCCGCACTCCTCGTATCTCGACAAGACGGACTACGAAGAGCTTCAGGAACAGACCAAGGGCCGCTTCGCGGGCTTGGGCATCGAGATTTCGTCGGAAGACGGGCTCATCAAGGTCATCTCGCCGATCGAAGATACGCCCGCGTTCCGCGCCGGCATCCGTCCGGGCGACCTCATCACGCGCATCAACGACAAGCCGGTGCGCGGCATGACGCTCGACAAGGCCGTGAAGCAAATGCGCGGCGAACCGGGCACCAAGGTCACGCTCACCATCTTCCGCAAGAGCGACGACCGCACGTTCCCGCTCACCGTCACGCGCGCGCTGATCCGCGTGCAGTCGGTCAAGATGAAGGTGCCGGAGCCGGGTTATGGCTATATCCGCATCACGAGTTTCCAGGAACGCACCGTGCCGGATCTCGCGGCGAAGCTGCAAGACCTCGCGCGTCAGCAGCCGAACCTGAAGGGTCTCGTGCTCGACCTGCGCAATAACGGCGGCGGCCTGCTGCAGAGCGCGGTCGGCGTGGCGGGCGCGTTCCTGCCGGATAACGCGGTCGTCGTTTCGACGAATGGACAAATTGCGGACGCCAAGCAGACGTTCCGCGATACCTACGACAACTATCGCCTGCCTTCCTTCGATTCCGATCCGCTGAAGAACGTGCCGGACGTCTTCAAGAAGGTGCCGATGGTCGTGCTGACCAACGCGTATTCGGCTTCGGCTTCGGAGATCGTCGCGGGCGCGCTGCAGGATCATCATCGCGCGCTGATCGTCGGCAAGACGACGTTCGGCAAGGGCTCGGTGCAGACGGTTCGTCCGATGACCGCCGACACCGCGCTGCGTCTGACGACGGCGTACTACTACACGCCGAGCGGCAAGTCGATCCAGAATCAGGGCGTGCGTCCGGACGTGCCGGTCGATCAATACGCGGACGGCGATCCGGACGACGCGCTCGTGACCCGGGAAGTGGACTATTCGAACCACCTCGCGAACACGCAGGATCCGAACGAGAAGAAGGAACAGGAGCAGCGCGAGCAGGATCGTCTGGATCAACTGCGTCTGCTGGAAGAGCAGAACGACAAGAAGACGCCGGAACAGCGCCGCAAGGACCGCGACCGCAAGCCGGTGGAGTTCGGCAGCAACGACGACTTCATGCTGCAGCAAGCGCTGAACAAGCTGGAAGGCAAGCCGGTCGTCGAGTCGAAGTCGTTCAGCGAACGCAAGCTCGCGCAGAACAAGCCGGCGCGTTCGGCATCGGCGCCGGTGGTGGCTCAGCCGGCATTGCCCGCAACGCCGGGTTCGTCGCCGGCATCGGGCGCGGCGCCGGCTTCGTCGCCTACGGCCCAGCAGTCGAAGTAATCTTGGTCTAGGGCTTCGCGGCGTGAGTGCCGCGAAGCTCGCGCAGTATGTCCAAGCCGATGAACGACGATCAACTCCTCCGCTATTCCCGCCACATCCTCGTCGATGAAATCGGCATCGAAGCGCAGCAGAGTTTTCTCGATGCGCACGCGATCATCGTCGGCGCGGGCGGGCTCGGCGCGCCGGCGGCGATGTATCTGGCCGCGGCGGGCGTCGGCAAGCTGACGCTCGTCGATGCCGATACGGTCGATCTCACGAACCTCCAGCGGCAGATCGTCCATGCGACGCAATCCGTCGGTCAACCGAAAGTGGAATCCGCGCGGCAGACGCTGCACGCGCTGAACCCGGACATCGAAATTCAGGCAATCAACGCGCGCGCCGACGCCGCCTGGCTCGACGCGAACGTGCAGCACGCGAGCGTCGTGCTCGATTGCAGCGACAACTTCGCCACGCGGCACGCGATCAACGCCGCGTGCGTCGCGCACGGCGTGCCGCTCGTGTCGGGCGCGGCTTTGCGCTTCGACGGACAAATCAGCACATTCGACTTTCGCTCGCCGGCGTCGCCCTGCTACGCATGCGTGTTTCCGCCGGATCAGGCGTTCGAGGAAGTCGCGTGCTCGACAATGGGCGTCTTTTCGCCGACAGTCGGCATCATCGGCGCGATGCAGGCGGCCGAAGCCCTGCGCGTGATCGGCGGCTTCGGGGAAACGCTCGCGGGCCGGCTGATGATGCTCGACTCGCTGCGCATGGAATGGAACACGATGAAGATCGCGCGGCAGCCGGATTGCCCGGTCTGCGGCACGCGTCATCTCTAAAGCTCAGGCTTTCTGCAAACGCGCGAGCGCAGCCTGAAGCTCGGCCGGCTCGTATGCTGCGAGCACGTCCGCAACCGGCTTCTCCAGCGCCTTGAGATTCGAGCGCAGAATCTCCTGCTTCACGACGAGCAATTGGCTCGGATGCATCGAAAATTCGGTCAGGCCCAGTCCGAGCAACAGACGCGTGACGGCCGGATCGCCCGCCATTTCGCCGCACACCGAGACCGGCACGCCCGCGCGCTTCGCCTCGCGCAGAGTCAGCGCGATCAGATGCAGCACCGCGGGATGCAGCGGATCGTAAAGATGCGCGACGGAGTTGTCCGCGCGGTCGATGGCGAGCGTGTACTGGATCAAATCGTTCGTGCCGATGGACAGGAAGTCGAGCCGGCTCAGGAACAGCCGCACCGCGATAGCCGCCGCCGGAATCTCGATCATCGCGCCGATCTGCACCTTGCGGTCGTAGGCAATGCCCGCGTCGTCGAGCTGGCGCTTCGCTTCGCGGATCAAATCGAGCGTCTGATCGATTTCCTGCGCGTGCGCCAGCATCGGAATCAGAATCTTGGTCGGGCCGAACGCGGACGCGCGCAAAATGGCGCGCAACTGCGTCACGAACATTTGTGGCTCGGACAGGCTCCAGCGAATCGCGCGCAAGCCGAGCGCCGGGTTCGGCGCGGTTTCGTAGCCGTCGCCGCCGGTCATCGAATCGAGCGGCTTGTCCGCGCCCACGTCGATGGTGCGGATCGTCACCGGCTTGCCGTTCATCAGTTCGATCGCGCGCTTGTACGCCTCGAACTGCTCTTCCTCTTCCGGCAGCCGGTCCTTGTGATTCATGAACAGGAACTCGGTGCGAAAGAGGCCGACGCCCATCGCGCCGGCGTCGACGGCCACTTGCGCGTCGTCCGGCAATTCGATGTTCGCGCATAGCTCGATTTTCGTGCCGCATAGCGTCTGCGTCGGCGAAAACTTGAGACGCTGGAGCTTGCGCTGCTCCAGCAGCTTTTCGCTTTGCCGATACGAATACTCTTCGAGAACGATGGGCGCCGGATCGACGATCACGATGCCGTGATCGCCGTCCACGATGATCAGATCGTTCTGGCGAATCAGCACGCTCGCCTGCTGCACGCCGACCGACGCCGGAATGCCCAGGCTGCGCGCGACGATCGCCGTATGCGACGTGCGCCCGCCGAGATCGGTCACGAAGCCCTTGAACGCCTGAGTCTTGAACTGAAGCATGTCGGCCGGCGCGATATCGTGCGCGACCACGATCATTTCGTTATGCCCGTTGCTCGCCGCCGTGTGCACGACGAGCGACGCCGCCGTCGGCGCGCCCGCCAGCGCCTTTAGCAGCCGCTCGACGACTTGCTGAATGTCCGCTTTACGCTCGCGCAGGTACTCGTCTTCGATGTCGTCGAAGAAGCTGCCGAGAATTTCGAGTTGCTCGGTGAGCGCCCACTCGACGTTGTAGCGGCGCGTGCGAATGAGGTCGATGGTCTCCTGCACGAGCATGGCGTCGTTCAGGATCATCATGTGGACGTCGATGAACGCGCCCATTTCGGTGGGCGCGTCGGCGGCGAGGTCTTCCCGCAGTGCTTCGAGTTCCTGGGCTACGGCGGCCTGCGCCGCATGAAAACGCGCGATCTCCGCGTCGATCTGATCCGGCTCGATCAGATAATGAGCGACGTCGAGCGCGGCCGGCGCAATGAGATACGCTCGCCCGATGGCGATGCCTCGTGATACGGGAATTCCATGCAGCGTGAAGGACACGCGCACCTCCTCTAGTTGTGATGTATCCGCGTTTCTCCCAGACCCGCGGCGGGCGCTTGGCCGCACAGGCAATTATAAGTTCGAACTATTCGAAAGTCCCTGCACGGCCTGTCGCGGCGGGAACGAGCCGATTGCGCCGCGTTACCGCGCACTGAATGGAGCAGACGCAAAAAAGCCGCGTCGATGCGCGGCTTTTCGTTGCGTGCATGCAGTTTCCGATGAGGCGCTTACTGCCCTTCTCCGAACTTGTCTGCGATCAGGCCGAGTATCGCCTGCATGGCTTCGGCTTCGTCCGGACCTTCGGTTTCGATCGTCACCGTGCTGCCAATGCCCGCTGCCAGCATCATCACGCCCATGATGCTCTTCGCGTTGATGCGGCGGCCGTTGCGGCTCATCCAGATTTCGGACTGATAGTTGCCGGCGAGTTGCGTGAGCTTCGCGGATGCCCGCGCGTGGAGCCCGAGCTTGTTCACGATGGTTGTTTCTTGTTGCTGCATGATGCTCCGAAACGCGAGTGGATGAGGGAAGCGGCGTCAGTGGCTCGCGGCTTTCGCGGCGGCGAGATCGGCGCTCGCGGAACAGGCGGGGTCCGGCGAGCCGGCCACTTTGGTTGCGAGCGCGCAGGGATTGAGCGGCGTCGACGAATCCAGTTCCTGAATGCCTTTCGAGCCGCCTTGCAGAATCTTTTCCGTGAGCGTGTCGAGCGGCGTGGCGCGATAGCAGACGGCGCGCACGAGCATCGGCAGATTGACGCCCGCGAGCACGCGCACGTCGGCTTCAGCGAGGCTCGCCGCGATGTTGGCGGGCGTCGCGCCGAAGACGTCGGTGAGCACGATCGCGCCGTTGTCTTCCTTCAGGCGGTCGATTTCCGAGCGGGCGAATGCGCGGACCTCGACCGGATCGCAGTCGGCGGTCACGTCGATGACGCCGATGCGCGCGGGCAAGCCGCCGTAGATATGAGCGACGCACTCACGGAGCGCGGTGGCGAATGGTGCGTGCGCGATGATCAGAATGCCAGCCATGTCGGGATTGCTACCTCTGTAGCGACGAATACGTCAGAGATCGCTCGAAAACGCGCGAGCGGCGCGTGTTACAGGCCATATATGCATCCGGCCGGTCGGGAAATCAACCGGCGGCGCAGACGGCCTTCCCGTCTTGCCGGCTCGCAGAAGCTGTTCCAGCCCCAGTTCGCAAGCCGTCGGGAAGTCAATTGTAACAGTGCTGGCGGCGCGCGTTTTGCAGTGCGCCAAACCCATCGGTTAGCCGACTGCGCGCTCCAGCGCGTCGATGAACATGCCCGCCACGTCGAAGCCCGTCTGATCCATGATCTCGCGGAAGCACGTGGGGCTCGTCACGTTCACTTCGGTGAGATAGTCGCCGATGGCGTCGAGCCCGGCGAGCAGCAGTCCGCGCGCCTTCAGCACCGGACCGAGCGTTTCGGCGATCTCGCGGTCGCGCGCCGTCAACGGCTGGGCGCGGCCGAGCCCGCCCGCCGCGAGATTGCCGCGCACTTCGCTGCCTTGAGGAATACGCGCGAGCGAATACGGCACGGGCTCGCCGCCGATCACCAGAATGCGCTTGTCGCCCGCCGAAATTTCGGGGATGAACTTCTGCGCCATCACCATGCGCGCGCCGTTCTCGCTCAGCATCTCGATGATCGAACCGAGATTCATGCCGTCGGCCTTCACGCGGAACACGCCCATGCCGCCCATGCCGTCGAGCGGCTTGAGAATGACATCGCCGTGCTCGGCGTGAAATGCGCGCAAGCGCGCCGGGTCACGGGTGACGAGCGTCGGCGCGACGAACTGCGGCCATTCGGCAATGGCAAGCTTCTCCGAATGATCGCGAATGGCCTGCGGCTTGTTGAACACGCGTGCGCCCGAGCGCTCGGCGATTTCGAGCAGCCACGTCGCATTCACGTATTCGAGGTCGAACGGCGGATCTTTGCGCATGAGCACCGCGCCGAACTTCGCAAGCGGCAGATTCTCCGCCTCCGCCGCCGAAAACCACGGCGAGCGGCCGCTGTCCGCTTCATCGCCGACAATCTGGATGCGGCGCACGCTCGCCTCGACCGCGCTGCCCGTCCACGCGAGATGCTGCGGCTCGCATGCGTAGAGCACGTGGCCGCAGCGCGCGGCTTCCGCCATCATCGCGTAGGTCGTGTCCTTGTAGATCTTGAAGTGATCGAGCGGGTCGGCGATAAAAAGAATGTCCATGGTCTTCGCTTGGGTTCACGCGGCCTGCGAGCTTACCGCAAGCCGCGCGCTTACACCTGAATGGCTTCCGGATCGGTCTTTTCGAGTTCCACCGACGCCGCGAGCAGCCCGAGCCGCGCCACCACGCCGTACATGTAGAAGCGGTTCGGCGGCGCGGCGCCCGGCTTCGCGTGCGCGTCCGGCAGCGCCGTGTGCTCGAAGCCGAGCGGCACGAAGTGCATGCCCGGCGCGTTCAGGTTTTGATCGCGCTCGCGAGAATCGTGCACGCGATAAAAGCCGCCGACGACATACCGGTCGATCATATACACGACCGGCTCCGCCACCGCGTTCTCCACGCGCTCGAACGTATGCACGCCTTCCTGCACGATCACGTCGTGCACTTGCAGGCCGTCCTTCGCGTCGTTCATCTTCGCGCGCTCGCGCTTCGTGAGCGCGGCCACTTCGCTTGCGTCGTGCACGGTCATCACGCCCTTGCCGTAGGTGCCGGCGTCCGCCTTGATGACCACATACGGCTTCTCGCTGATGCCGTATTCGCGGTATTTCTTCGCGATCTTCTTGATGACGCCGTCGATGGCGTCAGCCAACGCCTCTTCGCCGGTGCGCGCCTCGTAGTCGACGCCTTCCACATGCGCGAAGTACGGGTTCACCATCCACGGATCGATCTCGACCATCTTCGCGAACTTCTTCGCCACGTCGTCATAGCAGGAGAAGTGCGTCGATTTGCGGCGCACGGCCCAGCCCGCATGCAGCGGCGGCAGCAGATATTGCTCGTGCAGGTTCTCGAGGACTGGCGGAATGCCCGCCGACAGGTCGTTGTTGAGCAGAATCGAGCAGGGATCGAAGTTCTTCAGCCCGAGCCTGCGCGGCGTGCGTTCGAGCGGCTCCAGCACGATCTTCTGGCCGTCGGCGAGGGGAATCGTCACCGGACCGTGAATGCTTTCATCGAGCGTGCCGAAGCGGACGTTCAGTCCCGCCTGCCGCATGATCGTGGCGAGCCGCGCGACGTTTTCCAGATAGAACGCATTGCGCGTGTGGCGCTCCGGAATCACGAGCAGATTCTTCGCGTCGGGACAGATCTTCTCGATCGACGCCATGGCCGCTTGCACGGCGAGCGGCAGCACTTCCTGCGGCAGATTGTTGAATCCGCCGGGAAAGAGGTTGGTGTCGACGGGCGCGAGCTTGAACCCTGCGTTACGCAGATCGACGGAACAGTAAAACGGCGGCGTGTGCTCTTGCCATTCGAGACGGAACCACCGTTCGATGGCAGGCGTGGCCTCGAGGATTTTCCGCTCGAGATCGAGCAGAGGGCCACTCAACGCCGTAACTAAGTGCGGGACCATTGATTTCTCGCGGACAGCTTTGCACGGGACCGGAGCGTTACGCCCGGCCGATAGAAGACCAAAGATTGTAGAGCAATTGTTTTGCCTAATTGGGGATGAGCCGCCAATTACCAAGGTCTCCTGCGCCCCGTCCGGCAAAGCAAGACGACCCTCAATGGACGAAACCCGGACGCACGGTCTTTATTCCGCTCCGAACGAAAAAAACCCGCCATGAAGGCGGGCCAAGTCGCTGCGCTCGTTCTTGTAGCCGCAGCGCGCGCGGTCGATGCGCGCACGCTTGCGGCACATTCGTCATTCGACGTGTTCGCCGTGCAGCGTAACGTCGAGACCTTCGCGTTCCTGTTCTTCCGTCACGCGCAGGCCCATGGTCATGTCGATGATCTTCAGCAGGACAAAGCTCACGACGCCCGAATAGATCAGCGTGACGAGCACGCCCTTCGCCTGCACGAGCACCGAGCCGTCGAACCCGCCGATGTCCTTCACTGCGAACACGCCCGTCAGCAGCGCGCCGATGATCCCGCCGACGCCGTGCACGCCGAACGCGTCGAGCGAGTCGTCGTAGTTGAACTTGTGCTTGAGCCACGTCGCCGACCAGAAGCAGACCACGCCCGCGACGATACCGATCACGATCGCGCCCGGCACGCCGACGAAGCCCGAAGCCGGCGTCACCGCGACCAGACCCGCCACCGCACCCGAAATGATGCCGAGCACCGACGGCTTGCCCTTCGTAATCCACTCCGCGAACATCCAGCCGAACGCGGCGAATGCGGTGGCGATTTGCGTGGTGAGCATGGCGAAGCCGGCACGGCCGTCAGCCGCGACCGCCGAACCCGCGTTGAAGCCGAACCAGCCGACCCACAGCATCGACGCGCCGATCAGCGAGAGCACGAGGTTATGCGGCGCCATCACTTCGCGGCCATAGCCGACACGCTTGCCGAGCACGAGACAGCACATCAGACCCGCGATACCCGCGTTGATGTGCACCACCGTGCCGCCCGCGAAGTCGAGCACGCCTGCCGTCGCCAGCCAGCCGGTCGGTTCCCAGACCATGTGCGCGATCGGCGAATAGACGATGAGCGACCACAGCGCCATGAACACGAGCATCGCGGAGAACTTCATGCGGTCCGCGAACGCACCGGTGATGAGCGCGGGCGTGATGATCGCGAACGTCAACTGGAACGCGAAGTAGACCGATTCCGGAATGGTCGAGGCGAGATGGCTGACGGTGAGCGTCGTCGCCTTGTCGCCCTTGATATAGGCCATGCCGTGCAGGAACACGCGCGAGAAGCCGCCGATGAACGACCCGCCCGGCGTGAACGCGATGCTGTAGCCCACGACCGTCCAGAGGATCGTCACGAGACAGCAGATCGCGAAGCTCTGCATGACCGTCGCGAGCACGTTCTTCTTGCGCACCATGCCCGCGTAGAAGAGCGCGAGACCGGGGATCGTCATGAACAGCACGAGCGCGACCGAGGTCAGCATCCACGCGGTGTCGCCGGAGCTGATCTTGGATGAATCGACCGAGAACGGCTCGGTCGGCGCGGCGGGCGCAGCTTCAGACGCGCCCGATGCGGCAGCGGCGGCTTCTGCCGACGAAGCCATCGCCGTGTTCGCGCTGGCAGGCGCGCTTGCCGTCGAAGCGGCGGATGCGCTCGCCGAGGCGGCGTCGGACGCGGGTGCCGAGGCGGCGACCGGAGCGGACGCGTCCTCTGCGAGTGCGGTGCCGACATTCGCGCCGATCAGCGCGCCCGCCACCATCAATGACATCAAAAAGTTGCGCATTCTTCTGGTTCCTCTTATCGCCGATTTTTCTTAGAGCGCGTCCGCGCCGGTCTCGCCGGTACGAATGCGAATCACCTGTTCGATTGCGGTGACGAAGATCTTGCCGTCGCCGATCTTGCCCGTGCGGGCCGCGCGTTCGACGGCTTCGATTGCCTGATCCACGATGTCGTCCGAAACGGCTGCCTCGATCTTCACCTTCGGCAGGAAGTCGACGACGTACTCCGCGCCGCGATACAGCTCGGTGTGCCCTTTCTGGCGGCCGAAGCCCTTCACTTCCGTGACGGTGATGCCCGAAACGCCGATGGCCGAAAGCGCCTCGCGCGCTTCGTCGAGCTTGAACGGCTTGATGATTGCGGTGATGAGTTTCATGTGTCCCTCGCTGTGGTTGCCTTCCTTCCGCCTGCCGTTCCGCTTAAGAACGCGTTCAGAAAAGGTCGCGCCACTTATGCAACTCGTATGCCAATCGAGTCCTGGCAAGCCTTGCAGCGATGTTGCGACAAAATGCGCCGCGCCCCTCTGCCGAACGGCTAACGCGCGCCGCGCGTGCTGGCGCGGGGGCAGGTTCATTGCTAGAGTGGTCGCGAGGTCCGCAAAAAGGGCATGGACGGCCAACGCAGCCGCGAGCCGGCGCTAAAATCGCGTCGCCTGTGAGATGTCCCCGGCGTGCGTTCGCGGAGCACGCGCGCGCACCAAGATCGAACATTCGATGTTTCGGGGCACTGACCTAACAATGAATGCACTCTATTTGTGCAGAAGGGAGAAACGATGAAGCAGCCCAACGACGTGTTCAACGACCTGCAGCAGAAGATGAGCGAGCTTTTCAAGAACTCGCCCGCGAAAGACGTCGAAAGAAACATGAAGGCGATGCTTTCTCAAGGCTTCTCGAAGCTCGATCTCGTCACGCGCGAAGAATTCGATACGCAGACGCAAGTGCTCGTGCGCACGCGCGCGCGGCTCGAAGAACTGGAAAAGCGCGTCGCGCAACTGGAGCAGCGGATGACGAGCACCGGCGCGGCGCAAGACTAAGCCCGCTGTTTATCTGGTACCCCGGCCGGCGAGCCGTGAAGTCCTAGTCTTATTGCCGGCGCGGCCGTTTTCGGCGCGCGCCGTTTCAGGTGAAATCATGTCGCTTGCCGTGGTACGCAGCCGCGCGCCCGCCCCTGGGCGCGCGCCGGAAGTTGTCGTCGAAGTCCATCTTGCCAACGGGCTGCCGTCGTTCTCCATCGTCGGCCTGCCCGATCTCGAAGTCCGCGAAAGCCGCGAGCGCGTACGTGCCGCGTTGCAGAACTGCGGCTTCGATTTTCCCGTCAGCCGTATCACCGTCAATCTCGCGCCTGCCGATCTGCCGAAAGAGTCGGGCCGCTTCGATCTGCCGATCGCGCTCGGCATTCTCGCCGCGAGCGGTCAAATTCCCGCGGAATCGCTTGCGAATCGTGAGTTCGCGGGCGAGCTGTCGCTGACCGGCGCGCTGCGCCCGATGCGCGGCGCGTTCGCGATGGTCTGCGGCGCGGCTCGGCAGTATGCGGGCAGCGCCGGTGTTCCCGAGATATACGTGCCGCTCGCGAGCGCCGCCGAGGCCGCGCTCGTGCCAGGCATCGACGTGTACGGCGCAGCTGACTTGCCTGAACTGTGCGCCCATCTCAACGGCGTGCCCGACGCTCGGCTGCGGCCCGCGCAAGCGGCAACGCTTTCGGATGCGTCGTCCGCGCCGTCGCCCGATCTCGCCGATGTTATCGGTCATCCGGGCGCGCGACGGGCGCTCGAAGTGGCGGCGGCGGGCGGGCATCATCTGCTGATGGTCGGACCGCCGGGCGCGGGCAAGTCGATGCTCGCCGCGCGTCTGCCCGGCCTTCTGCCGCCGATGTCCGACGACGAAGCGCTCACGTCCGCCGCCATTCTCTCGGCGAGCTCGCTCGGCTTTCACCCGGCGCAGTGGCAGCAGCGGCCGTTTCGCGCGCCGCATCATTCGTCGAGTTCGGTGGCGCTCGTCGGGGGGCGCAATCCGCCGCAACCGGGCGAAATCACGCTCGCGCATCTGGGCGTGCTCTTTCTCGACGAGCTTCCCGAATTCGATCGCAAGGTGCTCGAAACGCTGCGCGAGCCGCTCGAAGCCGGCCGCATCACCATTTCGCGGGCCGCGCAGCAAGCCGACTTCCCTGCCGCCTGCCAACTCGTCGCCGCGATGAACCCGTGTCCGTGCGGGTGGCGCGGCGACCCCTCTGGCCGTTGCCGATGCTCGCCGGAGATCGCCGCGCGTTACTTGCGCAAGCTGTCCGGGCCGCTCATGGACCGCATCGACATTCAGATCGAACTGCCCGCGCTCTCGCCGGCGGAATTGTCGGCGCGCAGCGCGAAGCGTGGCGAATCGAGCGCGCAAGTCGCGGCACGCGTGGCGGTCGCGCGCGAGACGCAGTTGCGCCGGCAGGGCAAGACCAATCGCGAGCTGGATGGCCGCGAAGCCGACGACGTTTGCCGCCCCGATTCCGCCGGCGAGGCGCTGCTGCGCTCGGCGGGAGAGCGGTTCGGCTGGTCGGCGCGGGCGTACTACCGCGTACTGAAAGTGGTGCGGACCATCGCGGACCTCGCCGGCGCGGACACGCCGGACGCGGCGCACGTCGCTGAGGCAGTCCAGTATCGGCGGGCGCTCGGCATCGCATGAGTCCTGCGACGGTTCGCGTCAGCGCAAAAATGCTTGTCAAGTCTTGACTTATGCACACCGACGCGATCCGCGCCCACCTTTCATCGGATTAGATGCCGCCTAGACGCCGATTCCGCAGGGCATTGATTTTATTGAACTAATTAAATTGCCGTGATCGGAGGCAAAGTAACGACAGCCGCTTGTTTAGGGCTTTTGGTGGCTACCGCACATTCTTCTCCACAAAGTTATCCACAGAACTTGTGGATAGACGAAAAAGTCCTGACAAATCCGTGGATTACGGCTCAATTCTGCGAAGCGACTTGCATTCGATCTGGGCTCGGCACGGCGCTTTTAAGCCAGTACTTGCATGATTCGAGCGTCCCCTCTAAAAAAGTTTGAAGGACGTAAAGAATTGATCCGCTTGCTCGGCGGGCGGCGCTTTGTCAGAGACGATCGCCAGTTGATACACATGCATGCCGCGTGCGACGAAACGCGCGTGAATCGTCCGGGACTCGCGCTTTTCGCCGCTCCGGCCTTCCACTTGCATCTCGCTGCCGAGCACGCGCCCGCCCGCCGCCAGCTCGATTTGCGTCGCGCGCGCTGCCGCATGGGCATTCACGTTGCGCGCGAGGCCCTGCTCAAGGTAATCGAGCGCCGCGCGTTGCAGCGCCGGATCCGCGCTCGGCAGCACGACCGTGCCGACGGCGAAAACCGCGTCGTTCGCTTCGGCGGTCTGCATGCGCATGGTCATCGGCTGGCCGGCGATCTCGATCTTGCGTTCGTCCGCGCGAGGCTTGGCGGGCAGCGTCACTTCGTAGCCGTCGTCGTTGTTCATGACGGTGCGCCAGTCATAGGCGGGCGTGCAGGCCAGCAGCGCGCCACAGGCAACCGCCGCCATCGACGCGCGCCACGCGCCGAGCGCGGCAAAATGGCGCACTGCGGCCGCCACGGGGAGAAAAGCCTGCTTCATGTCCGACTCTTCGCGTGAAAAAGCATCATTATCGCGCCGCGATGCCGGGCCTTCGGCTCCGACATGTTGCCGCCGGGCGTTTGGCGCTAAAATAACCGGCACTTTCCTATTGCGGTTGCGCCGCTCACGGCGCCGGACTCTGCAATCCGAGGTTCCCATGTCCCAAAACACGCAAGATACTTCGGGCCGCGCCAAAAGCCCGCTGCGCTATGTCGTCATGGCGCTCGTCGCGGGCGTGATCGCCTGTACCGGCTATTTCGCGTTCGGCGGCCAGCAGCGCGTGCCGGACGCCACGTTCACGCTGCTGTCGGGCCAGAAGATTTCGACATCGGCGGATCTGAAGGGCAAGGTCTATCTCGTCAACTTCTGGGCGACGAGCTGCGAGACCTGCATGAAGGAAATGCCCGAGATGATCAACACGTATAACAAGTTCAAGGGACGCGGGCTGGAGTTCGTCGCCGTCGCCATGAACTACGACGCGCCGATGTACGTCAGCAACTACGCGCAGACGCGCAACCTGCCGTTCAAGGTCGCGATGGACGACGGCAGCGCCGCCAAGCAGTTCGGCAACGTGCAACTGACGCCGACTACCTTCGTCGTCGACAAGAACGGCAAGATCCTGAAACGCTACGTCGGCGAGCCGACGTTCGCGGAACTGGATGCGCTGCTGGACAAGGCGCTCGGCTCCGCGGCATGAGCGCAGCCCGTCTCAAGATGACGCCCGCTTATGCGGGCGTTGTCGTTTCTAGCGGTCGGAATCACCCTTCGCGGCGAGCCCGTAACGCTTGATCTTCTCGTAGAGCGTCGCCTTGCCGACCTGAAGCCGGTCCGCCGCCACCGCGACTGCGCCGCCGCACTGCTCCAGCGTTTCCGCGATGACCGCGCGCTCGAACTGCTCGGTGCGCTCCTTGAGCGATTGCGTCGCCGTGTCCAGCGACGCACTCACGTCGTCCATCACGCCGAGCACCATGCGATCGGCCGCGTTGCGCAGTTCGCGCACGTTGCCGGGCCAGTCGCGCTGCATCAGTTCGGCGCGTTGCCGGTCCGTGATGAGCGGCGCGGGCCGGCCGTAGCGCACGGCGGCATCGAGCAGAAAGTGTTCGAAGAGCGGCACGATGTCCTCGCGGCGCTCGTTGAGCGGCGGCAGCGTGATGGTCACGACGTTCAGCCGATACAGCAGGTCGCGCCGGAACGTGCCGTCCGCGACGTGCTCGTTCATGTCGCCCTTGGCCGCGGCGACCACGCGCAGATTCGCCTGCACCGGCTGGTTCGACCCGAGCCGTTCCAGCACGCCGTCCTGCAACACGCGCAGCAGCTTCACTTGCAGCGAGAGCGGCATGCTCTCGATTTCGTCGAGAAAGAGCGTGCCGCCCGATGCGTGCTCCAGCTTGCCGATGCGCCGCTTCTGCGCGCCCGTGAACGCGCCCGCTTCGAAGCCGAACATTTCGGATTCGAACATCGGCTCGGGCAGCGCGCCGCAGTTCACCGCGATAAACGGCTTGTCGCGGCGCGGCGACATCTCATGCAAGCTCCGCGCGATGAGTTCCTTGCCCGCGCCCGTGTCGCCGTTGATGAGCACGGAGGCGTCCGTCGGCGCGACGTTCGCGATCAGCCGGCGCACCTGTTCGATGGCCGGGCTGCGCCCGATGATGCGCGGCGCGACGCCGCTCTGATCGGCCAACTCGCGCCGCAGCGCCTGATTTTCCAGCACCAGCGTGCGCCGTTCGAGCGCGCGCCGCACCGCTTCCACGAGACGCTCGGAGGCGAACGGCTTCTCGATGAAGTCGTACGCGCCGTCGCGCATCGCCTGCACGGCCATCGAAATATCGCCGTGTCCGGTGACGAGGATCACGGGCACGTCCGGCGCGCGTTCGCGGCATTGCGCGAGCAGTTCGAGGCCGCTCGCGCCCGGCAGCCGGATGTCGCTCACGATCACGCCGGGAAAATTCGCGTCGATGACGCGCGCCGCCGATTCCACGCTGCCGTGGCCCGCCACCTCGAAGCCCGCGAGTTGCAGGCTCTGCACGCTCGCGCGGCGCACGAGCTCGTCGTCTTCGATAAAGATCACCTGCAAACCGGTGGTCATGTCTTGCCTCGATTCAAATGGCTACGCGCGTCGCAGCGTCAACACGAATTCTGCGCCGTGCGAGTGATCGGCGTCGGCTTGCGTGCCGCCTTCCGGGCCGTCCGCGACGATGGGCGCCACGCGATTGCGCGCGACGAGCGTGCCGCCATAGTCCCGCGCGATCGCCGACGAAATCGCCAGCCCGAGTCCCAGTCCGTGTCCCGTCTCCTTCGTCGTGAAGAACGGCTCGAACAGGTGCGGCAACGCGTCGGCGGGAATGCCCGGCCCGTTGTCGCGCACCACGATCTCCACCGCGTCCGTTCGCGCATCCAGTTCGATCACGATGCGCGGGGCATCGCAGGACGCGACGGCATCCAGCGCATTGCCGATCAGATTGATGAACACCTGCTCCAGCCGCAAGTCCTCGCAGCGCACCATGATCGGCGGGCCGTCGCCTTCCAGTTCCGGCGCAATGTCCAGCACGACGTTCGAAAGACGCGGCCCGAGCATGCCGAGCACGTTGCGCAGCGCACGCGCGACATCCGTGCGCGCGTTCTTCGGCCGCGCCTTGGCGACGAAGAGCTTCAGCTGATTCGTGATCTTGCCCATGCGCTCGGTCAGCGCGGCAATCGCTTCGAGGTTTTCGCGCGCCGCCGCCTGATCGCCGCGCTCGATCAGCACGCGCGTGTTGTCCGAGAAACTGCGCAATGCGGCAAGCGGCTGATTCAGTTCGTGCGTGATGCCCGCCGCCATCTGCCCGAGCGCGGCTAGTTTGCTCGCCTGAATGAGTTCGTCATGCGCGGCGCGCAGGTCCTGCTCGGCGCGCGTGCGTTCGTTCACTTCCTTCGTGAGTTGCGCGTTGGCCTGAGACAAGTCCGCCGTGCGTTCCGCCACGCGCTGATTCAGCTCCGCATACGCCGCCTGCAACAGCTCGCGGCTGCGGATCATCTCGCGCACGCGCGCGCGCCGCATGCGCCAGTAGAACGCGAGCAGACACAGCGAGACGAAGACGAGCGCCGTCACGACGACCGCTGTCTGCGCCGCGCTTTCGACCGGATCGAGCGGCGCCATCGTGATGAGTTGCCAGTCCGGCTCGTCGATGGAACGGCGCGTCTCCAGAAAACTCGGCGCGTTGTGTCCGCCGCCGACGCGCACAATCTGCGCGCCGCCTTCCAGCGTTTCGACGACTGACAGGGGCAGCGGCGTGATCGGCTGCTGCGCGTACTGTCGCGTCTGATAGACCGACGCCTCCACGCTCTGCGGCAGCGGCCGCACCGTGTGATATTTCCACGATGGCACCGACGACAGAAAGATCACGCCATGATCGTCGGTGACGAGGAGCGGCTCGGACGCATCCGCGCCTTGCAGCCATTCGAGATTCAGCTTGACGACCGCCACGCCGATCAACTCGTGCCCGCCTTCCTGATACACCGGCTGCGAGATGTAGTAGCCCGGTTCGAGCGAAATCGTCCCGAGTCCGAAGAATCGTCCGACGCCGCCTTTCACGGCATCGACGAAATACGGCCGGAAGTGATATTCCACGCCGATGAAGCTGTCCGGCCCACGCCAGTTGCTTGCCGCGACACAGTAGCCGTCGGCGCGAATCAAGTAAGTCGCGGTGGCATGCGCGCGGCGGTTAAGGTCTTCGAGATAGCGGTTGGCGCGATCGACATTGCGCGCATCGGGCGAGACGAGCACGTCCTGCACGAACGGATGGCGCGACAGCAGATACGGCAGATATTCGTAGCGGTCGAGCGTGCTTTTCAGCGTGCTCGTGGTGCGATCGACGCGCGCGGCCGCGTTGCGCCGCAATTCGTCGATGCCCCGCTGCCGCTCGACGTGCCACGTGAGCGCGCAACACGCCGTGAGCAGCGCGGCGAGCGCAAAGAACACGAGGATGCGGCGCGTCACGTGATGAGATTCCCGCGATTGAGAATCCCTCATTGTGGCATAGGCGTTTTCGGGATAAGCCTGCCGAAACGCGCGCGGCGAAGCGTCCGGAGTCGGAGGCTTCGCCGCTCGCATGTTCGCGTCCGTCCCGAGTCGCGTCAGACCGTTTCGGCCTCTTCGGTCACGTCCACATTGCGATGCAAGGCCGCGCGCAGCTTGGCGCGGTCGAGCTCGCGCTCCCACGCGGAGACGACGACCGTCGCCACACCGTTACCGACGATGTTCGTCAGCGCGCGGCACTCGCTCATGAAGCGGTCGACGCCGAGAATCAGCACCATGCCCGACAGCGGAATGGTCGGCACCACCGCAAGCGTCGCGGCCAGCGTGATGAAGCCCGCGCCGGTCACGCCGCTCGCGCCCTTCGAAGTCAGCATCGTCACCGCGAGCAGCGTCAACTGCTGGCCCCACGACAGGTCGGTGTTGGTCGCCTGCGCAATGAAGAGCACCGCCATCGTCATGTAGATGTTGGTGCCGTCGAGATTGAATGAATAGCCGGTCGGCACGACAAGACCCACGACCGAGCGCGAGCAGCCGAGCTTTTCGAGCTTGAGCATCAGTTGCGGCAGCGCGGCTTCGGACGAACTCGTGCCGAGCACGATCAGCATTTCTTCCTTGATGTACGCGACGAAGCGCAGCACCGAGAAGCCGACCATGCGCGCGATGATGCCGAGCACCACGACGACGAACACGACGGACGTCAGATAGAACGTGCCGATGAGCTTCAGCATGGGCAAGAGCGAGCCGATGCCGTATTTGCCGATGGTGAAGGCCATCGCGCCGAACGCCCCGATGGGCGCGAGCTTCGTGATGATGCCGACCATGCCGAAAAGCACGCTCGACAGGCTTTCGATAAAGCTCGTCACCGGCCTGCCGCGCTCGCCGAGATGCGCGAGCACCGCGCCGAACAACAGCGCGATCAAGAGAATCTGCAGGATTTCGCCCTGCGCGAACGCGGACGAGAGCGTGTCCGGGATGATGTGCAGGAAGAAATCGACCGCGCTCTGACCGTGCGCCGCCTTCGCTGCGTACGTGTCGATGGCTTTGTGATCGAGCGTCGCGGGATCGACATTGAAGCCGACGCCTGGCCGCAGCAGGTGCGTGGCGACGAGGCCGAGAATCAGCGCGAACGTCGATACGACTTCGAAGTACAGCAGCGCCTTGCCGCCGACGCGCCCGACTTTCTTCATGTCCTCCATGCCGGCGATGCCGGTCACGACGGTGCAGAAAATGATCGGCCCGATGACCATCTTGATGAGCTTGATGAAGCCGTCGCCGAGCGGCTTCATGTCGGTGGCGAGCGAGGGATAGAAATGCCCGAGCGCGATACCGATGGCGATGGCCACGAGCACCTGCACGTACAGGACTTTGTAGAAAGGTTTCTTCACGATGGTTCCAGGCAATATCAGCAGTTGGCAATGAAAAGCGCCAGCGGCGAGCCGCGAAGTGCGGGCAAAGCGGCGACGCGTGGCGGGAAACCGCGCGTGCCGGATCGCGTCGCGTTAGCGAGAGCCGCTACGTCGACGGATCAGGGTCGGTTGAGTGCGAAAGGGGGCATCGGCTTGTCTCCTTGGGTTTTATGGGCGGCTTCGCGGGCCTTGGGCCTTTTTATGCAAGGGTGATGCCAGTGTGCGGATCGCTCCAAGCCGTTGAAACCAAAGGCGCCGCGCCGAACGCGGGCTATCGCGGCTCCGGGTTTCCGGAAAAGCGCTGCGTCGGCGTCCGATGATCTGGACGCCGCCCCGTTTCCCTGCCGATTCGTAAGCGCGAAAAAAAACCCACGTCACCGTGGGTTTTTTGCCAGCAGCAAACCGCAGCGCAGTTAAACCACCCCCGCCCCGTGCGCCTGCAAATCCGCGTGATAACTCGACCGCACCATCGCGCCGACGGCCGCGTGCGTGAAGCCCATCTTGTACGCTTCTTCCTCGTACATCTTGAACGTATCGGGATGCACATACGCGCGCACCGGCAGATGGTGCTCCGACGGCTGCAAATACTGGCCGATAGTCAGCATATCGACGTCGTGCGCGCGCAGATCGCGCATCACCTGAAGAATCTCTTCTTCCGTTTCGCCCAGGCCGACCATCAGGCCCGACTTCGTCGCCACTTCCGGATGCAGCGCCTTGAAGTCCTTCAACAGCTTCAGCGAATGGTGATAATCCGAACCCGGACGCGCTTCCTTATAAAGACGCGGCACCGTTTCGAGATTGTGGTTCATAACGTCGGGCGGGGCCGCGGTCAGAATATTGATCGCGCGATCCAGTCGCCCGCGAAAATCCGGCGTCAGAATTTCGATGCGCGTTTCCGGCGAATGCTCGCGCACCTGCCGGATGCACTCCACGAAGTGGGCCGCGCCGCCGTCGCGCAGATCGTCGCGGTCGACGCTCGTGATGACCACATACTTCAGCTTCAACGCGCCGATGGTGCGCGCAAGGTTCAGCGGCTCCTCGGGATCGAGCGGATCGGGACGGCCGTGGCCGACATCGCAGAACGGACAGCGGCGCGTGCACTTGTCGCCCATGATCATGAACGTGGCCGTGCCCTTGCCGAAGCATTCGCCGATATTCGGGCAGCTCGCTTCCTCGCAGACGGTGTGCAGGTTGTGCTCGCGCAGAATCTGTTTGATCTCGTTGAAGCGCGAATTGCCGGTCGCCGTGCGCACGCGAATCCACTCGGGCTTCTTCAGCTTCTCGATCGGCACCACCTTGATCGGAATGCGCGATGTCTTCGCCTGCGCCTTTTGCTTCGCGGTGGCGTCGTAGGGCGCGGGGATCGTCGGGGAAGCGGGAGCGGTGTCGCCTGCCAGGTTTGCGGTTGCGTCAGTCATTCGGTTGATCCGGTAGATGCAGCGGGACGGCTCGCGCCGTCTTGCGGTTGAGCGGCGGCGCTCGGCGTGCCGTCGATCTGATGCGCCAGTCTTTCGGCGAGCGTGAGTGCGACATCGCGCCAGCCGGCCACGACGCCGAGCGTCGCCATGTCGACCGTTTCGAGTCCCGCGTAGCCGCACGGGTTGATCGCGAGGAACGGCCGAAGGTCCATCTTCACGTTCAGGCTGACGCCGTGATAGCTGCAGCCGTTGCGGATCTTGAGCCCGAGCGCGGCGATCTTCGCGCCCTCATGCAGTTCGTGCAAACGAACGTTCGCGCCGCGTTGCGCCTGAAGCGCGGACGGCGCGGCGACGTAAATGCCCGGCGCGCCCGCCTTGCGGTCGGTCGCCAGATTATACGTTGCAAGCGTTTCGATCACGGCCTCTTCGATACGCCGCACCATCTCGCGCACCATGAGCTTGCGACGGCGCAAGTCGATGAGCAGATACGCGACGATCTGCCCCGGCCCGTGATAGGTAATTTGCCCGCCGCGATCCACCTTGACGAGCGGAATGCCGCTGTCGGTGGAAAGCAGATGCGCGGGATCGCCCGCGAGACCGAGCGTGAAAACCTGCGGATGCTCGACGAGCCAAATTTCGTCGGGCGTGTCGGGCGTGCGGGCGTCGGTGAACGCGCGCATCGCGTCGAAACTCTCGCCGTACGGTTCGAGGCCGCGCCAGCGCAACATGACGTCGCCAGCAAGGTCGATGGCAGGCTCGGAGATAAGCTCGGTAGAAAATGCAAGCGGCGTGGCGGACATGATCCCGGTAGTTTACCGAAATCGCTTCATGCCCGCCGGCCGTGAAGACGAAGATGGGCCGATGCGCACGCTCAGACGGTGCGCCAGCCGGCGCGAAAACGCAGCGCGAGCCGCTCGATGCGCGCGGACAGCCAACGAATTGCGCGCTCGTCGCGGCGCGGCACGATGGTGAACACGACGCGCGCCGGCTTGTCGCCTTCCGCCGAAAGCCATAGGCGTTCGCGCTCGCGCAGGTTCAGTCGGTCGCCGGGCGCGAGCCAGTAGTCTTCGATGTCGTTGCTGCGTGTCGCCCAGACCGGGCTGCCGTGCACGGTGAGCCGCGTGCCGCGCGCAATGCGCATCGGCACGGTTTCGCCGGGATTGATTTCGAACGTGACGCTTGTTGATATTTCTCGCATGATCGACTCCGCCAACGGAACGTTTCGATGACTACAATCGTAGGCGTAGCAAGGCATCGGACAAAACGATCAATTTTCACCGCTATGTGAGCCGCATTGACAAACGCATCCGCGAACATCCACATGGACCTGCGCCAGCTTCCCGCGCTGAACGCGCTGCGGGCCTTCGAAGCCGCCGCCCGTCACGAGAGCTTTTCGCGCGCCGCCGACGAGCTTTTCGTCACGCACGGCGCGGTCAGTCATCAGATACGCGCGCTGGAGGCCGAACTCGGCGTGGCGCTTTTCGCCCGCGACGGCAAGCGCGTGCGCCTCACCGATCGCGGCCGCCAGTACGCAGCCGACGTGCGCGCGGCGCTCGTCGCGCTCGCGGAATCGACGCGGCGCATGCGCTCGGGCGACCGGGACCGGCGGCTCGTCGTGTCCATGCTGTCGTCGTTTTCGGCGCGCTGGCTCACGTCGCGTGTGGGCGGTTTCATCGAAAAGCACCCGGAATTCGACCTGGAACTGCTGTCGACGAACGCGCTCACCGACTTCAGCCGCGACGACGTGGACGTGGCCATCCGCTTCGGCTATGGCAAATATGCGGGCGTGCACGCGGAGCCGTTGCTCGACGAAGTGTTTTTTCCAGCGTGCTCGCCGCGCTTCAATGGCGGCGCGTTGCCGCGCGTGCCGGCCGATCTCGCGAACATGCCGCTTCTGCGCTCCGGCGACGAGCTCTGGCGTCCGTGGTTCGACGCTGCCGGCCTGCCGGACATGCCGGAGCCCAAACGCGGCGTCTTGTTCGAGGATTCGTCGAATTTGCTGCAAGCGGCCATCGACGGCCAGGGGATCGCGCTCGTGCGGCGCTCGCTCGCGATGCAGGAAATCATCGACGGGCGGCTCGTGAGGCTTTTCAACGTGGATGGTCCAAGTCCTTGGACCTATTACTTCGTGTGTCCGCCGGAGTTGCTGGCGACTGCGCGCGTGCAGGCGTTTCGGGAGTGGATCTTCTCCGAAGCGGAGAAGTTCAGGCAGCTTTACGAGCGCACGCCCGCCGTGTGCGATGCGCCCGCACCCGCATGCAATCTCAGAGCACTACCTTGACCATCGGGTGCCCGGTGAGCGCGCGATAGATGTCGTCCAGATGCGCGCGGTTCTGCGCGCGCACCGTGCACGTCAGGCCCGTGTAGTTGCCGCCGGACGACGGCCGCGCTTCGACGCGCGTGACGTCGAACGCGTTGTCGAACTCTCGGATCACGGTGACGATGGTGTCCTGAAACTCGGGATGCGACTTGCCCATCACCTTGATCGGGAAATCGCAGGGGAAATTGAACAGCTCGTCGGTGCTGCTGGCCTGCGTCGGATCGGCCGACTGCGGCTTCGAATCGAATGAATCGAACATGGGTTTCTCCTTAACCGGCGCGTCCCGCCTGCTGCGCGAACTCGCGCGACTTCGCCCGCTGGTAGGCGTCATACAGCGCAGCATAGACCGGGCCGGGACGGCCGTTGCCGACAGCCTGGCCGTCGAGCGCGGTGATCGGCATGACTTCTTTCGTCGCCGAACTGATCATGATTTCGTCGGCGGCGCGCAGTTCGGCCTCGGTGATGTCGCGTTCCTCGAACCGGATGCCCGCCTCGGCCGCGAGTTCTTCGACGAGTCCGTAACGGATGCCTTCGAGAATGCGCGGGCCGCGCGGCACGCCCAGCAGCGCGCCGTCCTTCACTACCCACACATTTGAGGACGATCCTTCGGTAAGCAAGCCGTCGCGCAACTGGATGGTTTCGAGCGCGTCGCTTTCCGCCGCGTGCTGCGCCATCAGCACGTTGCCGAGCAGCGAGACCGATTTGATGTCGCAATGCAGCCAGCGCTTGTCCTCGGCCGTCACCGCGACCGCGCCTTGCGCGCGGCTCGCGGCGCTCGGCAGCACGAGCGGGCTCAACATCACGAAAACGGTCGGCGTGATGCCGGCCGGGAACGCGTGCCCGCGCTTCTTCGCGACGCCGCGCGTCACCTGGATGTAGACGAGGGCATCGCCCGGACCGGCGTTCGCGTCGATTGCGCGGGCGATGAGCGCGCGCCAGCCCGCGTCGTCGAACGGATTCTCGATGCGGATCTTGCCGAGGCTGCGGTTCAGCCGCGCGAGATGCTGCGCGAGCCGAAACGGCAGGCGCACGCCGCCGTTCTGCGCGTAGAGCGGCACGACTTCATAGATGCCGTCGCCGAAGATGAAGCCGCGATCCAGCACCGGAATGCGTGCCTCGGAAAGCGGTCCCCACTCGCCGTTCAGATAGACCGTCGGGTTGAAGTCGTCGGCTTGGCTTTGGCTCATTCGAACCGCTCCGTTGGAACAGAAAACGCGATTACTTCTTCTTTTGCCACATCAGCAGCGCGGAATCCCACAGGCGGCCGAACAGACCGGCTTGCGGCACGTCCTGCAACGCGACGAGCGGGAACTGCGCGACGTCCTTGCCGTCCGCCACCATGCGCACGGTGCCGATCTGCTGGCCCTTCTTGATCGGCGCGATCAGCAAGTCGTTGCGCGTGATCGTCGGCTTGACCTTGTCGCCCAGGCCCTTCGGCACGGTGATGTATTGATCCGTCTCGACGCCCGCCTGCACGTTGTCCGCCGCGCCCTTGTAGACGCGCGGCGATTCGATCACCTGATTCGCCTTGTAGAGGCGCAGCGCGTCATACGCGGTGTAGCCGTAGTTCAGCATCTTGAGGCTGTCCTGCACGCGCGCCGATTCCTTCGGCTCGCCCATCATCACGGCGACGAGACGCCGGCTCGCGTCCGGCATGCCCGGCAGCGAACGCTTGGCCGTGGCGATCAGGCAATAGCCCGCCGCTTTCGTGTGACCGGTCTTGAGACCGTCGACGCTCGGATCGAGCCACAGCAGGCGGTTGCGGTTCGGCTGCTTGATCTTGTTGTACGTGAATTCCTTCTCCGAGAAGATGCTGTAGTACTCGGGGAAATCGCGGATCAGACGCGTCGACAGCACGGCGAGGTCGCCTGCCGTCGTGTAGTGCTGCGGATCGGGCATGCCGTTCACGTCGGCATAGTGCGTGTGCTTCATGCCGATGCGCTGCGCCGCGCCGTTCATCAGATTGACGAAGTTGGCCTCGCTGCCGCCGACGAGTTCCGCGAGCGCGATCGCCGCGTCATTGCCCGACTGGATGATCATGCCGTACACGAGGTCATGCACCGTGACCGGCTTGTTCGCCTCGATGAACATGCGCGACTCGTCCGTCCTTACGCGGCGCACGGCCTCGGTCGGCATGACGGTCTGGTCCATGTTGATCTTCTTCGACTTGAGCGCGTCGAAGACGAGATACGCGGTCATGAGCTTGGTGAGCGACGCCGGCTCGACGCGTTCATCCGGATTGCCGGATGCGAGCACCTGATTGCTGGTGGCATCGACGAGCACCCACGAATGCGCGGTCACCGCGGGCGGCGGCACCTGCGCGAACGCGCTCGCGGCAGCGAGGACGGCCGGCAGCACGACGGCCGCCTTGAATGCGCGGCGGTGAATGGCGGTAGTGGAAACGAAAGCGGAGACGGGCGAAACAGAAAAGCCGGAAGGGAAAAAGCGCATAGGATCGGTCGGCAGAAAGAGCATCGGCGCTCCGCCCGGGGTGATCCGAAAGGCGGCGAAGCGCGGGTTGAACAGGCAGACCGTTCATGCCGGTCGCGCTCTTCGCCTGCTGGCGGAAACGGGCACGCGGGGTGCCGCGGCGAAGAGCGCACATTCGACAGACGGCCGCGCCATCGGTTCTCAAACGTTTGTTTTCGAACGTCGCGTAGGCCGGCAATGAGCCGGCGCTCTGGCGTCGGGCTTTTCGCCGCAGCGTCGGGTCACAGGGTGCCAACACAACGTTGGAAAGCAGCGTTGGAAAGCAGCGTTGTGACACGGAGTCGCGGCGAAAAAAATTCTGCGCCATTATACGCGCGGCCAAGAGCGCGATTACGGCGAATCTGCGTGAATCCAGCGCGAATCCGCGCTTTTTCAGGCGATGCCTTAAGCGAAATGTCGATTCGCGATGACCGCGTGAACCGACGCGCGGCGAAAGCCTTCGGAAGCCTAACGCCAGGCGTCGACGATGACGCGCTTGAGAATATGCAGCTTGCGATGGAAGAAATGCTCGCCGCCCGGAATGACGACGACCGGCAGTTCTTGCGGCCGCGCCCAGTCGTAGACGGAGGCGATGGGCACCGTATCGTCCACCTCACCGTGAATCACGAGCGTGTTCTCGGGAACCGGCGCGACTTCCCAGCGGCTCGCCGCCGTGCCGACGAAAACCATGCGCTCGATTGCCTGCCCGCTTTCCTGCATGCGCTTGGCGACATGCGACAGCACGAAGGTGCCGAAGGAAAAGCCCGCGAGCACCATCGGCACGTCGCGCTGGCCGGGTTGCGCGCGCATGTGATCGATGACCGCGAGCAGGTCTTCGCGCTCGCCGATGCCGTTGTCGTGCTCGCCTTCGGTCTGCCCGACGCCGCGAAAATTGGAGCGGTACGTCGTATAGCCGAGCTGCACGAAGGTGCGCGCGAGCGTCTGCGCGACCTTGTTGTCCATCGTCCCGCCGAAGAGCGGATGCGGATGCGCGACGAGCGCGATGCCGCGCGGCGCGGACTCCGTGCGATCGAGCGCGACTTCGATCTTGCCCGCCGGGCCGTCGATGAGGAATTTTTCTGTTTGCGCGTTCATGAAGGCGGGCGTCAGGCGGGTTGATCGATCAGAAGACGCTCGACGACCTTGCCGTTGGCGAGATGCGAATCGACGATTTCGTCGATGTCGGTCTCATCGACATACGTGTACCACGTGCCTTCCGGATACACGACGACGACCGGCCCTTGTTCGCAGCGGTCGAGACACCCGGCCTTGTTGATGCGCACTTTGCCCTCGCCTGCGAGGCCGAGCTTCTTCACGCGCTTTTTCGCATGCTCCTGCATGGCTTGCGCGTTGCAGTTCGCGCAACTGGGACGCGAGGCGTCGGCATCGCGCTGATTCAGGCAGAAGAACACGTGGTACTTGTAGAAGGAGTCCATGAGCGTCCGGCGATGGGGGTGTCGGTCGATTATAGCGAGCGATTTCGGGGGATGTGTCGGCGGAAGTTGGCGCTTTAGCGCCTTACTCCCGCCCCATGCAAGGCGGTCGGCGGGAACTGTCGCCCTAGCGATCCCCGCCCGCGCCATCTCCCCCACCCCGCCTCCCCATCCACGCCCTTTCCGCCGCTGACGCGAGCCACCCCAACGCCGCATACGGCCACACCCACGCGAGCCAGTGCAGCAGCCCGTTGAAATGCAGATACCGCCCCTGCCGCCAATCCGCGAGCACGATATCGAAGTACGGATTCACCGGCAGCAGATTCACGAGCGCGAGCCCCACGACGAGCGCCGCGCCCGCCAGCGCCGCCCGCAGCGCGCGCGGCAGCGACACGGCCAGCACGCCCGCCACCGCGCCGATCCCGATGCCTTCGAGCGCCCCGTCCGTCGCCCAGTCGAAGGTCAGCCCGGCGCGCGATTGCAGGAACGACGCCCCCGCCTTCGCAAAGAGCGTCGCGACGATCAGCCCGAGCATGAGCCGGATGCGCGGCGCGCGCTCGCGGGTAAGCAGCGTGACGAGCACGAGCGCCGCGAACAGATTCGACGACGTGATCATCGCTTCCCACGATTCGTCGGACAACAGCGCGCCGAGCCGGTCCGGCCACGTCTCCACGTCCCACGCCGCGGGCGTCCACGCGAGAATCGCGTCCTGCATCGCAGGATCGAGCTGATCCCACAGCACGCGCGGCAAGTCGCCGCCGCCGAACAGATACGGCGCAGGAAACATCGACGCGAATGGCCACAGCGCCGACAGTCCGATCACGTAGGCCGCGTGCCGCTCGAACCAGGTAAAGCGAATCCGCCGCAGCAAGCCGCGGTCGAGCAGCGCGCTGGTCGCGGGCGCGGCGAGCACGCCGCCGATCAGCGCGCCGAGCGCATTCGCGGCGAGATCGAGGTTGGACGCGACGCGCGTCGGAAGATACGTCTGGATCGATTCCATCGCGCCCGACAAGAGCGCGCCGCCCGCGAACGCCGCGCACACCGCGAGCGAGCCGCGCCAACGCGGATACAGCGCGAGCACGATCAGCGCGCCGAGCGGCATATAACCGAGCACGTTGGTGACGACATCGAAAGCCGTCAGATAACGCGGCAGCGGATCGGTCAGAAACGCGAACGGCCCGAGACCGAGCGAGCGCCAACCGGAAAACGGATACAGCGAGCCGTACACGACGAGCACCGCGTACGCGACGAGCGCCTGCCGCGAGAACGCCGACGGGCGGCGCTGCCATTGCTTGATCGTCATGAGCCGCCCAGGCGCGTCCGTTCGAGCGGATTGGCGATGAAACGCGCCGTCATCGCGATGCGGTGAGCGGCTGCGCGCCGAGCCACGCGCCGAGTTGCGCGATCAGATCGTCCGATGCGGCCGCCAGCGCCCGCGCGCCGCCCGATGCATCGGCGCTCGGCGCGGGCGCGCTCGCCGTGAACATGCGCTGCGCGATGACGCGGCCCTGCCGCGTGAGCGTCGCCCGCACCGATACGACGCCATGACTGCGTTCCGGCGCATCGAAGACCTGTTCGAAGCCGGTCAGCTCGATCTCCAGCAACGGCGCGCGCACCGTGTCGGCGCCCGTGAGCACCGGGCCGCGCTGCGAGAGCGTATCGCGCAATCGCTGCGTGAGAAGTTGCGCGGGCGGCATCGTCCAGTGGCTCGCCGCATAGCTGCCGGTGCGCTGCGCATCGACGTAACTCAGGCGATAGACGAACGCGTCGGTTTCCAGATCACGCGACGCGCGCACCGCGAGCACCTTGACCGGCGGCATTTGCACTTCAGTCGTGGGACTCGCAGGGCTGGCGGCGGGCCGCGCGCCGAGGTCATAGCGCGCGTCCGGCGTCGCAGGCGGGTTCGTCGCGCAGCCTGCCAGCATCGCGATGCAGGCGAGCGCAAGCGCCAACGGTCGTTTCAACTCAGCAAGTGACATAGGAATCCTTCGTTGTCCTGTTCTATGGCCTCGTTCAGCGCGATGGATTCGCGGGCCACACGAAGCCCGGCTCCCCCGGCCCCGGCGGCATCGACGGCGCGCCGAACAGCACGCTGCGCGGACTCGCGCTGAACGTATCGGCGGCCCGGTCGACCGAACGCGCGGCGGCGCCGAGATCCTCGGTGAACGAATAGAGGCGCGGCAATGCCTCGAAGCTCACGCGCGCCGTCACGTCGCGTAGCGATTCATTCATGTCCGCGAGAGCGGCTGCGGCCTGTTGCGCGGCGTCGCCCGCTTTGTTCAGGTTGGTCACGAACGGTCCGTTCTCGCGGTTCAGGTTCTGCATCAGCGCGTTCGTCGAAGCGAGCGTCCGATCCAGCTGATTCAGCGTCTGCGGCAGATGCGCGGTTGCGGGCGCGACCTGGCTCGCGAGCGAAGCGATGCCGTCCGCCGCGCCCTTCAGGCTTTTCGTGGTGTCGAGAAGCTGATCGCGCACGTCGTCGGAGAGAAACTTGTCCGCGTCTTCCGAAAGACGCTCGAACTTGCGCAGAATCACATCGCCGCGTTCCTGCAACTGCTCGAAAAGCCCCGGACGCATCGGCACTTCCGCGACGTGCTGCGGCGACGACGCGAGCGCGGTCGTGTCCTTGCCGCTGTCGTCGAGCTGCACGAACGCGATGCCCGTCACGCCCTGAAAGCCTAGCGTCGCGAAGGTGGAGTGCGTCATCGGCGCGTTGCGGTCGACGAGAATGCGAATGCGGATCTGCCCCGGATGCGCCCGGTCGAAGCGGATCGACTCGACCTTGCCGACGCCGAGCCCGCGGTAACGCACGGCGGCATCGGTGAAGAGGCCCGTCACGTTGGTCCGCGCAATCAGGTCGTACGGCACGCGCACGGTGCGGTCCACGTTGAAGAAGAACGCCGCGAACGCAATGGCCAGCACGAGCACGATGGTGAACAGCCCGGTCCAGAACGCATGTGATTTGTTTTCCATCGGCAGGTTCCTTGTCGCTTTTGCGCCGGACTACTTCACGGTGATGGTGGCGTCGTCGAGCGCGGCGGCGGGCAGCTTCGCGCGGCGTTCGGGCGGCAGCGCCTGAAGCGCGCGCCGTCCGCGCCGCCCAAGAAAATACTCGCGGATGAACGGATGATCCACCGCGACCGCTTCTTCCACCGGCGCCGCGACGAGCACGCGCCGGTCCGCGAGCACGGCGACGCGCGTGGAGAGCGCGACCATCGTATCGAGATCGTGCGTGACCATGACGACGGTGAGACCGAGCGCGCGATGCAGCGTCGCGATCAGATCGACGAACTCGTCCGATGCCTTCGGGTCGAGACCGGCCGTGGGCTCGTCGAGAAAGAGCAGTTCGGGTTCGAGCGCGATGGCCCGCGCAATGCCCACGCGCTTGACCATGCCGCCCGAGAGCGCGGCCGGCATCTTGGTCGCGTGCTTGCACGAAAGCCCGACCATTTCGAGCTTCAGCATCACGAATTCGCGGATGAGGTCTTCGGGAATCTTGCCGAGTTCGCGAAACGGCTGCGCGATGTTGTCGTACACCGACAGCGACGAAAACAGCGCGCCTTGCTGAAACATCATGCCCGAGCGCGTGCGCAGCATCTTCGCGGTCTCGGGGTCCATGCGCGCCCATTCCTCGCCGAGCACGCGAATCACGCCCGAGGTCGGCGATTCGAGCCCGAGAATCTGCCGCACGAGCGTGGTCTTGCCGGAACCGGAGCCGCCCAGCAGCGCGACGATTTCGCCACGGCGCACCTCGAAGTTCAGATGCTCGTGAATCACCGTGCTGCCGTAGCGTTTGGTGACGTCGCGCACTTCGATGACCGGCTCCGCGATCGCGGGCGGCGGCTGATGGCGCACGGCGGTGGCGAGCGTCGTCGACATGGCGTCAGAGCCCCACGTTCTGAAAGAGAATGGCGAACACCGCGTCCGCGAGAATCACGACGGTGATCGACGTGACCACGGACGTCGTCGTGCCTTCGCCGAGACTCTGTGAATTCGGCTTGATGCGAAAGCCGAAGTGGCACGCGGCGAGCGCGATCAGCATGCCGAACACGACGCCCTTGCCCAGCCCGATCCACAGATTCGCAATCGGCACCACGGACGGCAGCGAGCGGATGAAGAACGAAATGTCGATGGACAGCACGAGCTTCGCCGCGAGCGCGCCGCCCGTCAGCGCGATGATGTTGGTCCACATGACGAGCAGCGGCATGGCGACGCCGAGCGCGAGCACGCGCGGCAGCACGAGGCGCAGGCCGTGCGGAATACCCATGACCTGCATCGCGTCGAGTTCCTCGGTGACGCGCATCACGCCGATCTGCGCGGTGATCGCGGAGCCCGAACGCCCGGCGACGAGAATCGCGGACAGCACCGGGCCGAGCTCGCGGATCACCGACAGCCCGAGAATGTTCACGATGTACTGGTTCGCGCCGAACATGCGCAGCTGCTGCGCGGACAGGTAACTGAGCACGATGCCGATCAGAAACGCGACGAGCGCCGTGATCGCGAGCGCTTGCGCGCCGGCGCTATAAATGTTCGCGGAGATCTCCGTCCACGGAGTCCGTTGTGGGCGACGGATCAAACCGAGCAGATCGAGCACGAAGCCACCGAACATCGCGAGGCCGCCGTGCAGGTGATCGAAGAACGCGAAAATCAGGTGTCCGAGCCGCGTGACAGGATCGGTGCGATCGACGGCCTCCGGCTCCTCGCGCTCGGCGTCGAGCAGCGCGACGCGCTCGAAGATTTCGCGCTGCGTGTCGGAGAGCGCCACGGTGGCGGGCATCTTGCGGCCCCAGATGCGCCAGAGCGCCTGCCCGCCGACGTGATCGAGCCGCTCGATCGATAGCAAATCCCACTGCCCGATGGCCTCGCGTCCGATCGCGCGCAGCCGCCGCGTGACGCCGGTTTTCGAGCGGTCACGCGCGAGCGCGAGCGCCGTCCACTGGCCCGAAAGACGGACCACCTTGCCTTGCTGACCGGCTTCCACTCGCAGGCGGGGCGGCGTGTCGAAGTTCAAGGATCGAAGGGGCGTTGGAACGCGGTTTGAGGGAGAGGGACATTGTAACGAAGGTTCGTTGCGCGGCGGCGCGATCCGCCACGCTAAGGCGCCGAGCCCGCCCGCTACAATATCCCGATGACCCCGACTCCCGCCTTCGCCCCCGACGCGCCCTGGCGCATCGACCGTAACCGGCTCGCCACGCTCGCCGAGCGTGCCGCGCGCGACTGGACCATCGAGATCGTCGACGAGACCGGCTCCACCAACGCCGATCTCGTCGAGCGCATGCGCGCGCTCGCCCGCGACGTCGCGCAACGCACGCCGCCCGCGCCGGTGGCGCGCATCGCGTATGCGCAGACCGCCGGGCGCGGGCGTCGCGGCCGCGCGTGGCTCGCCGAGCCGGGCAATGCGCTGCTGATGTCGGTGGGCTACGTGCTGCGGCGGCCCATCGAAGGGCTGTCGGGCTTGAGTCTCGCCATCGGCACCGCCGTGCTGGACGCGCTCGCGCGCCTGCCGCTCACGCCGTCCGCGCGCCCCGCGCTGAAGTGGCCGAACGACGTGCTGCTCGACGACGGCAAGCTCGCCGGCATCCTGATCGAGACGGCGTGGAATGCGCCGGGCGCGACGGCCGTGGTGATCGGCATCGGCGTGAATCTGCACGGCGCGGAGCAGCTCGCCGCGCAAGTGGACGACGCGAACCGCCAGTCGCCGTCGACCGCCGCGATTCCCGGCGCCGCGCCCGCCGCGCTCGCCCGCGCGTGGCCGGACGCGAATCTCACGGACACGCTCGCCGCGCTGCTGAATGCGCTGGACACGGCGCTGCCCCGCTTCGAAGCGGACGGCTTCCGGCCGTTCCGCCAGCGCTGGACCGACGCGCACGCGTACGCGGGCCGCGAAGTCGTGCTGATCGATCAGGGACAGGAAGTCACGCGCGGCGTCGCCACCGGCGTCGACGACAGCGGCCACTTGCTGATCGACGCGCCCGAAGGACCGCGCGCCGTCGCGACGGGCGAACTGTCGCTGCGGCTCGCAAAGGAGCGTCCGTGAGCGACGCGCCGATGCTGCTGATCGACGCGGGCAACAGCCGCATCAAGTGGTCGCTCGTCGACGAAAACGGCGCGGCTATCGCGGGCGGCGCGCTGGAGCACGAACGTGAATCCACGCCGCGCGATGCCGCCGAGCCGGCGCTCGCCGCATGGTCGGCGCTGCCTCGACCCGACAGCGCGTGGATCTCGAACGTGGCCGGCGCGGCGGCGCAGGCGCGCATCGACCGCATGATCGACGCGCGCTGGCCGGCGCTGCCGCGCACCGTCGTGCGCGCGAAGGCCGCGCAATGCGGCGTGACAAACCGCTACGTCGAACCGGACAAGCTCGGCAGCGACCGCTGGGCGGGCCTGATCGGCGCGCGCGCCGCGTTTCCCGGCGAGAACGTGCTGATCGCCACCTTCGGCACCGCGACGACGCTCGAAGCGTTGCGCGCCGATGGCGTCTTCACCGGCGGATTGATCGCGCCGGGCTGGTCGCTAATGATGCAATCGCTCGGCAGCCACACCGCGCAACTGCCGACACTCGATGCCGCCGCCGCGCGCCGCGCGCTCGGCGACCCGGAAGCGGCCCCGCGCAGCCTCTTCGCCACCGATACGGCCGCCGCGCTGTCGGCGGGCTGCCTGCTCGCGCAAGCGAGTCTGATCGAACGCGCATGGCGCGATCTCCGCGCGGACTGGCAGGCGGACGTGCGGCTCGTGCTCGGCGGCGGCGCGGCCAGCGAGATTGCGGGCGCGCTCGCGGTGCCGCACACTCGCCACGATTCCCTCGTGCTCGCCGGCCTCGCGCTCATCGCGCGGGAATCGGCCACGCACCGAACTGACTGATTACGAACCGACTGACGGAGCCCCTGGCATGCTGCGCTGGCTCATTGCCTTTCTCATTCTGGCCAACGTGCTGGTGTTCGCGCTCGTGCACGGCATGTTCGGATCGTCGCTGCCCGCCGCGGGCGCGCGCGAGCCGCATCATCTGTTGCAACAGGTGCGGCCCGAAACGCTGACGACGCGGCCGCTGCGTCCCGAGGAAGCAGCCGATCAGCCGCAGGTCGGCGGTCCCGCGCCCGCCGCGAGCGTGGAGACGAAGCCGCTCGGCCAGTAACGCGGCCGTTCAGGACTGCGCGCGGACTTTCTTCAAGAGCGCGGTGGTCGAGCGGTCATGCTCGAACGCAATCGCGAGCGCCTTGCCGCCCCAGCCGCGCACGAGCGCCGATTCGGCGAGCTTGTCCATGTCGTAGTCGCCGCCTTTGACGAGCACGTCCGGGCGCAGCGCGTCGATCAGTTGCAGCGGCGTCGATTCCTCGAACTTCACGACCCAATCCACGCTTTCGAGCGCCGCGAGCAGCGCCATGCGGTCGTCCTCGCGATTGATCGGGCGATCGTCGCCCTTGCCGAGCGTGCGCACGGAGGCATCGCTGTTCACGCCGACGATCAGCGTCGCGCCGAGCGCCTTCGCGTCGGCAAGATAGGTCACGTGTCCGCGATGCAGGATGTCGAACACGCCGTTGGTGAACACGACCGGCCCCGCGAGCGTCGGGCGGAGCGCGGCGAGCGCGTCGCGCGTGGTGATCTTGCGTTCGAAAGTGGCGGGCATGGCGTTGCTCAACGGGTAGTTCGGAAAGCGCGCATTGTGCCACGGCGTCTCGCCGGCGAAGCAAGCGGCCTGGAAAGCAAAACGGCCCGCCGATGTGAGCCGGCAGGCCGTTTGTTCATGCGAGCGACACGCTGTTACACCTGTCAGGCGGGCTGTCCGCTGGAGCCGCCGGACGCGGCTTGCAGACGCTGCACCACTTCCTTGCGATAGCGGTTCAGTTCCTGCGCGGTGACGAACGACCGCTCGAAGAGAATCGAGAGGTTGTGCAGAATGCGCTCGACGACCTTCTTCTCCCAGCTATCGTCGAAGCGGATCTGGTCGTCCAGCCAGCGTTCGAGCCATTCGGGATCGGGCAGACGCGACTGCACGGTATCGCGCGGAAACAGCGCCTGATTGACGTGCAGGTTCGTCGGATGCAGCGGCTTCTCGGTGCGACGGGCCGAGGCCATCAGCACGCCGATCTTCGCAAACGCGGCGCGTGCCGAATCGCCTGCATTGGCGAGCGCCTTTTTCATGTAGCGCAGATACGCGCCGCCGTGCCGCGCCTCGTCGCGCGAAATGGTTTCGTAGATATGCTTGATGACCGGCTCGGTGTGCCATTCGGCCGCGCGGCGATACCAGTGATTCAGGCGGATTTCGCCGCAGAAGTGCAGCATCAGCGTTTCGAGCGGCGGCGCCGGATCGAATTCGAAGCGCACGGCGTGCAGTTCTTCTTCCGTCGGCACCAGTTCGGGCCTGAAGCGGCGCAGATATTCCATCAACACCAGCGAATGCTTCTGCTCTTCGAAAAACCACACGCTCATGAACGCGGAAAAGTCGCTGTCATGGTGGTTGTCACGCAAAAACATTTCGGTTGCGGGAAGAGCGGACCATTCGGTGATCGCGTTCATCTTGATGGTCCGGGCCTGCTCGTCGGTGAGCAGGGACGCATCGAACTTGTCCCAGGGGATGTCCTTCTCCATATCCCAACGGACGGATTCCAGCGATTTATAAAGTTCCGGATAAAGCATGGTGTTCATAGTCCACCCCTGAAGCCACTTATGCGACGTTATATCTGTATGACGGTCGGCCAAACGTGCGCGATAACCGCTGCGCACGAGCAACCAAGCTTTCAATTTTACGCGGGATTCCGGCGGCCACAGGCGAAAAACGACAAGGAAGCACCCGATGCAGCGCTGTCGCAACGCGCCAGCCGCCTTCGACAAGCGCGTTCTTGCGCGCGTGCCGCCTTGCGTGCGTCGTGTTCAACCTTGGGTGAGAAGCGAACCCTGTGCCCAGGTTCCGTCGAGGCTTTCGTCGTGCCGCCTGCTCAGCGGTTTGCAGCAAAGACGCATACGTGCGCCTGACCAGCGCGGCGAAGCGACTAGCGCCGGCGCGCGCGGACGCACGTTTGGTCGATGCCGCGACGTCCGCAGGCCCGCTCGGGCTCGCGCGAGCAAGCCTTTCCGATCATAGCACGGCGCTTTCGCGCCAAGCCGCCACGAACTCTTCGATCGGCGTCAAACCTGCGAGATGCTCCACGCCATCGTTCAGCTTGCGGCGCAGCGCCGGACTGCTGCCGCCGACCCAGATGCGGATGTGCGGCGGCAACATGCTGCGCAGCTCGGTCAGTCCGTTCGCGATGACCTGAGCCGGAAGCACCGCCGTGAACGACAGCCCGACGACATCGACCTCGTGCGCCACCGCCGCGCTGACGATGTCGTGCAGCGGCGTCTGCAACCCCAACTGCACGCATTCGCACTCGCAGAGGCTGAACATGGCTTCGGCCATCAGAATGCCGAGACCGTGGCCTTCGCCGGAGAGCGTCGTCAACAGCACGCGCGGCCGGCCGCCGCGGCCACGCAGCGCCTCGGACAGCGGGCGCATCAGCGTGCGCAGCGTGAACTGGATCGACTCGCTGAACAAATGCTCGTGGTAGACCTGGAGCGTGCCCGCCGCCCACGCGTTTCCCACCCGGGCGGCAAGCGGCGCGGCGACGTCAACCACGAAACGCTCCAGACCGTCGCGCGTCGCGCGTCGCAGAAGTCCGAAGCGGAAGTCCTCGTAGGCGCCATTGCGCAGTAGCGCGATGAAGTGGTCCAGTTCGGCGTCCGGCGCGTCCTGCCCGACGCCCGAGGACTCGGCGAGTTGCTGCAACGCCTCGATCGGCTGCGCGAGGACCTTGCTCGGCCGATGCCCCGCGTCCAGCAGGCGTTTGACGAGCCGCAGCTTCGTCACCTGTTCCTGCGGATACAGCCGCTCGCCGCCGGGCGAGCGCATGGGCTGCGGAAAGCCGTAGCGCCGTTCCCAGACGCGCAGCGTGTCCTTCGTCAGACCAATCTCCTGAGCGATGGCGCCGATGCCGACGCCGCTCAGGCCCGATCCCACCGAACGCACGAGCGGAGCGTCCGACGGTGATTCAGCCTGTCCTGCAGCACCCGCGTCTCGCTCGGGCTGTAGAGTTTCTTCCGATGAGTTTGTCATGGACAAAACGGTAATTGAACACACGGACGGTCCGTTGCACGTTGCATGCCTGCGTCGGCAGGTGGACAAAACCGCTCTCGCTCCATAGTGAATGATAGACAAAATATGTCAATCAGTAGCGACGTCACGACGCCACACGAGTCGGCGCGCATCCAAAAAAAACGCCTGGCGAGCGCGGGCCGCCAGGCGTTGTCTATCAGCCGATGCCGCTTGCGCGACATCCGCGCGATGCCTACTCCGGTTTCTTTCTCGGCGGCGTCTTACGCGCGGCCGCTTTTTTCGCCGCTGCGGCGGCGGCTGACGTGTCGTCGCCCGGTTGGCTGCTGGGAGCCGGCGCGGTCGAACTTTCTTCGGCCGACGCCGACGGCTGACCCGCCGGCGCGCCCGCCATGCCGGGCTGAATCATCGCCAGTTGCGCGAGCTGGTTGAACTGCGATTGCAGCGCGTTCCACCATCCGCTCGGATCGAAGCCCGGCGGCAGCGGCGCGTCGGACTTCGCGCCCGCGTCCGGGTTGTCGCTCTCCGTGGGCGCCGCGCGCTCGCCCGGCGCGGCCTTGGGCGCGTCGCTCGATGCGGCGCCGCCCATCGGCCAGCGGCCCGCCGCCTTCGATGTCTCCGCCGCCGCGTTCTGCGCGCTCTCGACGGACGTCTGAGCGAACGCGCCGAAAGCGCGCAGCGTGGCGAGCGTCGCGCGCTGCACTTCCAGCGCCTGAATCGCCGATTGCAGCATGTTGAGGTTGAGCTTGAGCCACTGCTCGACGGCGCGCATGTCGGTCACACGCTTGTCCAGTTCCTCGATGTTCGTAAGCGGCGCGAGCATGTCCGACATCATGGAAAGCGAGGGATTCGCGCCCTGCGCGCCGCCCGACATCGCGGCCGCGAACGGATTCAGGCGCATCATCTCCCACATCTTGCCCATCATGTCCGCCTGGCCCAGGCCGGAGAAACCGGGGAAGCCGGGAATCGAAAACGGCGGGGTGCCGCCTGAGGTGTCCGTCATTCGTCGCTCCTCTTGATTGGTTGATCGCCTTGGCTAGCCACTAGCCGTGCCGGGCCGCGTCAGAACGGCGCGTCGCCCGGAAAGTCCGGCGCGCGGCGCTCGCGCAGCGAACGCATGCCCTCGTGCACGTCGGGTCCGGCGAAGCCCATGAATTCCAGCGCCAGCGATGTATCGAAAGTCGGCCCCGCCGTGCGCAGCCAGTTGTTCAGCGCGTACTTGGTCCAGCGGATGGCCGTCTGCGATCCCTGCGCGAGCCGGTTCGCCACTTCGATTGCCTTCGGCATGAGTTCGTTCTCTTCCACCGCGAGCGATACCAGCCCGATGCGCTCCGCTTCTTCGCCGCTCACGGGCTCGCACAGGAGCAGATAGTACTTGGCCTTCGCCATCCCGCACAGCAGCGGCCAGATGATCGCCGCGTGATCGCCCGCCGCGACGCCGAGCCGCGTATGTCCGTCGATGATGCGCGCCGACTTCGACGCAATGGAGATATCCGCGAGCAAGCCCGCGACCAGCCCCGCGCCGACCGCCGGACCGTGCATCGCGGAGACGATCGGCTTGCTGCAATTGATCACGTTGTACACGAGATCGCGCGCTTCGCGCCAGACACGCGCGCGCACGTCGAAGTCGTTCGCCATCTGCTCGACGAGCGCGAGGTCGCCGCCCGCCGAAAAGCCCTTGCCCTCGCCGCGAATCAGCGCGACGCGCGTCTCGGGATCGCGGTCGATGTCGCGCCAGATCTCCGCGAGTTCGCGGTGCATGTTGGCGTCGGCGGTGGACAGGCCGCTCTTGTTCGCGCCCGCGCCCGGCATGACGACTTCCAGCACGCCATGCGCGTGACGGCGCAAGTGCAGCGACGTGTAGCGCGAATACAAGGAGAGATCGCTCATGTCGGTTCCATGTGGTCTAGCGCGGCTGATACACCCACTTGCCGTCGCGAATCTCGACCATCACGCGGGCGCGCTGGTCGAGGCCGATATGATCGTTGGGCGTCATGTTGACGACGCCGTTGGTATCCGCGAAGTTCTTCGTGCCTTCGAGCGCATCGCGCAGCGCGCCGCGAAACGCGGGCGTGCCCGGCGCGCCGGCCTTCATCGCGATCGGAATGGCGCGTTGGAGCAGCATGCCAGCGTCCCACGCATACGAACCGAACGCCGAGACCGTGCCTACGCCCTGCTTCGCTTCATAAAGCTTGATGTAGTCGAGCGCGAGGCGCTTGGCCGGGTGATCGTCCGGCAACTGCGCCGCGACGAGCACCGGGCTCGTGGGCAGGAACGTGCCGTTGCAATCCGCGCCGCACACACGCAGGAAGTCGCGATTGCCCACGCCGTGATTGTGATACACCTTGCCCTTATAGCCGCGCTGCGCGAGCGTCTTCGGCGGCAAAGCGGCAGGCGTGCCGGCCGCGCCGACCACCACCGCGTCCGGCTTGGCCGCGAGAATCTTGAGAATCTGCCCGGTCACGCTCGGGTCCGTGCGATTGAACCGCTCGTTGGCGACCACGGTGATCTTGTGCAGTTGCGCGAACTTCGCGACTTCCGCGTAGAAGGTCTCGCCGAGCGCGTCCGCCTGGCCGATGTAGGCGAGCGTCTTCACGCCGTGATTGCTCGCGTGCTCGGCAATCGCGGAGGCCATCATCGCGTCGGTTTGCGGCGTCTTGAAAACCCAGCGGCGCTTCTCGTCGACAGGCTCGATGATCTTCGCCGATGACGCGAGCGAGATCATCGGCGTCTGGCCTTGCGCGACGACATCGATCATCGCGAGCGAATTCGGCGTGATCGACGAGCCGATGATCGCATCGACCTGATTCTCGCTGATGAGCTTCTTCGTGCTCTGCACCGCTTGCGTGGTGTCGGAGGCGTCGTCGAGCACGATGTAGTCGACGCTCGCGCCGCCCATTTCCTTCGGCAGAAGCGCGACGGTATCGCGGGCGGGAATGCCGAGCGACGCGGCCGGTCCCGTCAGCGACAGCACGAGCCCGATCTTAACGTGCGGCGTTTGCGCGAACGCCGCTGTCGTCGCGGCGAATGCGAGCACGGCTGCGGCCACCCACTTGCTTCTGCGCATGGAAGTCTCCTGTTGTTTTTTGTCGTCGCGCGGCGCGTGAGCCGCAACGCCCGGAGAGTGTACGGTGGCCGGTGCTCCCGACGCATCGGGCGAAACCCGTTGCGCCGTTTGTTTCATCGCGCGATATCAGTGTTCGAGCTGCACGACGGCCTGATCGATCGCGCCGAAGATGGACTTTCCCGCGTCGTCGAAGATCTCGATTTTCACGCTGTCGCCGAACTTCATGAACTCCGTCTGCGGCGCGCCGTGCTCGATGGTCTCCAGGCAGCGCTTCTCCGCGATACAGCAGTAGCCGCGCTTCGTGTCCTTGTTCGAGATCGTGCCCGAACCGACGATCGACCCCGCGCGCAGATTGCGCGTCTTTGCCGCGTGCGCGATCAACTGGCCGAAGTGGAACACCATGTCCACGCCGCAATCCGGCTGGCCGACCTTCTTGCCGTTCCAGTGCACCGTCATCGGGCGATGCACGCGGCCTTCGCGCCACGCCTCGCCCAGTTCGTCGGGCGTGACGGCCACGGGCGAGAACGCGGTGGCAGGCTTGCTCTGGAAGAAGCCGAAGCCCTTCGCGAGTTCGGCGGGGATGAGGTTGCGCAGCGAGACATCGTTGACCAGCATCAGCAAGCGCACGCTTTTCAATGCTTCGTCGGGCGTGGGCGCCATTTGCACGTCGGAGGTGATGACGGCGACTTCCGCCTCGAAGTCGATGCCATACGATTCCGACGCGCACACGATATCGTCCGTCGGCCCGAGAAAGTCGTCGCTGCCGCCCTGATACATGAGCGGGTCGGTCCAGAATTCGGGCGGCATTTCCGCGCCGCGCGCGCGCCGCACGAGCTCCACGTGATTCACGTAGGACGAGCCATCGGCCCATTGAAACGCACGCGGCAGCGGCGCCATGCACGACTTCGCATCGAACGAAAACGTGTGGCGGGCGCGGCCCTGATTCAACGCTTCGTAGACGTCGTAAAGCTGCGGCGCGTAGAACGTCCAGTCGTCGAGCGCGCGTTGCAGCGTGGAGACGATTCCATCGGGAATGACAGCCGTGCGCAGATCGCGCGATACGACGATGAGCTGGCCGTCGCGCGTGCCGTCCTTCAGCGTGGCAAGTTTCATAAGGCGGAGTCGGGCTGAGATGACGTTGAGGGAAATCTATTTTACGATGGTGAATCCATCGCCTTCACGCTTTCCATGCCATCCAACGCGCCCGCCACCGGCGACGAACTCGACCTCGACGCATCCGAAGAAAAGCTGCGCTCGGGCATTCAGTCGATCGAAGTCGGCTTCCGTTTGCTCGATGTACTCACTCACGAGCCGCGCGCCATGATGCTGCGCGATCTCGCGCAGCGCGCGGGCATGAGCCCGGCGAAAGCGCATCGGTATCTGGTGAGCTTCGTGCGGCTTGGGCTCGCTTCGCAAGACCCGCTCACGGGGCGCTACGAACTCGGCGGCTTTGCCTTGCAGATGGGCCTCGCCAGGCTCGCGCGCGTCGATGGCGTGAAGCTCGCGCGCATAGCGCTGGCTGAATTGCGCGACCGCATCGACCAGACCGTGGGCATCGCGGTGTGGGGCAATCAGGGACCGACCGTCGTGCACTGGATGGAGTCGAGCTATCCGGCGAAGGCATCGCTGAAGCTCGGCGACGTGATGCCGCTGCTGTCGTCGGCCACGGGATTGCTCTTTGCCGCGTATCTGCCGCGCAGCAAGACGCAGCCGATGCTCGAACGCGAACTCGCTGCGAGCAAGCAAACAATCGCTGATGTCGAGCCGCTTCTCGCCGATGTCCGCGAGCATGGCGCGGCGCGCGTCGAAGGCATGTTGCTGCCGTCGATTCACGCGTTCTGCATGCCCGTTTTCGATTCGACCGGCGAACTCGCGCTCGGGCTGATCGCGCTCGGACACGAAGGCGCGTTCGATACGCGTTGGGGCGGCGAGATCGACTCGGCGCTGCGGGAATGCGCGCGCAGCCTGTCGTATGAACTGGGGTACAAGGCGGGCGAACGGTGATCGCTCTTGCGCGCGGAACATCCCTGCGAGCGCGCGTGTCATAACCGCTTCTGTCGCCGCGCCATTCCTTCTCTTTCCGCTTCGTTCGATGCCCCTGTTCTCGTTTCATCGTCCGCCTGCTGCGCCGGGCGAGCCTTCCGCTGCCGCGTCCGCGCCGGATGCGCCTCGACGATGGGGGCGCTGGGGGCGCTGGGTTGGGGCGGCGCTGATCGTCGCCGCGCTGCATTGGAGCGCGATGCGCTGGATCGAACACGCGAAACAGCCGGCGAACCGTACGCCCGAGCAGAAGCCGCCGGTTCAGGTGGAACTGCTGACGCCGAAGCCCGTCGCGCCGCCTGCGCCTGTCAAACCGGCCGCTCCTGCGCATGTGGCGCGGCCTGCGCCGCCCAAAGCCGCGCCTGAGCCTGCGCCTACGCCTGCGCCTAAGCCCGCTGCGCCCGAGCCCGTGTTGAGCGCGGCCACGCCGCAGCCCGGTGAGCCGGCGGCGGCATCGGGCGTGGCGGCTTCGGGCGCGGGTGCCGCAAATGCTCCCGCGTCCACCTCGCCGCCAGCCCCAGCGCCGACCCCAACCGCTTCCGGCGACAAATTCAGCGTCCCGCCGACCGGCGACCTACGCTACGACACGCTCGTCAACGGCGTGATGAACCAGACCGGCACGATCCACTGGACGAACGACGGCCAGCACTACGAGATGGTCGTCTCCATTCCGCTGCCGTTCGTCGGTCCGTACGTGTATTCCAGCAAGGGCCATATCGATGCTTTCGGCATCGCGCCGGAACAGTATTCGGAGAAACGCGGCCGCCGCGCCGCCGATGTCGCCGTTTTCAATCGCGAAGCCAGGCAGATCGTCTACACGCGCACACCGAATAGCCAGCCGCTCGCGGACGGCGCGCAGGATCGCTTCAGCGTTGTCATGCAACTGACGAGCCTCGTGCGCGGCGCGCCCGACATCTATAAACCCGGCGTCACGCGGCAGTTCAGCGTCGCGGATAACGACAGCAGCGAAATCTGGCCGATGGAAACCGTCGGCGATGAAACGGTGCAGACGCGCGACGGCTTCGTCACCGCGCGGCATTTCACGCGCCTGCCGCGCCGCGAAGGCGACCGGCGCAAGCTCGACATCTGGCTGGCTCCGGCGCTCGGCTGGCTGCCCGCGCGCATCCTCCAGACCGAGCCCAATGGCATGCAGATCGAAATGCTGTGGGCCGGCAAGCTGCAAGCGGCTTCCGCTGCCGAGAACACCGCGCCGGGCACGACGGATGCGTCAGAGGAAACCGCACCCGCCGCCGACGATGCATCCGTCAGGCCGTAGCGGCGGCGCGTCCCACGGTCTCACGGGACGCACGGAATTTCAAAGCGACCTCCACGGAGCGGATATGCAGGTGAACAACAAAGGCATCGAAACCCGATACGTTCTCGACAACGAAGGCGGCGGTCCCTGGCTGACCTTCATCCATCCACTCGCCGGCGATCTGTCCGCGTGGGACCAGATGGCGGGCTACTTCCGCAACGATTTCACCGTGCTGCGTTATGACTTGCGCGGCCACGGCTACACGGCGGTGTCGCCTGAGGCGTTCAGCGTGGACGATCTCGCCGATGACCTGTCGGAGTTGCTCGACAAGCTCGGCGCGCCGAGCACGCATGTCGTCGGCTTGTCGCTGGGCGGCATGGTCGCGCAGAAGTTCGCGATCAACCATGCGGACAAAGTGGATTCGCTGACGGTCGTGGGCGCGCCTGCGTTCATCCGCGAAGAAGCGCGCTCGACGTTTTTGCAACGGGCGGCTTCCGTGCGTCAGAACGGCATTGGGAGTATGGTGGAATCGACGCTGGAACGCTGGTTCACGGAGGGTTTTCGTAAAGCGCACCCCGAAGTGATCGAGCAGGTCGGCGAAACGATTGCGCGCACGCCCGACGAAGGTTTCGCGAAGGCCGCGGAAGCGCTCAGCCGTTTCGATGCGAAGAGCCAACTTGCGTCCATCCAAAAGCGCACGCTCGTCGTGGCCGGTGAACACGACAATGGCACGCCGCATGCTGAATGCAAGGTGATCGCCGACACGGTGCCGGGCGCGCAATTCGAACTTCTGGATGCGGCACACATGTCTCCGATCGAGGCGTCGCAACGCTTTTGCGCATTGCTCGATGCGTTTCTGCGTGAGGCCGCCTGACCACGTTTCACAGAAAAAGCCTCGATAACACGGCATCACGTCGAGGCCACCCCTTGAATTCCCACCCAGTCGCTCCAACTACGATGCAGGTTGCGGGAGCAACAGGAATAAGGAGTGTCGCCATGCAAATGATCTACAACAGCCCTAACTATTGCGTCGTTGAATTTCCGCCTCAGGCCAACCATCTCGCGATGATGTCGGGCGGGTACGAAATCGTCGACAAGAACACGCAACGGGAGATCTTCATCGACGGCGAGCTTGCGGCAAAATTCCGCGAGCATGTGCAAAAGCTGATCGAAGAAGAACCATCGCTCGAGGATGTCGATGAATTCCTCGGCCAGTTCGATGTCTTGATGACCCAGCCCGTGGTGCTGCACTAACGCCACGTTTCGTGCGGGCGCTCAGAGTCTTGCGCCCGCGCCGCCATGCTCGCCGGCGGATCGGCGAATGAGGCGAGCCACGCAATACGGCAAACGAGCGACACGCCAGAGAAGACCCCGCCGAAGCCTCGGCGGGGTTCTTTTTTTCGCCCGTCCGCTTCGCCATGAAGCAAACCGCGCCGGGAGCGACCGCATCGCGCTGCGGCTACAATGACGGACTATTTCCTATCCGGTGCAGGGCCTGTCCGTCATGAACCAGAACGCCACTCCGAGTCTTCCAGTCTCCGCGCGCGATTACACGCGCGGCGCCGCGCTTCCCACGCTGTTGCAGCAGCGCATTCTGATCCTCGATGGCGCGATGGGCACCATGATTCAGCGCTACAAGCTGGACGAATCCGCTTATCGCGGCGAGCGCTTCAAAGACTATGGCCGCGATATCAAGGGCAACAACGAGTTGCTCTCCATTACGCAGCCGCAGATCATCCGCGAGATTCACGACCAATACCTCGCGGCGGGCGCGGATATCATCGAGACGAACACCTTCGGCGCCACGCGCGTCGCGCAGGCCGATTACGGCATGGAAGACCTCGCCGCCGAAATGAACTTCGCATCGGCAAAACTCGCCCGCGAAGCCTGCGATGCGTTCTCGACGCCCGACAAGCCGCGCTTCGTCGCGGGCGCGATCGGGCCGACGCCGAAGACCGCGAGCATCTCGCCCGACGTGAACGATCCCGGCGCGCGCAACGTGAGCTTCGATGAACTGCGCGACGCATACTACGAGCAAGCAAAGGCGCTGCTCGATGCGGGCTGCGATCTCTTTCTCGTCGAAACCATCTTCGACACGCTGAATGCGAAGGCTGCGCTCTTCGCGCTCGACGAGCTCTTCGAGAACACGGGCGAACGCCTGCCGATCATGATCTCCGGCACGGTCACGGACGCCTCGGGCCGCATTCTGTCGGGCCAGACCGTCGAGGCGTTCTGGAACTCGCTGCGTCACGCGAAGCCGCTGACGTTCGGGCTCAACTGCGCGCTCGGCGCGGCGCTCATGCGCCCTTATATCGCCGAGTTGGCGAAGCTGTGCGATACCTACGTGTCGTGCTATCCGAACGCTGGGCTGCCGAATCCGATGAGCGACACCGGCTTCGACGAAACGCCCGACGTGACATCGGGGCTGCTCAAGGAGTTCGCGCAAGCGGGACTCGTCAATCTCGCGGGCGGGTGCTGCGGAACGACGCCCGAGCATATCGCCGAGATCGCGAAGGCGCTCGCGCAAGTCAAGCCGCGCGCCTTCCCTTCGCAATACCGCGACGCCGCTTAAGTACTTAGTACTGCCCGAATCGACCAAGAGAAACAGAAGAGAAGCGAACGACCATGACCGATCACACGATGCGTCTTTCCGGCCTCGAGCCGTTCAACGTCACCGAAGGCTCGCTCTTCATCAACGTCGGCGAACGCACGAACGTGACGGGCTCGAAGGCGTTCGCGCGCATGATCCTGAACGGCCAGTTCGACGAGGCGCTCGCCGTCGCGCGGCAACAGGTCGAAAACGGCGCGCAGGTGATCGACGTGAACATGGACGAAGCCATGCTCGATTCGAAAGCGGCCATGGTGCGCTTCCTGAATCTGATCGCGTCGGAGCCGGACATCGCCCGCGTGCCGATCATGATCGACTCGTCCAAGTTCGAAGTGATCGAAGCCGGGCTCAAGTGCGTGCAGGGCAAGGCGATCGTCAATTCCATCTCGCTGAAGGAAGGCGAAGACGCGTTCCGTCATCACGCGAAGCTGATTCGCCGCTACGGCGCGGCGGCCGTCGTGATGGCGTTCGACGAGCAAGGTCAGGCCGATACCTTCGAACGCAAGACGCAAATCTGCAAGCGTTCCTACGACATCCTTGTGAACGAAGTGGGCTTCGCGCCGGAAGACATCGTTTTCGATCCGAACATCTTCGCTATAGCGACGGGCATCGAAGAGCACAACAACTACGCGGTCGATTTCATCAACGCGACGCGCTGGATCAAGCAAAACCTGCCGTACGCGAAGGTGAGCGGCGGCGTGTCCAACGTGTCGTTCTCGTTTCGCGGCAACGATCCGGTGCGCGAAGCCATTCACACGGTGTTCCTGTATCACGCCATTCAGGCGGGCATGGACATGGGCATCGTGAACGCGGGGCAGCTCGGCGTCTACGCCGATCTCGATCCCGAACTGCGTGAGCGCGTCGAGGATGTCGTGCTCAATCGCCGCGAAGACGCCACCGACCGCCTGCTCGAGATCGCCGACAGGTTCAAGACCGGCGCGGCGAAGAAGGAAGAGAACCTCGAATGGCGCAATCAGCCGGTCGAGGCGCGGCTTTCGCATGCGCTCGTGCACGGCATCACGACCTTCATCGTCGAAGATACGGAAGAAGTGCGCGCGAAGATCGAACAGGCGGGCGGCCGGCCGATCAACGTGATCGAAGGGCCGCTGATGGACGGCATGAACATCGTCGGCGACCTCTTCGGCGCGGGCAAGATGTTTCTGCCGCAAGTGGTGAAGTCGGCGCGCGTGATGAAGCAGGCGGTCGCGCATCTGATCCCGTTCATCGAAGAAGAGAAAAAGCGTCTCGCCGATGCCGGCGCGGACGTGCGCTCGAAGGGCAAGATCGTCATCGCGACCGTGAAGGGCGATGTGCACGACATCGGCAAGAACATCGTGTCGGTGGTGCTCCAGTGCAACAACTTCGAAGTGGTCAACATGGGCGTGATGGTGCCCTGTGCGACCATCCTGCAGAAGGCGAAGGAAGAAGGCGCGGATATCATCGGCCTGTCGGGGCTCATCACGCCGAGTCTCGAAGAAATGGCCTACGTGGCCTCCGAAATGCAGCGCGACGAATACTTCCGCGGCAAGCAGACGCCGCTTCTGATCGGCGGCGCGACGACTTCGCGCGTGCATACCGCCGTGAAGATCGCGCCGAATTACGATGGCCCGGTGGTGTACGTGGCGGACGCGTCGCGTTCGGTGTCGGTCGCATCGAGCCTCTTGTCGGACGAAGGCGCGGCGAAGTTCCTCGACCAACTGAAGACCGACTACGAACGCATTCGCACGCAGCACGCGAACAAGAAAGCGCAGCCGATGGTGACCTACGCCGAGGCGCGCGCCAACAAGACGAAGATCGACTGGAGCGCGTATCAGCCGAAGAAGCCGAGCTTCATCGGGCGGCGCGTGTTCAAGAACTACGACCTCGCGGATCTGGCGAATTACATCGACTGGGGCCCGTTCTTCCAGACGTGGGATCTCGCGGGACCGTACCCGGCCATTCTGAACGACGAGATCGTCGGCGAATCGGCGCGGCGCGTGTTCTCGGACGGCAAGTCGATGCTCTCGCGCATCATCCAGGGCCGCTGGCTCACGGCGAACGGCGTCATCACGCTCTTGCCCGCGAACACGGTGAATGACGACGACATCGAGATCTACACGGACGAGTCGCGCTCGAAAGTGGCGATGACGTGGCGCAACCTGCGTCAGCAAAGCGTGCGGCCGGTGGTCGACGGCGTCATGCGGCCGAATCGCTCGCTGGCGGACTTCATCGCGCCGAAGGACTCGGGCGTGGCCGATTACATCGGTCTCTTCGCGGTGACGGCGGGCCTCGGCGTCGACAAGAAAGAGCAGCAGTTCGCCGCCGATCACGACGACTACAGCGCGATCATGCTCAAGGCGCTCGCCGACCGTTTCGCGGAAGCCTTCGCCGAGGCGCTGCATGCGCGCGTGCGCCGCGAATTGTGGGGCTACGCCGCCAACGAAACGCTCGACAATGAAGCCCTCATCGCGGAGAAGTACAGCGGCATCCGTCCCGCGCCCGGCTATCCGGCCTGCCCCGATCATCTCGTGAAGCGCGATATGTTCGAAGTGCTTCAGGCGGAGGAAATCGGCATGAGCCTGACGGAATCACTTGCCATGACGCCGGCCGCGAGCGTCTCGGGTTTCTATCTCGCGCATCCGGAAAGCAAGTACTTCTCGGTCGGCAAGATCGGCGACGATCAGGTGCAGAGTTTCGCGCAACGCATGGCGATCTCATCGGCGGATGCGGAACGCGCGCTCGCGCCGCTGCGCTGATCGCGTTCGGCAAGCATGGCGAACGTTGCGCAAAGACATATGCCGCCCGTGATACGCAAGAAAAGCGCCGCGTGATGGGCGGGAACTTTTTTTATTCCGTAGACTTGTCGCTGCGATGAACCGCCACGACGGCGGCCACGCACTCTTTAGCCACGGAGAAAGTCGCATGAAGAAGATGACGTCCGCCGTAAGCATCGCGATCGCCGCGGCAGTGCTCGCAGCGTCGAGTTCGGCTGCGTTCGCGCAGGCCAGCACCACGCAGGCATCGTCGTACTCGCCGCCGCAGGCCGAACACAAGAAGAAGCCGAAGACGCCCAAAAAGCCGAAGACTCCGGGCAACGGTCAGTCGCAGTAAGCGGCGCCGCCCGAGTAAGCCAGCAGGAAGACAACCCCGCATCGTCGCCGATGCGGGGTTTTTCATTTGAGCCGCGCGGTGCTCATGCGCCCGCTCACGCGCCCGCTCAGACGCCCCAGAGAATGTCCTTGTTCTCTTTCTGCGCGAGACGCAGCATGTCCAGGAACGGATACGCCCGTTGCGCGAGCCCGATGGGAATCTCGTGCGGATCGTGGCCTTGTTCGCCTTCGTGGAAATGGCCGTCGTGCTCGGCGCGCTCTTTCTTGTCGCTGACGATCGCCGCTTCGAGTTTCTGAATGGCGGCAGGCAGTTCGTCATGCGTGATGACGCCGCGCTCGGTCAGCTGCTTGCCGATGATCTCGAGCAGATACTCGGCGAGGTTGTCGAGCATCATGACATCCGGTGCAGCCATGGTTTTAAATGTGATCAGCATGGGACAGTCCTTTTCCTTTTGTTGGATGACAGCCGGGGCGAATGCGAGCCGCGCCGGCAAGCCGATCTTTGCAGAACAACCACCCTGAATAGACAGTTTAGCACCTGCTAAAATCCCGGTTTCAGCTGTGGCCCGCCTTGAAGGCAGGCCGTGGCGAACGGCTCATCAGCCGCGTCAATCGGCGCTTCGCGTCGCCCGCACCTGTCGCGTGCCACTGCGCATTCGCTTCACTGGATCACATTCAGCATGCTGCCCGCACACAAAGAAACCCTGGAAACGCTCCTCTCCGACGCGGTCAAAGAGGTCGCGCAAGCCACGCAAGGCGCAACGGAACCCGCTTTCGTCGCGCCCGCGATCGTGCTCGAACGGCCGAAGGTCGCAGCGCATGGCGACGTGGCATCGAACGTCGCGATGCAGCTCGCCAAGCCGCTGCGCGCGAACCCGCGTCAGCTCGCGCAGCAGATCGTCGATGCGGTGCTGGGCCATCCGGCCGCGAAGGGGCTTGTGGAGAGCGCCGAAGTCGCCGGTCCCGGCTTTATCAACTTGCGTCTCGCGGCGAAGGCAAAGCAAGACGTGATCCCGGCGGTGCTCGGCGAAGGCGCGGCGTACGGCCGTTCGTCGCGCGATGCGGGCAAGCGCGTGCTCGTCGAATTCGTGTCGGCGAATCCCACCGGTCCGCTGCACGTCGGCCACGGCCGTCAGGCTGCGCTCGGCGACGCGCTCTCGAACCTGCTCGCGACGCAAGGCTACGCGGTGCATCGCGAGTTCTACTACAACGACGCAGGCGTGCAGATCGGCAATCTCGCCATCTCGACGCAAGCGCGCGCCCGCGGCTTCAAGCCGGGCGACGCCGAGTGGCCGGAAGCCGCATACAACGGCGAGTACATCGCCGACATCGCGCGTGACTACATGGCAGGCGCAACGGTGGCGGCCAAAGACGGCGAGCCGGTCAAAGGTAAGGGCGACGTGGACGACCTCGAAGCCATCCGTCACTTCGCGGTCGCGTATCTGCGCCACGAACAGGACATGGACCTGACCGCGTTCGGCGTGAAGTTCGACCAGTTCTATCTGGAGTCGTCGCTATACAAGGAAGGGCGCGTCGAAGAGACGGTGAAGGCGCTGATCGACGCCGGCAAGACCTACGAGCAGGACGGCGCGCTGTGGCTGCGCACCACCGACGACGGCGACGACAAAGACCGCGTGATGAAGAAGTCCGACGGCACGTACACCTACTTCGTGCCGGATGTGGCGTATCACGTCACCAAGTGGCAGCGCGGATACACCAAGGTCATCAACGTGCAGGGCTCGGACCATCACGGCACCATCGCGCGCGTGCGGGCCGGGCTGCAAGGGCTCGGCATCGGCATTCCGAAGGGCTATCCCGACTACGTGCTGCACAAGATGGTCACGGTCATGCGCGACGGCCAGGAAGTGAAAATTTCGAAGCGCGCCGGCAGCTACGTGACGGTGCGCGATCTGATCGAATGGTCGGGCGGCATGACGCCGGGCAGCGAAGCCGCGCCCGATCAGCTCGACGAAGCGATGATTCGCCGCGGCCGCGACGCCGTGCGCTTCTTCCTGATCTCGCGCAAGGCCGACACGGAATTCGTGTTCGACATCGACCTCGCGCTCAAGCAGAACGACGAGAACCCGGTCTACTACGTGCAGTACGCGCACGCGCGCATCTGCACCATTCTCAGCGACTGGAAGGAACGCTACGGCGGCGACCTCGCGCAAGCGGCGAAGGCGGATCTCGAACCGCTGTCGAGCCCGCGCGCGATGGCGTTGCTCAACAAGCTCGCCGAGTTCCCGGACATGCTCGCGCACGCCGCCGACGAACTCGCGCCGCACGCGGTCGCGTTCTATCTGCGCGACCTCGCTGGCGAATTTCACTCGTTCTACAATGCGGAGCGCGTGCTCGTGGACGACGAGAAAGAGCGTACGGCGCGCATCGCGCTCTTGGCGGCCACGCGTCAGGTGCTCGAAAACGGTCTCGCGACCATCGGCGTGTCGGCTCCGCAGAAGATGTGATCGGCGGCGCAGCGTCGTGAGCTCTTCGTCGCGCGCGCCTGTAGCTTTGTGAATCTTTCGGCGTGCGCGGACGGCAGCCTGGCGCGGGCGCGCGTTACGCGGCGGCTATAATCGTCGGCCAACTCGAAGACTTTTTGCAGGTGATTCATACGATGGCAAAACCAAGCCGCACGTCGAAGCAATCGCAGTCGAAGCAAACGGGGGGAACCTTTCTCGGCATCGTGCTCGGTCTGATCGTCGGACTCGCGATCGCCGTGATCGTCGCGCTGTACATCACGCGTGCGCCCACGCCATTCGTCGCGAAGGTCGCGCCGCCAGCGGAGTCGTCTTCCGCGCCCGCCGCGCAGCCGTACGACCCGAATCGCCCGCTGCAAGGCAAGTCGCCGGGACAAGCGGTGCCGCAAGCCGCGCAGCCCACGCCGCCGAACACGGCGCCCGGCCAGAGCACGAATCAGACGCAGTCGTCGGGCGTGCTGGACGAGCCGCAGATCGTCGAAGTCCCGCCGAGCGGCGGCACGGCGTCCGCGCCGCGCACCGCGAGCCCGACTATCGCGAAGAAGCCTGAAGCCGCGCCGGGATCGACCGGTTCGACCAGTTCGACCACCGCCGCGACGCCGCCGAAGAACGGTTCCGCGCCGCCCGCCACGGCCAAGACCACGCCGCCCGCGCCCGGCGACGTGAACACCGGCTATTTCCTGCAAGTCGGCGCGTACAAGACGCAGGCCGATGCCGAGCAGCAGCGCGCGCGTCTGGGCTTTCAGGGCTTCGAATCGAAGGTCACGCAGCGCGATGCAGGCGGTGTGACGTACTATCGCGTGCGTATCGGTCCGTTCGCCAAGTTCGAGGACATGAACACGGCGCGTCAGCGTCTGTCCGACGCAGGCGTCGATACGGCGGTCATTCGTTTCTCGAAGCAATAACGCCGTGCAGGACGGCGCCCGCGTGCTCGACCGGTTATGAGCGCGGCGCGCCTTAAGTCAGGCTTAAGCGTCGTATGTCCCACTTGAGAACCGCGACGCATCCGCCATGTCAGCCTTCACGTCGCACCTTTGCACTTTCTTCGACCATGAAAAAACTCTTTAGCGCCTTCGCCCTTTCCCTCGGCATTGCCGCCGCCTCGTTCAGCGTCGCGGGCACGGCATCGGCCGCTCCTGCTGCTGGCAAGGATTACACGGTGATGCAGGCGCCGCAGCCCATCGGCGCGCCGGCGGGCAAGGTCGAGGTCATCGAGTTCTTCTGGTACGGCTGCCCGCACTGCAACGAATTCGAGCCGTACATCGAGGCGTGGGAGAAGAAGCAAGGCCCGGACGTCGTGTTCAAGCGCGTGCCGGTGGCGTTCCGCGACGACTTCATCCCGCATTCGAAGATGTATCACGCGCTGGTCGCGCTCGGCGTCGCGGAAAAGCTCACGCCCGTGGTGTTCAACGAAATCCACGTGAAGAAGAACTATCTGCTGACGCCGCAGGCGCAGGCCGACTTCCTCGCCACGCAAGGCATCGACAAGAAGAAGTACATGGACGCGTACAACTCGTTCTCGACGCAGAGCGACGTCCAGCGCGACGCCAAGCTGCTTCAGGACTACAAGATCGACGGCGTGCCGACGGTCGTGGTGCAGGGCAAGTACGTGACCGGCCCGGCGCAGACGAACAGTCTGCCCGGCACGACGCAGGTGATGGACTTCCTCGTCCAGCAAGTGCGCGACAAAAAGATGTAATCGCCTGACGCCGGTATGAACGCAGTTCCGTTGAAGGTCTTCATCACCGGCGCGTCGAGTGGCATTGGCCAGGCACTGGCCGAAGAATACGTGAAGCGCGGGGCCGTGCTCGGCCTCGTCGCCCGACGCGCCGAGTCTCTTGCGGCATTCGCCGCGCGCCATCCCAAGGCGTCCATTTCCATTTATCCCGCCGATGTCCGCAATCCCGACGCGCTCGCCGATGCCGCGCGCCGGTTCATCGCGGAGCACGGCGCGGCCGATATCGTGATCGCCAACGCGGGCATCAGTCAGGGCGCGCTCACGGGCCACGGCGAACTCGACACGTTCCGCGCCGTGATGGACGTGAATTACTTCGGCATGGTCGCGACGTTCGAGCCGTTCATCGCGTCGATGACGGCCGCGCGGCGCGGCACGCTGGTCGGCATTGCGAGCGTCGCGGGCGTGCGCGGGCTGCCGGGCTCAGGCGCGTACAGCGCGTCGAAATCGGCGGCGGCGAAGTATCTGGAAGCGCTGCGCGTGGAGATGCGGCCGCAGGGCGTCTCGGTCGTGACCATCGCGCCCGGCTACGTGCGCTCGGAGATGACCGCGCACAATCCGTATCGCATGCCGTTTCTGATGGATGCCGACCGCTTCGCCGCGAAAACCGCCGATGCCATCGCGCGCAAAGTGCGCTACGCGACGTTTCCGTGGCAGATGCGCGTCGTCGGCATGCTGCTGCATGCGATGCCGCGCTGGCTCTACGATCCGCTCTTCGAGCGCGCGCCGCGCAAGCCTCGCCCCGCGCCCTCCGAGCGATAGGCGAAAAAAATCCGGCCGCGCGGGCCGGATTTTTTTTGCCATGCGTCGTGCGTCAGAAGGCCACGAACGGCGCGCTGCCGTAGCCGACGTACACGTGGCGCCCGTAGAAGAACGGCACGCCGAAGTCGAACAGGCCGCTCATACCCAGCTGGCCACCCAGGCTGTTGAACGCGAACTTTCCGGTGCCCGATGTCAGCGTGCGCGCGCTCACGAGGCTGAACGGCACCGTCGCCGTATTGCCGTCGGTGCCGGAGACGGTCGCGGTGAGCGACTGCTGCGACGTCGGGCAATAGAACACGCTCGTGCTCGAACACAGCGGGAAGTTGTCCTGGAAGAAGTTGCCGTTCGATCCCGTGTCGAAGAACGTCTGGTAACTCGTGCCCTTGTACGTGCCGCTGAGATCGCCGTACGCGTCGGTGCCGAGATGCGTGACGCCCGTGAGCGTGTTGTTGCTCTGCGTGCCGATGCCGAATATCAGCGTGCCGCTCGCGCTCGCCGCGCCCGTGACGGGAACCGGCGGCAACTGAACGATCACGCCGTTGTTGTCCACCGGGAACCGCTGCACGGGATTCGCCACTTGCTGCGCGACCGGAACTGCCGTGCCCGTGCAGTTCGTGCCGTTGGTGCACGAGAAGTACATGCCGTTCAGCGGGGTCGTCGCGCAATTGCTGCCGCAATCCTGCGCCAGCGTGCCGATGCCGAGAATGCCGTTCGCGCCGATCTCGCCGGCGGTGTTCTCGTCGTTGCCCGACGGGCATCCGTTCATGCCGGTGGGCGCCGCCGACGGGTCCAGGTCGCCGATGATCTGCACCGGCAGTGCGCTCGCCACTTCCGAGCCGATGCGCACGTCCGCCTGCCGCACGGTGCCCCACGTATAGCCGTCCGCGAAACCGGCGCACTCGGCGAGTTGTCCGCCGTTGAGCGCCTTCGCGCCCGGCAGCGCGCCGATGACCGACTGAGCCGCCGAACTCAGAATGCGCAGGCCGAAGGAAGCCGTGTCGATCTGAATGTTGTCGATGGTCTGGCAGGTGTTCGTGCCGGGCGCGCAGACCGTCACCGAGACATTCGGAATGTTGACGAAGTTCGCGACGCCGCCGTTCACCGTGATGGGCACCGCGTTCGTGCCGTTCGGGGTGATAGGCTGGGCGTTGGCCGTGCTTGACGACCCGCCGCCTGAACTGCCGCCGCCGGACGAGCCGCCGCCGGAGCCGGAATTGTTGTCGCTGCCGCCGCCGCATGCGGCGAGCGTGAGCGCGAGAAACAGCGCGCCGAGCCAGCGCGCCGCGTTGCCGGCGCGCCGGGAAGATGCCGCGCCGAGGCCGGGTGTCGTTGTGAACATTATCGGATTCTCCCGTCGCTTACTGGATGTCGCTGGCGGAAACGCCGGCGGGCAAAGACTGCGGCAGGTACGCGCTGCCCGAGAAAGCGCCCATGTGACCGCCCGAATGCACGACGAGACCCGAATCCTGCACGCTCACCTGACCGCGTCCGCCGCGCGCGGCGCGCTGCGCGAGCATGGCTTGCTGGTACTGCGGGAAATAGCTGCCGAGCAAGGTCGCGAGGTCCGGCACGCGCGGCCCGCGCCACGCGACGCCGAACACGGTGCCGTCGGACGACACGTATTCGTTGATGACGGTGCCGCTCGCGAGCGTCGTCGAGCGGACGGTGTAGTTCGATGCCGCCGATGCGCCGGACGCGCCCGATGCCGCCGTCGCGGCATGCACGACCGCGTTGCCGGCGGTGGCGCCTTGCGGCGCGTTCAACGGCGCGCCGCCGAGCGCCGCGTGCGCCGGTGCGGCCGCGCAGACGCTCAACGCGCCTGCAAGAAAGGCCAACGATAGCCTGAGATGCCCATGACGGGGTTGCTTCGGTACCTTCACTGGGCCTCCTGTCGATTCCTGTGGATGGTTGCCTGGCGGGCCCGCGCGCCGTTTTACGGAGCCGCGAACCCCTGCGGATTCAAGCATCGTACGGATGCTATAGCCATCAGTATGCCAAATCCCGAAAAACGGCCGCGTCACGCGCATGCGACGCGCCGTTGGGGACGGATGAATCGAACAGTAAGTCGGGCAGAAGTTCCCGGTCGATAGATGCTTTGCTAAAAGCAGGCATCGAGGCTGAAATCCGGCGCAAAGGCAAACGCAAACGCAAAGGCAAACGCGGAACGCATCCGAGGAGGCGTTCCGCGTTTTTTGCGCTTGGCGTCAGGAAGCTGGAAGGCTTAGAAGCCGAGGCTCGCGAGCAGATCGTCCACTTGCGACTGATCCTGCACGACGTCGCTGCGCCCTTCCGGGTTGATCTGCGGTCCGTTGAGAAGATTTTCCGGACTGCCCGTCGATGACGACATCAACGCCGCCGCCGACGCCGCGAACTGCTCGCGCCGCTCGGGCGCGATGTTCTCGAGCAACACGCCCAGCAATTGCTGCTCGATCAGATACACGACGTCCGTGATCTTCTTGATCACCTGGCCGGTCAGATCCTGGAAATCCTGCGCGAGCATGATTTCCAGCAGTTGCGCGTTGGTCGCCTGCGTCTTCTCGGGCACGCTTTGCAGGAAGCTGCGCGTCTGCGCGAGCAACTCGCCGGCTTCGCCCTGCGCGAGCGGCGCGCCGTACCATTGCGCCCAACGCTCGTCAAGCGCCTGCGCTTCGCGCTGCATCGCTTCCTGCATCGGCTTGGCGAGCTCGATCGCGTTGAGCGCGCGGTCGGCCGCCTGCTCGGTCATCGTCGCGACGTACTTCAGGCGGTCGCGCGCGTCGGGCACGGCTTGCGCCGCGGCTTCGACCTGCTTGTCGAGACCTAGTTCGCGCATGGAGTCGCGCAGCGTGCGCGTCAATTGGCCGATGCGCGCGAGAATGCGGTCGCTCGAAAAATCGTTATCGGCCTCCGCTGCCACGGCGGCGAGTTCAGTGGTCAGATCGTTCACGATCAGCTCCCGGCTTTAGCCATCTTCTCGAGAATCTTGGTGAGCTTCTCGTCGAGCGTGGCGGCCGTGAAAGGCTTCACCACGTAACCATTCGCGCCCGCTTGCGCCGCCGCGATAATGTTCTCTTTCTTCGATTCCGCCGTCACCATCAGCACCGGCAGATGCGACAGCGTCGCGTCGGCGCGGATCTGCTGCAGCATCGACAGGCCGTCGAGGTTCGGCATGTTCCAGTCGGAAATCACGAAGTCGAAGCCGCCGCCGCGCAGACGCGCGAGGCCCGCCGCGCCGTCTTCTGCTTCGTCGACGTTCGAATAGCCGAGCTCCTTCAGCAGATTGCGCACGATACGGCGCATCGTCGGAAAATCGTCGACGACGAGGATCTTCATGTTCTTGTCCATCATTGCTCCCGTGTGTTCTCAGTGCGGCGTGACACCGCGTAATTCAATTCAGTTAAATCAGACGCGCTGCACGCGTTCGCCCATCGATGCCAGCCGCGCCATCACGCGCCGGCTCATTTCAGAAAGCGGCGCGATCTCGCTTGCGCCGCCCATTGCAATTGCTTCGCGCGGCATGCCGAACACCACGCAACTCGCTTCGTCCTGCGCGAGCGTGTAGGCGCCCGCCTGCTGCATGTCGAGCAGTCCCGCCGCGCCGTCGCGGCCCATGCCGGTCAGAATCACGCCGATCGCGTTCTTGCCCGCGTGTTGCGCGGCCGAGCGGAACAGCACGTCCACCGAAGGACGATGCCGGTTCACCGGCGGCGCATCCGACAGATGCGCGACGTAGTTCGCCCCGCTGCGCGCGAGCACGAGGTGCGCGTGGCCCGGCGCGATATACGCGTGACCCGGCAATACGCGCTCGCCGTGCTCCGCTTCCTTCACCGTGATGCGGCACAGCCCGTTCAGGCGCTGCGCGAACGACTTCGTGAAGCCCGGCGGCATGTGCTGCGCGATCAGCACCGCGGGCGCGTCGGGCGGCAGCGGCACGAGCACTTCGCGGATCGCTTCCGTGCCGCCCGTCGACGCGCCGACGATCACGAGCTTTTCCGTCGACACGAGCGGGTTGTTGATGAGCGGCGCGGGCTTCGCGCCAGCGTGGCCCGGCGCGCTCGGCGCGCTCGCCGCATGCACGATCTGCCGCACGCGCGCGCGGGAAGCGGCGCGAACCTTGTCGGCGAGCTTCTCGGCGTAATCCAGCATGCCGTCGCGGATGCCGACCTTCGGCTTGGTCACGAAGTCCACCGCGCCCAGTTCCAGCGCGCGCAGCGTGATTTCGTTGCCGCGCTCGGTCAGCGACGACACCATCACGACCGGCATCGGCCGAAGGCGCATCAGCTTTTCGAGGAAGTCGAGTCCGTCCATGCGCGGCATTTCGACATCCAGCGTCAGCACGTCCGGGTTATGCAGCTTGATCAGCTCGCGCGCGACGAGCGGATCGGGCGCGGTCGCGCACACGTGCATGTCGGGCTGCGAGTTGATGATCTCGGTCATCAGGCTGCGCACGAGCGCCGAGTCGTCGACGCACAAAACTTTGATCTTCGGCGCGGCTTCCTTGCCGCCATTCGATGCATTCAACATGCTCACGCCTCCTCCGCGGCCTTCGCGATGCGCGACGTCCGCGCGATTCCGTTGATCGCCCGCGCGGCGGCCGCCGTTCCCGACGCGCCGAACAGTTCGACGCGCGGCTTCGTCGCGGGCGCCGCAGGTGTCGCGCGCTCCACGCCGAACAGTTCCACGCGCGCGCGCGCCCTTGCGAGCCGTTCCGCGCGCTCTTCGGGCGTGCGCTGCACGAGCGCCTGCTCGCGCTCGACGACGACCGGGTCATGCTGCGTCTTCAGCTTCTTGACCATCACCTGTCCCGTGCGCGGCATGAACGCGACCTTGCGCGGATGCATGCCCTGCAAGTCCTCGGCGACGATGCGAATCTTCTCCAGCGCGAGATAGCGCCGCACGAACTCCGAGTTGCGATCGCCGATGTTGATGGTCGTCATGCCGGCCAGCACCGCGCCGCCGCCGAACACCTTCGCCTCGAACCGCTCGCGGCGTCCGCCACGCTTGATGAGCTCGTTGATGAGCACTTCCATCGCATACGCGCCGTAGCGCATCGAGTCCGACGACGCGTGCGACGGATCCGAGCCGTCATCGGGCAGCATGAAGTGATTCATCCCGCCGATGCCCGCCGTGCGATCGTTGATGCACGCCGCCACGCACGATCCGAGCACCGTCACGAGCACCATGTCTTCGCTCGTCATGTAGAACTCGTTCGGCAGCAGCTTCACGCCGGGCTTCTTGAAATGGTTGTCGAAATACAGATTCGACGCGATCGGCAGCCCGCTCATGCCGGCTCTCCCGCCAGCACGCGCTTCGGCGCGGCCGCCGCTTTCGTGTCGCGCGTCAGTTCGTAGACCGTCTGGCCGCGCAGCCGGAACGCCTGCGACACATACGTGAAGTTCTCCGAATGACCGGCGAACAACAGGCCGCCCGGCTTCATCAGAGGCTCGAAGCGCGAGAGCACCTGGCTTTGCGTCGGCTTGTCGAAGTAGATCATCACGTTGCGGCAGAAGATCGCGTCGAACGGGCCTTTCACGTCGTAGCGCGCGTCCGTCAGATTCACGCGGCCGAAGCTCACCAGCGAGCGCAACTCCGGGCGCACCTTGACGAAGCCCGCGTGCGAGCCGGTGCCCTTCAGGAAGAACCGCTTCAGGCGTTCCACCGGCATCGCCTTCACCTGATCGAGCGAATACACGCCCGCGTCCGCCTTGGCGAGCACCTGGCTGTCGATGTCGCTCGCGAACACCGTGCAGTGCCGCGCGGCCTGCTCGCCGAGCGCCTCGACGAGCGTCATCGCGATCGAATACGGCTCCTCGCCCGTCGATGCCGCCGAGCACCACACCGACACCGGCTGCTGGCGGCGCTTCACGAAGTCCGCGAGCAGCGGGAAGTGATGCGACTCGCGGAAAAACGCCGTCAGGTTGGTGGTCAGCGCGTTGACGAAGGCTTCCCACTCGGCGTTGTCGTCGTTGGCTTCGAGACGGTCGAGGTACTGCTTGAACGTGTCCATGCCGCAGGCGCGCAGGCGTCGGGCGAGCCGGCTGTAGGCCATGTCGCGCTTGTGGTCGGACAGCGAGATTCCCGCGCGGCGATGAATCAGCTCGCGAATCCGGGCGAAGTCCGCCACGGTGAATTCGAAATCGCGCTCGACTTCCGGACCGCGTATGCCGCCGGCCAGTTCGACGCGTGCGTTGGTTGCATTACGCGTTGCCATTCTGGTGCCTCTTGCTCTATGTGCGCCTGCCTGCTTGCTTTCCGCTTCTGCGCCGGTCGTGCGCCGGGTTGTTTCCGAATCCGCGCGCTCGACCGGTGCCGGCCGATGCGCTTAGAACGTTTCCCAGTCGCCGTCGTCGGCGGTCGTGGCCTTCGCGCGCGGGGCGGGTGCCGCCGCCGGTGCGCTCACGCGGGGCGCGGCTTTCGCTGCGCTCGCCGGCTTCGCTGCATCGCGGGCCTTATCCTTGATAACGGCCGATTCCGGCGCGACGTTAGGCTGCTCAGCAACTTTCGCTGCGCTCGCGGACGATGCACGCGACGTCGGCTCGACGCGCGTCGCCTTCGCCACGGCGGGCGCCAGGCGCGCAGCCGCGACCGCCGCGCTCGGCTTCGCCGACGCCGGCACGGTTCCCGCGATGCGCCATTGCCCGACGATCTCCTTCAACTGCCGCGTCTGCTCTTCGAGCGTGGCAGCCGCCGACGCCGCCTGCTCGACGAGCGCCGCGTTTTGCTGCGTCACGCTGTCCATCTGCGTCACGGCGCGATTCACCTGCTCGATGCCGTCGGACTGCTCCTCCGACGCCGCGCTGATCTCGCCCATGATGTCGGTCACGCGGCGCACCGCCTGCACGATCTCGCCCATGGTTTCGCCGGCGCGCGTGACGAGTTGCGAGCCGCTCTGCACTTTCTCGGTCGAATCGCCGATCAGCGCCTTGATTTCCTTTGCCGCCGCCGCGCTGCGCTGCGCGAGCGAGCGCACTTCGCCCGCCACGACCGCGAAGCCGCGCCCTTCTTCGCCCGCCCGCGCCGCTTCCACGGCCGCGTTCAACGCGAGAATGTTGGTCTGGAACGCGATGCCTTCGATCACGCCGATGATGTCCACCACCTTGCCCGAGCTGGACGCAATGGCGTTCATCGTATCGACGACCTGCTCGACCACCTCGCCGCCGCGCGACGCGATATCCGACGCGTTCACCGCGAGCTGGCTCGCCTGACGCGCGTTGTCCGCGTTCTGCTTCACCGTGCTCGTGAGCTGCTCCATGCTGGAGGCCGTCTCTTGCAGCGACGCCGCCTGTTCTTCGGTGCGCTGCGACAGATCCGTGTTGCCGCTCGCGATTTCATGCGCGCCGACATCGATGGATTCCGCGCCGCGATGCACCGCGCCGACCATCGCGGTCAGGTTCGTGCGCATGCGCTCGATGCCCGAGAAAAGACGGCCGATCTCGTTCGTGCTGTCCGTGTGCGCCGACTTCGTGAGATCGCCGCGCGAGATGCGCTCGAAGTGTTCCACCGCGTCGTTGATCGGCTGCACGATCAGGCTGCGCAGCGCGAAACGCGTGGCGAAAAGCAGCAGACCGGAGAGCGCGAGCAATCCGCCGATGACCATGCTGAGCGTCGCGTTCTGCGACGCCGCGTTCGCCCGCGACTCTTCCGCGTGCTTCTGCTGGAACGCGACCGCCGCCGTCACCGCCTGATCGAACGCGACGAACATCGGGCTGATCTTGGTATCGGCAATGGCGTGGTACGCGGCCATGTCGTTCGCGCGCATCGCGGCGAACTCCGGCTCGACGCCGGTCTTCATCAGCGTGTCATGCTGCGCGACGAGCGTGTCGAGCGTCGCTTGCGGCAGCATCGGCTTCTTCGTGTCGAGATAGAGCTTCCAGTTCTCGTAGCTCTTGTCGAGCAGGAACTGGCCGCGCTCCATCGCCTTCTTCGCTTCGTCGGCGCTGCCCGCTTCGGTGAGCGAGCGCACGCGGTCGAGCGTGATGCGCGAGCGCAGCAGATACGACGACGTGTCCGCGAGCGCGCGCATCGCCACCATGTCTTCTTTGGCGAGCGAGTCGAGCGAGGCGCTCGCGGAATTGAGGCCGACGAGCGACAGCGCGCCGATGACGGCCGCGCAACCGACGAACAACAGACCGACGAGCGTGAGCGTCGTGCGAATGGACAACTTCTTGAACATGGCTTCCTTTCCTTGGCTCGCGACGCGCGCGGGATGCTTCCGCGCGCCTGTTTAAGCGGCGACGGAGTCGATCAACTCCATCTCGCGGCTGGTCATGAGCTTTTCGATATCCATCAGAATCAGCATGCGGCCTTCGACCGTGCCGAGGCCCGTGAGATATTCGGAGGTGAGCGTCGCGCCGAATTCGGGCGCGGGCATGACCTGGTCTTGCGTCAGCGTGAGCACGTCCGACACGCCGTCCACCACCATGCCGACCACGCGATGCGCGACGTTCAGGATGATGACGACCGTCTGGTTGTCATACTCGACGCGGCCGAGATTGAACTTGATGCGCATGTCCACGATCGGCACGATGATGCCGCGCAGATTGATCACGCCCTTGATGAACGCGGGCGCGTTCGCGATGCGCGTGACGCTGTCGTAGCCGCGAATTTCCTGCACTTTCAGGATGTCGATGCCGTACTCTTCGGCGCCGAGCGTGAAGACGAGGAACTCTTGTCCGGCGGCTTCGGCGTGCTGCGCATCGCGGCGCGACAGTGTTGCGTTTTGAATCGATTGGATGTCTGCCATGAGAAACCCCAGGTTCGGTCGATGTGTTAATGGGTGTGCGAGTGTTGCGCGCGTGATTCGCGGTTGAGCGCGGCCACGTCGACGATCAGCGCGACGCTGCCGTCGCCGAGAATGGTCGCCGCCGAGATGCCGTGCACCTTGCGATAATTCGTTTCGAGGTTCTTCACGACCACTTGCTGCTGGCCGACGAGTTCGTCGATCAGCATGGCCATGCGCCGTCCTTCCGTTTGCAGGATCGTGACGATGCCCTGCGTCGGCTCCGTGCGCGCGCCTTCGACCGAGAACACCTGATGCAGCGCGATCAGCGGCAGATATTCGCCGCGCACGCGCACCACGCGCTCGCCGTTGGCGACCGTGTAGATGTCATCGGCGACCGGTTGCAGCGACTCCATCACGAAGTTGAGCGGCAGAATGAAGATTTCGTTGCCGACCTTCACCGACATGCCGTCGAGAATCGCGAGCGTGAGCGGCAGCACGATCTTCGTGGTCGTGCCCGCGCCCTGGCGCGACATGATTTCGACGTGGCCGCCCATCGACTGGATGTTGCGCTTCACCACGTCCATGCCGACGCCGCGGCCGGAAATGTCCGTCACCTGCTCGGCGGTCGAGAAGCCCGGCATGAAGATGAGTTGCCAGACTTCCTCGTCGGTCATGGAGTCGGAAACCTGCATGCCCTGCTTCTGCGCCTTCGCGAGAATCTTGTCGCGGCGCAGGCCCGCGCCGTCGTCGCTCACTTCGATCACGATGTTGCCGCCGTGATGCGCCGCCGACAGCACGAGCTGGCCGGTGGCGGGCTTGCCCGCCGCGCGGCGCGCTTCCACGGTCTCGATGCCGTGATCGAGCGAATTGCGCACGAGGTGCGTGAGCGGATCGATGATGCGCTCGATCAGGCTCTTGTCCAGTTCGGTCGCCTGACCGAATGTGACGAGTTCCACTTCCTTGCCGAGCTTGCCCGCGATATCGCGGACGAGGCGCGGGAAGCGGCTGAATACGTAATCCATCGGCATCATGCGGATGGACATGACGGCCTCTTGCAGGTCGCGCGCGTTGCGCTCGAGCTGCGCCATGCCGTTGAAAAGACGGTCGTGCAATGCAGGGTCGAACGTGCTCGTGGTTTCGGCGAGCATCGCCTGCGTGATGACCAGTTCGCCGACCAGGTTGATGAGCTGATCGACCTTCTCCACGCCGACGCGAATGGAGCTGCCTTCCGCGGATGCCGCTGCGGCCGGGCGCGCTTTCTTCTCGGCGTCGCCGGTGGCGGCCTTCGGTTGTGCTTCGCGTGACGGGAGGGCGGCAGCAGCTTGCGTTTCCGCATTCGCCGCCGCCTTCGCCGCTTCTTCTTTGTGCTGCGCCGCGGATGCGGGCGCTTCCTGCGCCTGCGATACGGGCGGCTCTGCCTGTAGCGTGTGTTGCTTGGCTTGCGCCGGCTCGGACGCTGCCGACGGCGCAATGTGATGCGCGTCGCCGCGGCCGATCGTGATTTGCGATTCGTCGATCACGAAGCAGCACACGGCCACGATGTCGTCGGACGAGACGTCCGAATCGAGCCAAAGCACGAGTTCGGCGTCGGTCTTCTTCTCTCCGACGATACTGCCCAGGTTCCCCAGCTCCTCGGTCAAGGTCGCCAGGTCCTTCTCGCCCACCCCCCGTAGCGTAATTTTCAGGTGGGGTCCTGCTTCCGCCGCCGGCGTGCCGGCCGCGGTTCCCGCATTCGTTGCATGGGTTGCATTCGTTGCGCCGTCCGTGACTTCGAACGCGCCGTCCCAGTTGCCGTCGTCCTCGATGGCTTCGGCGGCCTGCGCGATCACGTGCGAAGGCGGCGCGTTCGGGCCTTCATAGGCCGGCGCGACGTCCACTTCGCCGATGACAGCCGGCGTGACCGGCTCTTCGACGACAGGCGCGCTCTGCGGCGCGGCGTCTTCGTTCTTCAGGCGTTCCAGCTTCGCGCAGATCGCGGCGGCGGCGGCCGCATCCGGCTCGGCGCTCGCGCGATACGCGGCGAGCTGGTCCGAGAGCACGTCCTTGGTCGCGAGGAACGTGTCGATCATGTCGCGGCGAAGCACGAGCTCGTTGTTGCGCGCGCGATCCAGCAGCGATTCGAGGATGTGCGTCGTTTCGGTGAGCGCGGTGAAGCCGAACGTGGCTGCGCCGCCCTTGATCGAATGCGCCGCGCGAAAGATCGCCGCGAGATCCTCGGGATCCGGATTCGCGATATCGAGGACGAGCAGCAGTTGCTCCATCTGCGCGAGCAGTTCATCGGCTTCGTCGAAGAAGGTTTGATAGAACTGGGTAATGTCGAGTGTCATGCTTGATTCACCGTCGGCGCGTGCGCGCGAGTTGTCTTGGCTGTATCTGTTCGCTTCAGTGCTGCGTGTCTTCGGAGAGCGCGGCGACCACTTCGGTCAACAGGTCCGGATCGAGCGGTTTTTCGATCCAGCCCGTCGCTCCCGCCGCGCGCGCCGCTTCCTTGAACGGCTCGCCGTCTTCCGTGGTCAGCACGAGGATCGGCGTGGCGCGGTAGGCGTGGTTGGCGCGCAGCTCCGCAATCAGGTCGAGGCCGCTCTTTTGCGGCATGTGCTGATCCGTGAGCACGAGATCGAAACGCTCGGCGAGCGCCCATTCGAGCCCTTCGTTGCCGTCGGACGCCACCGTCACCTCGTAGCCCGCCGTCGTCAGCGTGGCAGAGAGGATCTGCCGCATGGCTGCGGAATCGTCGATTGCCAGAATGTTCTTGATCATGTGTCGCCTTTGGGTCTGCGCCTCGCTGCCTCTTGTCCGGATGACGGCGCAAACGTGTGGAGTCTTGAGCGTTTTTTATGCAGATTTGCTCGCAGCACGCTTATTTCCGCGCCACGCCCGGCACGATCCGGCCGAGAAGCGGCGTCGCGCCGGGCGCGAAGGCGTCCGAAGCGTTATCCAGCGTCGCGGCCGCGCCGCCGTCGTCGCGCAGCATCGACGCTTCCGCGCGGTGATTCAGCACGATGATGCTGATGCGCCGGTTCTCGGGATCGAGCGGGTCTTGCTTGTTCAGGTTTTGCGTGGACGCGAGGCCGAGCACGCGCAGCACCTTCGCTTCGTCCATGCCGCCCGCGACCAGCTCGCGCCGCGACGCGTTCGCGCGGTCCGCCGACAGTTCCCAGTTGCTGTAGCCCTTTTCGCCGCCCGCGTACTTCACGGCGTCGGTGTGGCCCTGCACGACGATGCGGTTCGGCACGTCGTTCAACGTCCGGCCGATTTCGCGCAGGATGTCGCGCATGTACGGCTGCACGCTGTTGCTGGAGAGCGCGAACATCGGGCGCTTCTGGGTATCGACGATTTCGATGCGCAGGCCCTGCTGCGTCGACTGGATGCGGATCTGCTGCTTGAACTGGTGCAGCGTCGGATTGGCTTCGAGCGCGGCCATCAGCTTGACCTGGAGGTCGTGAAGACGGGCCTGCTCGCGCCGTTCCAGTTCGCCTTGCGCGGCTTTCAGCAGTTCTTCGTCCGCTTTCGCGGTCGGGCTTTGCGCGAATTGCGTCTTGCCGTCCGAACTGCGGGCATCGCCCGGATCGTTGCTCGAAATGTCGCGCCCGCCGCCGGTGATGATGCTGTTGTCCATGCCGACGCTCTTGCCGCCGACCATCGCCGCCTTGAGCGGCATGTTGAAGTACTCCGCGATGCCGCGCCGCTGCACGGGCGAGGTCGACGAGAGTAGCCACATCAGCAGGAAGAACGCCATCATCGCGGTCATGAAGTCCGCGTACGCCAGCTTCCACGCGCCGCCGTGGTGGCCCTTGCGGCCCGCGACGATGCGCTTGATGAAGATGGGACGGTCTTTTTCGCTGCTCATCGCAGGGCTCCGGTCGGGGTCGCGAAAACGAGGCGCGTCACTTCGCCTTCACCCGGCGCACGTGCTCTTCCAGTTCGGAGAACGACGGGCGCTCGGTGGAGAACAGCACCTTGCGGCCGAACTCGACGGCGATCGCCGGCGCGTAGCCGTTCAGGCTCGCGAGAATCGTCACCTTGATGCACTGGAACATCTTCGTCTGCTCGGCGACGCGCTGCTCCGCGACGCTCGCGAGCGGCCCGATGAAGCCGTACGAAATGAGAATGCCGAGGAACGTGCCGACGAGCGCCTGCGCGATCATTTCGCCGAGAATGGCGGGCGGCTGATCGGCGGAGGCCATCGTGTGCACGACGCCCATCACGGCCGCGACGATGCCGAACGCGGGCATCGCGTCGCCGACTTTTTGCAGCGCCAGCGCGGGCGCTTCGCCTTCGACGTGATGCGTCTCGATCTCTTCGTCCATGAGGCTTTCGATTTCGAACGCATTCATGTTGCCGCCGACCATGAGCCGCAGATAATCGGTCATGAACTCGACGATGTGATGATCCGCGAGCAGCTTCGGGTACTGGCTGAAGATCGGGCTCTTGTGCGGGTCTTCGATGTCGGCTTCGAGCGTGAGCGTGCCTTCTTTGCGCGCCTTCGCGAGCAGCACGTAGAGCAGGCCCATCAGCTCCATGTACACGTCCTTGTTGTACTTGGAGCCTTTGAAGAGCGTGGGAATGACGAGCAGCGTCGACTTGATGGTCTTGACGCCGTTGCCGAGAATGAAGGCACCGATGCCCGCGCCGGCGATCATCAATATTTCGACCGGCTGTACGAGCGCGCCAAGATGGCCGCCTTCGAGCGCGTAACCGCCGAAAACGGACAACAATGTCACGAGCGTTCCAACGAAAATCAGCACAGTCGGGTCCTCAGGGTTGGGAATGCGGATTGGCCGGCGTACATGCGCGGTTAAGACTGTTTACGGCACCCGGCTGGAAAACTTTGGGCGGGCTGGCGGTGGGCGGCGGGCGCGGATGAAAGGCACGGGCGGAGCACGGTTGTTTCGCCGACATAGGCAATAGCGCCTCCCGATGGCCGCGACAGCCGATCGCGCGATCGACTCCGGTCGAAGTCGCGCGACGGACTGGATCAGTCAGACGCACTCACTCGTCGATGCCACTTCGCCGCTTTGAACCGCCGCGTCGACACGCACGACTCCCGGCTCTGTCTGCGCGAGCGCCGGGCGCTTGTCCTTGTCTGCAAGCGAAGCCAGGATCGTGTGGTCGTCGAAACGGAAGCGGCACAGCACGTGACTCGACGTCGCAATCTTCACCGCCTGCGCGAGCGTCAGCGACGACACAAGCTCGGCTACCTCGTCGGACAGCCCGAGGCGATGCATCGCCAGGACGCGGTCTTCCCGAAGCAGCCGCTGCGCGAGCAGCACATACGACAAGTTCACCTCGCGGATTTCCGCGAGCGTGCTCATGGTGGTGGCCGTCATTTTTCCCCCGAGTCATTGCATGGCTGGTCAGGCCCAGCGGGAAACGTTTGCTCGGACGCGCTCAATCGCGAGGCGTCCGGCCCCGCTCGTCTTGTCGCGCCGATTTTCCGACAGCGCGTTGCTTGCCACTATCGGAAAAAGCTGCCGACGCGCCGACAGACTTTCGCCCGAAATCGTGTAGGAAAAGTTCGTACATGCGCAGTCGAATTCGCTGCGCGTCGGCAAACGCCTTTATCGGCAGCGGCCGGACAGACTTGAGGCCGGCGCGGGCACGTCGCGTGCTACGGGGTGCCTCGCCGCTCGCATTGCCAGTCGAAATCGTCTCCTTCGACCGCTTGAGTGCAATTTTTGACTTCGTAACAGCCGGTGTTTCGCGCTGTAACAAGGTTAAGCGATTGAAAAATGACGTGAAATGCCGCTCTCGATCCCGATAATGAACGTAAGGGATAACCCGGTCGAGAGCCGGGCCGATCTTTGGGCGGCGTGAGCGACACACCGCGGCCCGCCCGAATGGCATCGCGCAACGCTCGACCGGAGCGCCACAGCGGTGTCCACACAACAGCTTTCATGGCCCATCGGCGCCGACCGCGCCCCAAGCGGCCACTCAGGAGAGTCACGTTATGCGAATCGCACAAATTGCACCGTTGCACGAAGCAGTTCCTCCGAAGTTTTACGGCGGCACTGAGCGCGTGGTGTCTTACCTGACGGATGCGCTCGTCGACCTCGGCCACGATGTAACCTTGTTCGCAAGCGGCGATTCGCAAACCCGGGCGACGCTCGACGCGGCCTGGCCGCGCGCCCTGCGACTCGATCCCACGATCCGCGATCCGCTCGCGCCGCACATGCTGCTGCTCGAAACGGTCCGCCGCCGCGCGCACGAGTTCGACGTGCTGCACTTTCACCTCGACTACATGCCGTTTCCGCTGTTCACGCAGCTGGACACGCCGTTCGTGACCACGCTGCACGGCCGTCTCGACCTGCCCGAGCTCCAGCCGATCTTCAACACGTTCACGAAGGCGAACGTCGTTTCGATCTCGGACAACCAGCGCGGACCGCTGCCGCAGGCAAACTGGCTGAACACGGTGTATCACGGCCTGCCGGACGATCTGCTGACGCCGCAGCCGCACAAGAAGCCGGAATATCTGGCGTTCCTCGGCCGGATCTGCCCGGAAAAACGCGCGGACCTCGCCATCAAGATCGCGGCTCAGAGCGGTCTGCCGCTGAAGATCGCGGCGAAGGTGGACAAGGTCGATCAGGACTATTTCAAGTCGACGATCGAGCCGCTGCTGTCGCAGGCGCACGTCGAGTTCATCGGCGAGATCAACGAGGCGCAGAAGCCCGAATTCCTCTCGGGTGCCAAGGCGCTGCTCTTCCCGATCGACTGGAACGAGCCGTTCGGCCTCGTGATGATCGAAGCGATGGCGTGCGGAACGCCAGTGATTGCCTTCAACCGCGGTTCGGTGCCGGAAGTCATCGATCACGGCGTGACCGGCTTCATCTGCGAGGACGTGCCGGGCGCGGTCGGCGCGCTGCATCGCATCGACGAGCTCTCGCGCACCGAGATTCGCGCGCAGTTCGAGCGCCGCTTCAGCGCAAAGACGATGGCGCAGAACTATGTCGACACGTACACGGCCATGCTTCAGGCCGCGAAGCGTCCGGTGCTGCGTCAGGTCGCCGTCGGCTGATCGCGCACAGCTTGCCACTCTCGAATGCCGCCCAATGGGCGGCATTTTTTTCGCCTGGCCGCTGACGCCGTCCGCTTCGTAACAAGGAGGAATCCGAACATCGCTGCGTCGAGCGTGAAATGCCCGTGAATCGACCAATTTTGACAGTCCGTAAAAACTGCCGCCCTTAAACTGCGCTCGGCAAGGGCAATAGGCTTTCTTGCGTCAAATCAAAGGTCTCTCACATTTCACGAAGGCAAGATCATGCATTTGTCGAAGCGTCTCGGCGCTGAAGTTTTCGGTACTTTCTGGCTCGTGCTGGGCGGCTGCGGAAGCGCCGTGCTGGCCGCCGGCTTTCCGCACATGGGCATCGGGTTCGTGGGCGTCTCGCTCGCGTTCGGACTCACCGTGCTCACCATGGCCTACGCCATCGGACACGTGTCCGGCTGCCATTTGAACCCGGCCGTGAGCGTCGGGCTGGCCGTCGCGGGGCGCTTTCCCGTGCGCGACCTCGGGCCGTACATCGTGGCGCAGGTGGTGGGCGCAACGCTCGGTGCATTGGCGCTCAAGCTGATCGCCACCGGCATGCCCGGCTTCGATCTGGTCGGCAGCGGCTTCGCCGCGAACGGTTTCGGCGAGCACTCGCCGGGCCACTACACCGTGTTCGCGGCGCTGGTCTGCGAATTCCTGATGACGTTCTTCTTCCTCTTCGTCATTCTCGGCGCAACGGATGATCGCGCGCCGAAGGGCTTCGCGCCGATCGCCATCGGCCTGTGCCTGACGCTCATTCACCTGATCTCGATTCCGGTCACGAACACGTCCGTGAACCCGGCTCGTTCTACCGGCCCGGCGTTCTTCGTCGGCGGCTGGGCGCTGGATCAGCTGTGGCTGTTCTGGATCGCGCCGATCGCAGGCGCTATCGTCGCGGGCGTGCTGTATCCGCTGCTGGCTTCGGATTCTGAAGCGCGCAAACTTGGCGCTGTCGCGCAATAAGTCGCGGGGTCGGTCATGCGAAACGGGCGCTTCGGCGCCCGTTTTGTTTTGCGCCCGGCGCGCGCGGATTAAAAGCGCGCGACAGTTGTAATGGCGAATTACGTAGCATGCTTACTATTTCTTCTGCAAGCGCGCGCTCCGAAGCGCAAAGCCCCGCCGGACAAGGCTCGCGCGTATCTCATCGCAATCGAAAAGGGCTTACGCCCCGCTTGCACCCGGTAACAAGTCGTCGAAGCGTGTAAGACGGCGGGCGCTTACATTGAACTCATGCGACACACGTCGCCTTCCAGGAGAAACACAATGAAGCGCATCGTCACTCGATTGCTCGTCGCGACCGGTCTTATCATCGGCGCAGTGGGAGCGGCTCAGGCCCATACCGATCTTCACGTCGGCGTTTCGCTCGGCGCGCCTGCCTATGCCGCTCCCGCGCCCGTGTATGTGAGGCCCGCCTCGCCGCAATATCGCTCGCCTTACTGGCGTCACGAGGAACCGCGCTGGCATCGTGACTACGGTCACGACAACGGGCGCTGGAACCGCGCCGGTTGGGACCACGGCCGTTCGAACGACTGGGGCCGCCGCGGCTAACCACAACGCCGAGCGCTAAACGGTAGGCGCTTGAAAGAGTTAGCGCGACGACGCGATGTCGTCGCGCAGATCGAACAGCTTGCGCAGATGATGCGCGACGCCCGCCTCGAAGTTGTTGCCGATGCGCGGCACATGCGGCAGGCGCGTGATCAGGTCCGGATTCGCGTTGTTCATCATGAACGGATGGCCGGCGGTTTCCAGCAGGTCGATGTCGTTCATGTTGTCGCCGAACGCGACGCATTGCGCGGGATCGATATCCAGCCGCTCCAGCACATAACGCAGCGCGCGGCCCTTCGACACATCGGACGTCATCACTTCGAGGCAGTCCGGCAGCGAATACGTGACATACAGGGCATCGCCGAATTCGCTTTCCAGATTCGCGGCGACGTGCTTCAGGTCCGCCGGCTCGCCGATGTACAGCACCTTCGCGATGTTTTCGCCGTCATGCTCGCGCAAATCCATGACTTCGTACTTGAAGCCGGAGTCCTGATGAAAGACGAGCAGTTCGGGCGCGTGGCGGTCGATGAGCCACGCATCGTCGGCGAACAGATTCACGATCACGCGGCCATGCGCGCCCGCGACATCCGGCTGCACGAGGCGTCGCACGGCGGCAGGCGCAAGATCGCGCGAGTAGATGCGCTCGTCGCCGGGCGCATGCACGCGCGCGCCGTTGGACGTGATCAGGTACGCGTCGATGCCCAGCAGATCGCGGATGCCGGCCACATCGCGATAATGCCGCCCCGTCGCGATGATGACCGGCACGCCGCGCCGTGCGAGCGTGCGCAGCGTCTCTGCGGTGAACGGGTCGAGCTGGTGATCGCTGTTGAGAAGCGTCCCGTCGAGATCAGTTGCGATGACCGAATACATGGCTGCCCTGTTTGAGCGGAGAAAAACGCCCGCGAAGCTGACTATTCTATCGCGGCTCTTTCCCGGGCCGCCCCGCCGCGCCGCCCGGCGCCACCGCGCGCCGCGCCAGTTCGAGCGCACCCGCGGCCGAATCCGCGCGGGGTCGGCGAAGGCGCTCGCGCAACGATATCGGCACGAAAGGCTCATATGGCGCCGCCAGTCCGCCGCAAAGCGCGACCGGCAATTTGCCGTCTCGATCCAGCGCCGCGACGAGCAGTTCGATTTCGCGCCCCGCCTGCTCCAGCAACTGCGCCGCCGACGGATGATCGCGGTATTCGAACACGCTCGGCGCGAGCGTGGCGTACGCGGTCTGGTTCGACGCGCACAGCCACACGACGAGGCTGTCGCGATCCGTCGCGCCAGTGAGTTGCAAGAGCGCGCGAGACCAGTCATCGGCCGGGACTCGCCCGTCCAGCACGCGCTGAAGATGGACCACCGCGCGCAGGCCGAGCCACGCGCCGCTCGCTTCGTCGCCGCTCGGAAAGCCGTATCCGCCCGCGATGCGGCAGACGCCCTCCTCGTCCAGCGAAGCCGCGATGCTGCCCGTGCCAAGCGCGACGATCACGCCCGGTCCGCCGCCGTGCGCGCCGAGGACGGTGGTGTACGCGTCGCTTTCCACGCTCAACGCGTGGACCGGCGGAGCCATGCTCAAGAAAGCCGCGAGCCAGTCCGCGTTGTTGACGCCCGCGAGGCCGCAGCCGAGCGAACAGGCGCGCCAGTCGAAGGCGAGACCGGCTGCATCGGAAGCACGATTGCAAGCATCGCCGATAGAACGCCACGCCGCTTCGACGCCCAGCGCCAGCCCCGAAGGACCGCCGCTCGCGCGGGCCAGCTCGACGCCGTGCGCGTCCGCGAGAATCACGCGCGTGCCGCTTCCGCCGCCATCGATGCCGAGCAGGAAACCGTTGAAATCCGAATCCGAGAAAGTGTTCATGGCCGCAAGCATAGCGGCGACGGCGGCACGCGCCAATTAGCCGAATGGCAGAGTGGCGCGGCAATCGCGTTCGGCTATGCTGGCGCGACCGAAACGAGGATTTGCAATGGCAGCCACCGAACCGACACGCTGCGCCTGGGCCACCACCGAGGCCATGGCGCATTACCACGACACCGAATGGGGCGTCCCGTCCCGCGACGACCGTCATCTCTTCGAAATGCTGGTGCTCGAAGGCGCGCAGGCCGGTCTTTCATGGTCGACGATTCTCAACAAGCGCGAGGGTTATCGCGCGTTGTTCGCGGGCTTCGACATCGACAAGGTCGCGCGCTTCACGGACGCGGACATCGAGCGGATCGTCGGCGATGCACGCGTGGTTCGCAACCGGGCGAAGATCGCGTCCGCCGTCATCAATGCGCAGGCGGTGCAGCGCATTCAGGCCGAGCACGGCTCCTTCGCGGACTTCGTGTGGTCGTTCGTGAACGGCGCGCCTATCGACACCCCGCGCGATGCGAACAATCCGACGCCCGCCTCGACGCCCGAGTCGGATGCGCTGAGCCGAGCGCTCAAGCAGTACGGCTGCAAGTTCGTCGGCACGACCATTTGCTACGCCTTCATGCAGGCGACGGGCATGGTGAACGATCACGCCGTGGGCTGTATCTCGCGCGTCAAGCCTAAGACAAAGCGCAAATCGCCGGAAAAAACGACACCTTCAGCCTAATCCGAGGCAGGCGATTTTTGCTTTTTGGCAACATTCTTGCCGCAAAAGCGCGTTCATTAGGGAAAGTCCTCATCGCAGGCGTTTTTTTGCAGTGAAGCATGCCGCCAGCCGCGCCGTTTCAAGCGCGGAGCATGCTTCTGCCGCACTGCACGAACGTCCGTGTCGTGTAAAAATGGCGTTCTCGCGTGCGCTGCCGCACCTTTTTACCGAGCCGTGCCGTTATAACTGACGGTGTGCGGATCGTTCACTGAGTGGAGAGATCCGCCGCGAGTACACGGACACGCGAATGCGCGTGTCCCTAGGCCGGGAAAAACAACGTGCTCGAAGCAGTAGCCGGTCGGCGTGCGCGCCGTCCGACGCCGCAGGTGCAGGTTGCTCGAAACTCAACGCATGGCCGCTGCGCAGGGGCGCAGGGGAGAAAGATCATGAAAAGCCTGAACTTCCTGACGCATCAGGAGATTTTTGACAACGCGGTGCAGCATCTCTTCACGCAGGGACAAGCCGCTTTGCTGCCTCACGGCGGCGGCGCGTATCGCGGATACTGCGGCGGCTGCCCGATCGGGAGCCTCATCAAGCCGCGCGACTACGTGACGGCCATGGAAGGCGTGCCGATCCGCTATATCGGGAAATCGCCCGAGTCGGTGCCGGCGTACATGGATGTCGGCGTCGCGGCGCTCAAGCGCGCTCTGCTGCGCGCGCGCATCAACGTCTTCGATCCGACCACCGTCGAACTGCTCTCGTGCCTGCAGAACGTGCACGACGTCTTCGGCAAATGGGAGTGGCGCGAGCGTCTCACGTCGATTGCGCGGCAGTTCGGTCTGTCGGCCGAGCTCCTGAAAACGGCTGCGTAACGGTGCGGGTGCCGTATGTTGAGCCCTGTCACGATGTTGAGCGCGAACGAGATCTTCCATCGCGTGAGCGCGCATTTGCTGGCGCAGCGCGCCGTCTCGGAAGATGACAACGGGTCGTGCCGCTTAAGAGGCGCGCACGGCCGCAAGTGCGCGATCGGATCGCTGGTGCGTGACGATGTCTACGAAGCGGAGCTCGAAGGCGTCGGCATCTCGTACTATCGGCATGCGCATGACGGCAAGCTGCTGCGCGCGCTGTATGCGTCGAACGTGAATGCTTACGATCCGGCCATCATCGATCTCTTGATGGAACTGGAGCAGATTCACGACGACGCCAGCGTGGACGAGTGGCCGCACTTGCTGGGCGCACTCGCTAAGCGGCACGCGTTCGCCTGAGCAGGAACGCAGAAAAAAACGGCGGTGCGCCCTCACGGGTCGCACCGCCGTTTTGCCTTCGCGGACCGAGAGGAAACCGGCCCGGCGTAAAGACGCTTTAGTGCATCTTCTTCGGCAGCATCTGGCTACGCAGGCGCTTGCGCAGGCGGGCAACGGCCGCGGCCTTCTTGCGCTTGCGCTCGGTGGTCGGCTTTTCGTAGGACTGGCGCTCGCGCAGTTCTGCGATCAGGCCGTTCTTTTCGATGGTGCGGCGGAAGCGCCGAATCGCGACATCGAACGGCTCGTTTTCTTTGAGGACAATAGTGGTCATGACAATCCTGATTTGCTAAACGTATTTCTAAGTGCGCAACGGAAAAACCCGCCGCGCGCCGGCACTCCGATCGTCCGCCGGGCGCCTAAAAGGACGCAGCGGACACGAGCAAAGCGGCCACGGAGGCCGGAAAAGAGAGAGCTGGGATTCAACCGCAAAGCGGCATGTGCGCACGAAAGGACCGCCTGAACGCACACTTTCGGCGCCGTTCTCCGCTGGCGATTAACGTTTTGACGTTGTCATTTTCAGCGGAGCGGACGCAAAAATCGGCCGAAAAATCGGGCACATTTCTCGATTCGGGCGCGATGTTACCAGAACACCGCGCCTGTGCCAACTCTTCGAAGCACGGCAACTCGTTGATGCAACAGATTTATTTCTGCCAGGCGCTGGCTTCGTCCAGTTCCGCCACTTCCTCCGGATCGAGCTCGAGGCGCGTGGCCGCCGCGAGACTCTCCAGTTGCTGCACGGACGTGGCGCTCGCAATCGGCGCGGTCACGCTCGGCCGCGCGATGACCCACGCGAGCGCAATGGTCGCCGGCGTGGTGTCGTGGCGCTTCGCGGCTTCATCGAGCGCATCGAGAATCTTGAGGCCGCGCTCGTTCAGATACTTCTCGACGCGCGAGCCGCGCGCCTTGCCCTGCATGTCTGCTTTGGAGCGGTACTTGCCCGACAGAAAGCCGCTCGCCAGGCTGAAATACGTGACGACCGCGACCTTGTGCGCTTCGGCGACGGGTTCGAGGTCCGTCTCATAGCCTTCGCGGTCGTAGAGGTTGTACTCCGGCTGCAGGATCTGATACGCCGGCAGCGACGATTCCTTCGCGACTTTCAGCGCTTCTTGGAGCCGCGCGCCGGTGTAGTTCGACGCGCCGATCACCCGCACCTTGCCCGCCTGAATGAGCTTCTGGTAGGCGCCGAGCGTTTCGTCGAGCGGCGTCTTGTCGTCGTCCAGATGCGAGAAGTAGACGTCGATGTAATCGGTCTTCAGACGCCGCAGCGAATCGTCCACGGCCGCCGCGATGTTCGCCGCCGAAAGCCCCTTGCGCGTGCTCAGCATGCCGACTTTCGTCGCCAGCACGATCTTGTGGCGCTTGCCGCTTTCCTTGAACCACTTGCCGATGATCGTTTCCGATTCGCCGCCGTGGTGCCCTTCGACCCAAGCGGAGTACACGTCCGCCGTGTCGATGAAATTGAGGCCGTGATCGACGAACGCGTCGAGGATGGAGAACGACGTGCGTTCGTCCGCGGTCCAGCCGAACACGTTGCCGCCGAAGACGAGCGGCGCGACGTTCAGATCCGATGTGCCGATGCTGCGAGTTTGCATGGAGTACTCCGCGTGAGTAGAGGACGTTCGGGAAGGATACGCAACATTGCGCGACGCTGCCGCGCGCGTCGCTCATGCGCCGAAATGAGGCCCAAAGCTGCGCTTGTTCCCCGCTTTCGTTCTGGCGCAAGCACCTAAGATCGTCGACACATCACAAAGGCTGATGCCGAGGCGGACGAGAACGACCCGCTGCAGACGCCCGACGCACGAAAACCATCAAAGCGGGCCCGCCGGCGCGGGCTGCGGAGTTCATCACATGCAAGCAGACAAGAACGTCCTTCCGGATCAGTTGGCCGAAACGTGGTCGGCGCGCGCGCCGTCGCATACGGTCGCGACCTTCGACTGTTTCGACACGCTCTTCTGGCGCGCCGTACAGGAACCGGTCGACGTTTACTACGCGCTGGCCGAAGACCCGCTCTTCGTCGAACACGGCGTGAGCGCCCGTGTGCGCACGATGGCCGAATCCGAAGCGCGTAAGAACAACTACTTCGCAACCCGCAAGAGCGAGGCGACGCTCGAACAGATCTATGCCGAAGCCGCGCCTCACGCCGACGAGGCAATTGTGAGCGCGCTCGCCGAGCGCGAGGTCGATAAAGAGATCGAGATCGGCTTCATCTTCGAACCGGTGCTCGGGCTGCTGCGCGAGGCGAAAATTCGCGGCCTACACACGGCAATCGTCAGCGATACCTATTACTCCGAGGCGCAATTGCGCCGCATTCTCTTTACAACCGCGCCGGAGCTCGAATCGCTCATCGACGTCGTGTTTTGTTCGTCTGAATTCGGTGTCTCGAAATCCACGGGACTCTGGAATATCGTGACGGAACGGCTGGGCGTCGCGCCCTCGGAGATTCTCCATACCGGCGACAACCCGTACGCGGACTGGGCCGTTCCACAGCAGATGGGCATCGGCGTACTGCATTTCCAGCAGCGCGACGACGAGATGCACAAAGCGGACCGACAGCGGCTGATGGCGGCGCGCGTCCTCTTTCCGTCGATCCGCGCGACGAAGCCCGCGCCGAGCTTGCATCACGCGATGCGCTCCCTGCAACAGGGCCGCGACATGAGCACGAACGAGCGCATCGGCTACTGGTCGGTCGGCCCGATCATGCACGCATTCGCGCGCTTCGTGCTGGACACGCATGAGGATCTCAAAGCGCGTGGCCGACCGCACAAGCTCGCGTTTCTGCTGCGCGACGGGCATCTGATTCATCGGGCATGCGAAGCGCTGCACGGCAGCCCGATCGGCAACGAAGCGTACGTCGGGCGGTTCGTCGCCGCCGGTTCGACCTTCGACAGCCGCGAGGCCATCGAGCGTTATCTGAGTACAGAGGTCATCAACCCGCAGATGATGAAGTTCGGCGCCGACCAACTGCAACTGCCGCCCAAGGAAACCGGCAAACTGCTCGCCGAGGCGAACGCGTCCGCCAATCCGCTGCAGACGTTCCGGCGTCTCGTGCTGGAACCGCGCATGGTGAAGCTCATCATCGAACGCAGCGCGGCGCTTCGTCAGCGGCTCTTTCGCCATCTGCAGCGAACCGTCGGGCTGGAGCGCGGCGACACGCTCGTGATCGTGGACCTGGGTTACTACGGCTCCATCCAGCGCTCGCTCGGCAAGCTGTTCAAGAAGTATTACGACGTGGAGATCGTCGGGCGCTATCTCGTTTCGCTGGATACACCCGGCTGGCGCGCGGATCGCGCGGGCGTCGTCGACAGCCGCTGGGCCGATGAAAACGTGATGGAGATGTTGATCGCGCATATTGGCCATTTCGAGCAGATGTGCTCGCTCAAAACCGGCAGCGTGTATGACTTCAAGGACGACGGCACGCCGCTTCTCAACCAATCCGCGAAAAGCGAGAAGCAAATCGCGCAAAGCGGCGAAATCCAGGATGCTTGCGTCCGCTTCGTCCGGGATATGGCCGCGATGCCGGCCACCAGCTTTCCCCGCCTGACGCCTGAACGACTACGCGTCGATGCGGCCATCTGCCTCGCTCGCCTACTGTATCTTCCGGACCGCGACGAAGTGGCCGGCGGCAACGAGACGGTGTTCGAGATCAACGGGGCGTCCATTCACGCATTCAACGTCGCGGATAACGACGCGGGCATCGAAGGGCTTCGTCAGCGCGGACCGTTCTATATGCGCAGCATCGGCAAGGGTTTTCGTCCGGGTTATCCGTACGAGATGCGCCACGCAGGCATCGACCAGGCGATTTTCCTAATGGCCGTGCGCCGTCACCGTCTGGATTTCACCGTCGACGATACGACGTACCGCGAGACGCGAATTCCCGCGCTTTTCGTGCGCGGCAATGAAACCGCGACCGAGACGCTGACCGCGCGCGCGACTTACGACGGCTTCTATTCGCTCGTCGTGCCGATTTCCGACTTCGACGTCGCGCTCATGTTCGGCCAGGAGATGAGCTGGATGCAGATCGCATCGGCGACAACCTTTCCCGCCGATACGCTGGATACGCGTATTGAGTTCGATCGTCAGCGCGCGCTCTCGCCTGGGAGCGAGATCATTTACGACGGCATGACCGAGCGCGAACCCGGCATGTTCGAGATGTCGCCGAACGGACTCATTTATGTGCCTGCAATGGCCGGAAAGACGCGGCAATTGATGCGCCTGACGTTTCGCCCGCTTTCCTGGGTTCAGAAGGCCGAGGTTGCACTGGCTTCATGAAGATGTAGCGGGCCGGCTGCCTGTAAAGGTGTAGCCGACCCGGCCGTAATTGCTCTTAAGCCCTGCCGGCCAAGGCGCCGGCAGACTCCGTGAAAATTCGAATCGCATTCGATCTTCGGCCTAAAGTTTCTTTCCCGTGGGCCGAAATCCTTAGGTAAGGCAGTCAGCGAATCACATTAAACATCGCGACGCCGCATTCAGACTCAGACTAGTAGCGCCTTTACCAACGAGGTAATTTGAAATGTTGAACATCAACACCAACACCCTGTCGCAAACGACGCAAAAGAACCTGCAAGGTTCGCAAAGCGCGCTGTCGTCGGCTATTAACCGCCTCTCGTCGGGCAAGCGCATCAACAGCGCCGCTGACGATGCAGCAGGTCTGGCGATTTCGACGAACATGACGTCGTACGTCAACGCGCTGAACCAGGGCGTGTCGAACGCGAACAACGCGATCTCGATGATTCAAACGGCGTCGGGCGGCCTCAGCTCCACGACGGACAACCTTCAGCGTATTCGCCAGCTGGCCGTTCAGGCAGCCGACGGTTCGCTCTCCGACACGCAGCGCGGCTACCTCCAGACGGAAGTGACCCAGCGTCTCGGCGAACTGGACCGCGTGTCGAGCCAGACGACGTTCAACGGCCAAGCCATGCTGTCCGGCTCGGTCTCGACGGTGGCCTTCCAGATCGGCGCAGTGGCGAACCAGACGCTGAGCGTCGACTTCGGCAGCACCGCGATGAGCCAGACCGGCCTGTTCGGTTCGGCATCGGTCGACATCTCCACGGCAAGCGGCGCGCAGTCCGTGATCAGCCTGGTCGACACGGCGCTCGACACCGTCAACACGCTGCAATCGACGCTCGGCGCTGAACAGAACCGCTTCACGTCGGCCGTTACCAGCCTGCAATCGCAGTCGACCAACCTGAACGCAGCACAGTCGGCCATCACCGATGCAGACTTCGCGCAAGAAACGGCGAACCTGTCGAAGGCTCAAGTGCTGCAACAAGCGGGTATCTCGGTTCTCGCGCAAGCGAACTCGATGCCGCAGCAAGTGCTGAAGCTCCTCGGCTAAGCGCATGTGACCTACCCCGCCGCAAGATGGGCGGGGTTCGGCAGTTCACTGGGAGGCCCGCCTCCCAGCTTTCGTTAGCGCAGCGACATTCATCATCGGCGCTGCGCTCACGAAAGCTCGCAAACAGATAAGGCAGTCCGTCCGGAGCATCCGATGACCACCACCACCTCGAGTACCGACGTCAGCGCCACACTGGCCGCTGCCGCGCAGTCCATCATCAGCGGCGCGACGAACTCTACGCTCGATGTATCCACGCTCGTTTCCTCGCTCGTCACCGCGAAGACCACCGCTCAGGCCACGCAGATCGCGAACAAGACGGCGAGCGACAACACGCTTCTGTCCGCCGTCTCGCAGATCAAGTCCGCGCTGTCATCGGTGCAGACCGCGCTGAAGAGTCTTTCCGACGGCACCGGACTCGCCGCGTACACGGCGACGGCAAGCGGCAGCGGACTCACGGCGACGGCCGGCACGAGCGCGGTGGCCGGTTCGTATGCGATCACGGTCAACAACATCGCGAGCGCGCAAAAGATTTCGTCGACGGCGCACGCCGCCACCGACACCTTCGGCACAGGCACGCTCTCGCTCTCGCTCGGATCGAGCTCGATGAACGTGACGCTCGACGGCACCAACACGCTCGCGAGCATCGCGTCGTCGATCAACTCCGCGAGCGACAACCCCGGCATCAGCGCGACCATCGTCACGGGCACCGACGGCCAGCATCTCGTGCTCGCGTCTAAGACGACGGGCGCCGCCAACACCATTTCGGTCACGGCCGGCGCAGGCGTCGATTCGTCGCTTTCGTACAGCACGGGCAGCAGCAACTACACGCAGACGTCGGCCGCGCAGGACGCGTCGCTCACGGTCGACGGCACGGCCGTCACGAGCACGACCAACACGCTCACGACCGCGATCGGCGGCGTGACGCTGAACCTCGCATCGGCGGCGGCCGGATCGACCCAGACGTTGACCGTGTCCTCCGACACGACCACGGAAAAGAGCACGATCAAGGCCTTCGTCGACGCGTACAACTCGTTCGTGAGCCAGGCCGCCGCGCTGTCGTCGTTCGACTCCACGAAAAGCGCCGGCTCGCAAGGCGGCGTGCTGCTCGGCGACTCCATGCTCCAGAGCATTCAGAGTTCGCTGTCCAGCATCATTACGAGCGGCGTGAATTCGGGTTCCGGTTCGACTTCGACGACGACGAACCTCGCGTCGATCGGCATCGATCTTCAGGACGACGGCACGCTGTCCATCGACGATTCGACGCTTTCCACCGCGCTCTCGAACAGCCCGACGCGCGTGGGCCAGCTCTTCAACCAGACGAACGGCATCGGCACGCAGCTCAATTCGAAGATCACGTCGTTCTTGCAAACGGGCGGCATCATCGATACGCGCACGACCGCGATCAATGCAGACCTGAAGAACCTCACCACGCAGACGGCCACGTTGCAGACCTACGCGGACAGCCTCACGTCGCAGTACAACGCGCAGTTCACGGCGCTCAACACGCTGATGGCGACGATGCAGAACAACACGCGATACCTGACGCAGCTTTTCGGCGGCACGAACAGCGCCGGCGCGCTCGCGACCAACAAGTAACGCAGGCGTCAGCCGATTCGCACGGAGAAAGATGTGAGCCAACAAGACAAGCTGACGAACGCGGTATCGCTCACGCGCGCCATGGCCGCGGCCGCGGCCGCCGGCGACTGGATCGAAGCGGCGCGCCTGGGCGAATTGCGTTCGCCGATCATCATGCAATTGCAGAACGACCTCGATCCGGCGACGTTGCAGGCCGCGAGCGACATCCTGACGCTCGATGCCGCGCTGATGCAGTCGGCGCAAGCCGCGCGCATGTCGCTCGGCAAGAACTTTCGCGAGGCGACCGCGCGCATCGACGCGGCAAGCCGTTATCAACAAACGGCGCGGCTCTAAAGTTTCGCTGTCCCGCGCCGTTATATAGACTAACAACAACAAATAAGCGTCGATGTAATGACGCAGCTTCGCTCTCGATGCCCGCCTCGCGCGGGCATTTTTATTTGGCGTGTGGCGGGAGCCTAGCGCCCGAGCGTCAACGTGAGATACGCCGCGTACAGCACGCCGTTGCCGAGCAGCGCCCACAACGCGACGCCCTTCCCTCTCGCATGGAACCGCAGCCACGCCGCCGCCGCGAGCGTGATGAGCACGCCGGTCAGCACTTCGACGCGCGGCTCCCACGGCGTCAGCATGATGCCGATGGAAGGCAGCAACGTGCCTTGAAACACCATCGCGCCGGTAATGTTGCCGAACGCGAGCGTGTCCTTGCCGCGCCGCGCCCACAAAATGCTGTTCACCTTCTCGGGCAGTTCGGTCGCAATCGGAATGATGATGAGCGACAGCAGCAGCGCCGACACGCCGAGTGCCTGCGAGACGCCCTCGACGCCGTGAATGAACCCCTTCGCGCCGCCCACCAGCAACACGATGCCGATCAGGAATTGCAGCATGATCGAACCGAGATTCGTCTTGAGTCCGACGCGCGAGATGAAGAGCGTTTCGGGCGCCTCGGTGCCGTGTCCGCTCTCGACGAGATTCGCCGATGCCCTGAACGTCGAAATCACATAGATCACGTACAAGCCGACGAGTCCCGCAGCGAACAGCGCGCGCACTTGCCATGCGTGATGCGGCACGAACATCGCGCCGGCCGCGATCAGGAAGGCGAACAGGAAGAAGTTCAGGTCGCGCGTGAAGCCGCTGCGCTCCGGTTCGATCACGCCGCGCAAGCCGCGCGATTTCACGATGGCGAGCGTCATCAGGAACGTCGAAAGCGTCGCGAGCATGAGCGGCGCGCCGAGAATCGCGCCGACGCCGATCTCTTCGTTGACCGCGCGGCTCGCCGTGCCGCCTAAGAGCGCGATGATCGGCACGGTCGTTTCCGGCAAGGCCGTGCCGACTGCGGCGAAGAGCGATCCGGTCACGCCTTCCGAAATGCCGAGCCGTTCGCCGAGATGTTCGAGCGCATTGGTGAACAGCTCGGAGGCAATCAGAATGATCGCGAGCATCAACGCGAGTTGGAGGAAAAGCATCGTCATGCGGCACCTCGCATGGCGCGACGTGGCACGCAGACGATGTCGGCGCGTGAGCGAATGAGGTCTTGTGGTTGCGGGGACACGATGATTCCACGGTCGGACGTCAGCGAACCATGATGCGCCACGCGCCGTCCGACCAAGAACGACGTGGCACATCAGTGGTCTCGCCAAACCGGACCGGTCGAACGCGCCACGGCAGCAGAGCCGAGGATGTTGACGCGTTCTCCTTCGCAAGCGGAAGGAAGGCTACTCCCCAAAGACGGGGGCAGTGTAGCGTGACGCGTCGCGTTCGGCAAGCCGACGCAGGCAGCGGGACATATCGGTATGCGCAACGGTTCGTTGTCGCGCGCCCGCGCGTTCGCTAATCTACGCGCGCGGGCGCGGTGCTTGCTCGGCATCGCGCGACCGGATTCATCGAGCAACAAGAACAAACGCTGTGTGATTCACGGAGCGCGTGCGACAGCGCGCTCCCGCCGACCGGAGAACCCATGCGCATCAAACGCTTGCCTGCCCTTCTCGCCGCCCTCGCCGTGGCCGCGCCCATGCTCGCGCAGTCCAAGCCGCTTACCGTCTGCACGGAATCGAGCCCGGACGGCTTCGACGTCGTGCAGTTCAACTCGCTCGTCACGACGAACGCATCGGCAGACGTGATCTTCAACACGCTCGTCTCTTACGACGAAGCGGCGAAGAAAGTCGCGCCATCGCTCGCGGAGAAATGGGACGTATCGAGCGATGGTTTGAGCTACACGTTTCATCTGCGGCCGAACGTGCAGTTTCAGAGCACCGATTACTTCAAGCCGACGCGTCCGCTCAATGCCGACGACGTCGTCTTCACGTTCGATCGCATGCTGTCGGAGAGCAATCCGTGGCACAAGGTCGCGGGCGCGAGCGGCTTTCCGCACGCGCAGTCGATGGGCCTCGTGAAGCTCATCAAGAGCGTGACGAAGGTGGATGACCACACCGTGAAGTTCGACCTCAACGAGCCGAACGCGACCTTCGTGCCGATTCTCACGATGGGCTTCGCCTCCATCTATTCGGCGGAATATGCGGACCAGTTGCTGAAGGCGAACAAGCAGGTAGACCTGAACAGCAAGCCCATCGGCACGGGTCCGTTCGTGTTGAAGAGCTATACGAAGGATGCCGTCATACGCTACGACGTGAACCCGTCGTACTGGGGCCCGAAGCCGAAGATCGACCGCCTCATCTACGCGATCACGCCGGACGCCACCGTGCGCGCACAGAAGATCAAGGCGGGCGAATGCCAGATCGCGCTTTCACCTAAGCCGCAGGACGTGCTCGACGCGAAGAAGGACCGCTCGCTCAAGGTCAGCGAAACGCCCGCGTTCATGACCGCGTTCGTCGCGCTGAACACGCAGAAGAAGCCGCTCGACAACCCGAAGGTGCGTCAGGCGCTGAACATGGCGTTCGATCGCACGACGTACATGAAGACCGTCTTCGACAACACGGCGACGCCCGCCGTGAATCCGTATCCGCCGAACACCTGGAGCTACGACAAGAACGTGCAGGCGTATCCGTATTCCGCGGACCGCGCGAAGAAGCTGCTCGCCGACGCGGGCTTTCCGAACGGCTTCGACACGACCATCTGGGTGCGTCCGAACGGCAGCGTGCTGAATCCGAACCCGAAAGCGGGCGCCGAACTGCTGCAAGCCGATCTCGCGAAAATCGGCGTGAAAGCGCAGGTGAAGGTGATCGAATGGGGCGAGCTGATCAAGGAAGCGAAGCAGGGCCAGCATGACATGCTGTTCATGGGCTGGGCCGGCGACAATGGCGACCCGGACAACTATCTGTCGCCGCTCTTCAGTTGCAATGCGGTGAAGTCGGGCATCAACTTCGCGCGCTATTGCGACCCGCAACTGGACAAGCTGATCGCGGACGGCAAGGCGACGCCTGACATCGCCAAACGCACGAAGGCGTACGTGGATGCTCAAAAGATCATCCACGATCAGGCGCTATGGATTCCGCTCGTGTATCCGACCGCCGCCGCGCTCACGCGCACGAACGTCAGTGGCTATAACGTGAGCCCGTTCGGGCGGCAGAACTTCGGCGTGGTGTCAGTGCAGTAACGCGTTAAGCGCGAAAGCTCAGACCGGCGAGAAGCGGATCACCCCGTCATCGCCGGTCCGGCGCGCGAGCGTGCCATCGAGCCATAGCAAGTTCAGATGCGCGAGCGCCTCGCCGAGCGCGAACGTCATCTGATGGATGTCGAGCGCGCGCTTGAACATGATCGGCACGATGTCGGCGGCGCTGCACGGCTTCGCCGCGCACGCCTCGCGCACTTCCGCGAGCCGCGCCCGATGATGCTCGCGAAGCTGCGCGATGCGCGTCTTCACGCCGCGAAACGGCTTGCCGTGCGAGGGCAATGCGAGCACATCGGCGGGCATCGCTTCATAGCGCGCAAGCGATTCGAGATACAGCGCGAGCGGATTGCCTTCCGGCTCGATGGCGAACACCGACACGTTCGTCGAGATGCGCGGCAGCACCATGTCGCCGGAAATGAAGAGCTCGTCGGCCGCGCAGTAGAGCGCAACATGCTCCGGCGAATGGCCGTAGCCCGTCACCACTTCCCACTCGCGCGTGCCGATGCGCAGCCGGTCGCCGTCACGAATGCGGCGGAATTCGCGCGGCATCGAGGGCACGAGCGTCGGGTAATAGCTGTCGCGCTTCCTGAGCGCATCGAGCGATGCCGCGTCCGTCAGGCCGTGCGCCGCGAAGTGCTGTGCCGCGCGCTCGCCGCCCGCGTTGGAGCCGTCGCCCGCGGCCATCACGCGGCCCATCGCATATTCGCCGAGCGAGATCCACAGCCGCACGTTCCAGCGTTTCTTGTCTCCGCCCTGACAGATCCAGTGCGCGAGTCCCAGATGGTCCGGATGGCAATGCGTGACCATCAGGCGCAGCACCGGCTGACCGTCGAGCACCGTATCGAACACGCGCTCCCAGTTCGCGCGAATGCTCTCGTTCGCGATGCCGCAATCAATCACGGTCCAGCCTTTCACGCCGTCGATTTCATCGCGCAGCAGCCACAGGTTAATGTGATCCAGCGCGAATGGCAGCGGCATGCGCAGCCAGTAGACGCCGGGCGCCACTTCTTTCGCGCCGCCGGGCGCGGGCATTTCGTCGGCAAAGACGTAGTCGAGCTGATGTTCGAGTGCGTTCATCGGTCGGTGCTCTGAGGGTTTGCGCCGCGTTGCAATCCGGCGAAGTTGACGATAACGTAAACGTCATTCTAACGTTGGACGCGCTCCGGCGCGCGGCGCTTTCCCGATGACTCAGCCCACGCATTTCTCGATCACCGAACTGGCGCGCGAATTCGACATCACGCCTCGCGCCATTCGCTTTTACGAAGATCAGGGTCTCCTCGCGCCGCGACGCGAAGGCACGAACGGCCTGCGGCGCGTGTATTCGTCGCGGGATCGCACGCGCCTGAAGCTGACTCTGCGCGGCAAGCGGCTCGGCTTCACGCTGTCGGAGATTCGCACGCTGCTCGACCTTTACGATTCCCCGACCGGCACGACCGCGCAATTGCGCGGCTTCGTGGACACCATTGCGGCGCATCGGCAAGTGCTCGAACGGCAACTGGAGGACATCAACACGACGCTCGCCGAACTCGCCGCGTACGAGAAGGAAGGCCGCGCGCTGCTCGCAGCGGGCATGGACAAGCGCGCCCGCCGAGCGAAAGCCGCATGATGTGAGCTCAACCCGCGACCCACGACCCGCGCACGCCGACATGAACCACTTCCCCAAGCTGCTTTCGTCGCAAATCGGCTTCGATGTCGCGCAGACGCTGCTCGAAGGGTTCGATCGCCATTACCGCGTGTTTCGCGATGCCGCCATCGAAGCGAAGCCGCTCTTCGAACGCGGCGACTGGCATGCGCTGGCGCGGCTGGCTCGCGAGCGCATTGCGTCGTATGACGATCGCGTGGCGGAATGCGTGGCGCGTCTCGAAGACGAATACGACGCCGAGCATATCGACGACGACGTCTGGCAGCAAATCAAGCTGCATTACATCGGCCTGTTGACGACGCATCGGCAGCCGGAATGCGCGGAGACGTTTTTTAATTCGGTGTGCTGCAAGATTCTGCATCGCTCGTACTTCAACAACGATTTCATCTTCGTGCGCCCGGCGATCTCGACCGAATACATCGAGAACGACGAGCCCGCCGCGAAGCCGACGTATCGCGCGTATTACCCGGACACCGACGGCCTCGCCGCGACGCTCGAACGTATCGTCACGAACTTTCAGCTCGAGCCGCCGTTCGAAGATTTGACGCGCGATGTGCAGTGCGTGATGCAATCCTTGCGCAATGCATTCGGCGATTTCGCGCCCGCGCCGAACTTCCAGATTCACGTGCTTTCGTCGCTGTTCTTCCGCAACAAGGCTGCGTATATCATCGGGCGCATCATTCATGGCGATTCGTTGCTGCCGTTCGCCATCGCCATTCGCCATACGCAGCGTGGGCTGCTCGCGCTCGATACGGTGCTGACCGAGCGCCAGCAACTGCTCATCATCTTCAGCTTCGCGCACTCGTATTTTCTGGTCGATATGGAAGTGCCGTCCGCGTACGTTCACTTCCTGCGCACCATCATGCCGGCGAAGCCGAACGCGGAAATCTATACGTCGCTGGGCCTGCAAAAGCAGGGCAAGAATCTGTTCTACCGCGACTTGCTGCATCATCTGAAGCATTCGAGCGATCAGTTCATCATCGCGCCGGGCATCAAGGGACTCGTGATGATCGTGTTCACGCTGCCGTCGTTTCCGTATGTGTTCAAGCTCATCAAGGACGCCTTCCCGCCGCCGAAGGAAACCACGCGCGAGAAGATTCAGGACAAGTACCAGCTCGTGAAACGGCACGACCGGCTGGGACGCATGGCCGATACGCTCGAATATTCGAGCGTCGCGCTGCCGCTTGCGCGCCTCGATCACGCGCTTATCCGCGAACTGGAGAAAGAAGCGCCATCGATGATCGAATACGAAGGCGACAAGCTCGTGATCCGCCATGTGTATATCGAACGGCGCATGGTGCCGCTCAATCTGTTCCTGAAGAACGGCCACGCCGACGACATCGACCACGGCATTCGCGAATACGGCGACGCCATCAAACAGTTGATGCAGGCCAACATCTTTCCCGGCGACATGCTGTACAAGAACTTCGGCGTCACGCGGCACGGACGCGTGGTGTTCTACGATTACGACGAGATCGAGTACCTCACGGACTGCAACGTGCGCCGCGTGCCGCCGCCGCGCACCGAGGAAGACGAGTTGTCCGGCGAGCCGTGGTATAGCGTCGGGCCGCACGATATCTTTCCCGAGACGTACGGCACCTTCCTGCTCGGCGATCCGCGCGTGCGCGAAGCGTTCATGCGGCATCACGCGGATCTCTTCGACCCTGCGCTGTGGCAGCGTCACAAGGAGCAACTGCTGCAAGGCGAAATCGCCGATTTCTTTCCCTATGACCCTGCCGTCCGGTTCTGCGTCCGTTATCCGGAGCGATTCCAGAAGGCACCGGCGCGCGCTGCATAACGCGCGCCCTTGAAACACGAACACGAACATGACTGACCGCACCAACGAAGCCCATCCTCTCGTTCATCTGTTCGAGAACAACCAGAACTGGGTCACGCGCAAGCTCGCGGAAGACGCCGAGTTCTTCGAGCGGCTCGCGCATCAACAAGCGCCGGAGTATCTGTGGATCGGCTGCTCGGACTCGCGCGTGCCCGCGAACCAGATCATCGGCTTGCCGCCGGGCGAGGTGTTCGTGCATCGGAACATCGCGAACGTGGTCGTGCATTCGGACCTCAACTGCCTCTCGGTGATCCAGTTCGCCGTCGACATGCTGAAGGTCAAGCACATCATGGTCGTCGGTCATTACGGCTGCTCGGGCGTGGGCGCGGCGCTCGTCGGGCGGCGCGTGGGTCTCGCGGACAACTGGCTGCGCCATGTCGAGGACGTGCGCGAGAAGCACGCCGCGTTGCTCGACGAATGGCCGATGGGCGAAGCGCGGCATCGCAGGCTCGTGGAACTGAACACCATCGAGCAGACGCTCAACGTATGCCGCACCACGGTGGTCAACGACGCCTGGTCGCGTGGACAAGCGCTCACCGTGCATGGCTGGACCTACGGCGTTCACGACGGCCGTCTGCGCAATCTCGGCATGATGATCAGCGCGCAGGAGAAAGTGGATTCGACGTATCAATCGTGCCTCGCCGCGTTGAAACGCGACGGCGCACATGCAGCGGAAAACGACGTGATCGCGTCCGACGCGGCGCGTCTCGGCGATGTTCCCTCTGTCATTCAGGGCGTCATTCAGGAGCTAAAACATGAGTGAGACACAAGAGAATCCCGTAGTCATCGTTTCGGCCGCGCGCACGCCGATGGCCGCGTTTCAGGGCGATTTCGCCGCGTTGACGGCGCCGCAACTGGGCGCGGCCGCCATTCGCGCGGCGGTGGAACGCGCGGGGCTTAGCCCCGAGCAGATCGACGAAGCGATCATGGGCTGCGTGCTTCCGGCAGGACAAGGTCAGGCGCCCGCGCGACAGGCGGCGCTCGGCGCGGGCCTGCCGCTCTCGACCGGTTGCACGACCATCAACAAGATGTGCGGCTCCGGCATGCGCGCCGCGATGTTCGCGCACGACATGCTGCTCGCCGGCTCGGCGGATGTGATGGTCGCGGGCGGCATGGAGAGCATGACGAACGCGCCGTATCTGCTGCCGAAGGCGCGCGGCGGCATGCGCATGGGACACGGACAAGTGCTCGATCACATGTTCCTCGACGGCCTCGAAGACGCGTACGAAAAAGGCCGCCTGATGGGCACGTTCGCGGAGCAGTGCGCGTCGTCGTATGAATTCTCGCGCGAATCGCAGGATGCGTTCGCGGTGGAATCGCTGCGCCGCGCGCAACGCGCGAACGAGGACGGTTCGTTCGCGTGGGAGATCGCGCCGGTTACGGTGGCGGGCAGGAAGGGCGATATCGTCATCGAGCGCGACGAGCAGCCGTTCAAGGCGAACATCGAGAAGATTCCGTCGCTGAAGCCGGCGTTCGCGAAGGACGGCACCGTGACGGCGGCGAATTCGTCGTCGATATCGGATGGCGCGGCCGCGCTCGTGATGATGCGCGAATCGACCGCGAAGCGCCTCGGCGCGACGCCGATTGCGCGCGTCGTCGGACACAGCACGTTCGCGCAGCAGCCGGCGCTCTTCACGACCGCGCCGGTCGGCGCAATCCGCAAGCTCTTCGAGAAGAACGGCTGGCGCGCGAACGATGTCGATCTGTACGAGATCAACGAAGCCTTCGCCGTCGTCACGATGGCCGCGATGCGCGAGCACGACCTGCCGCACGACAAGGTCAACGTGAACGGCGGCGCATGCGCGCTCGGGCATCCGATCGGCGCGTCGGGCGCGCGTATTCTCGTGACGTTGATCGGCGCATTGCGCGCGCGCGGCGGCAAGCGCGGCGTGGCGACGCTGTGCATCGGCGGCGGCGAAGCGACGGCAATGGGTATCGAACTCGTTTGAGACAGACAACAAAGGACGACTGATGAAAACCGCTCTGATTCTCGGCGCGTCTCGCGGCATCGGCCACGAATTCGTGCGTCAATATGCGCGCGACGGCTGGCGCGTGCTCGCCACCGCCCGCGACAAAGCCGCCCTTTCCGCGCTCGATGCGCTCGGCGCGCAGACCTTTTCGCTCGACGTCACGCAGCCGGAGCAGATCGCCGCGCTCGCGTGGCAGCTCGACGAGGAGCGGCTCGATGTGGCGATCATCGTGTCCGGCGTCTACGGCCCGCGCACCGAAGGCGTCGAGACCATCAGCGCCGAAGACTTCGATCACGTCATGCATACTAACGTGCGCGGCCCGATGCAACTGATGCCCGTGCTGCTGCCGCTCGTCGATGCCGCGCACGGCGTGCTCGCCGTCGTGTCGAGCAAGATGGGCAGCATTAGCGAGGCGAGCGGCACGACCGGCTGGCTGTATCGCGCCAGCAAGGCGGCGCTCAACTCGGCGCTGAAGGTGGCGTCGGTGCAGTCGCGTCATTCGGCGTGCCTCGCGCTGCATCCCGGCTGGGTGCGCACGGAAATGGGCGGGCCCTCCGCGGCCATCGACGTGGCGCGCAGCGTCACCGGCATGCGCGCCGTCATTGCAGAAGCGCACGCGCTGCGCGACGAGTACAACGGCCGCTTCATTCAGTACGACGGCACGCGGCTCGACTGGTGAGCCGCGCCATGACAAGGAGAATCGGGGAATGACTTATCACGTGCACGGCGTGTCGGCGTCCGGCAACTGCTACAAGGTGCGGCTCGCGCTCGAACAACTGAACTTGCCCTATGTCTGGCACGAAGTTGACATGATGCACGGCGCGACGCGCACCGACGCCTTCCGCAAGCTGAACCCGAACGGCAAGGTGCCCGTGCTCGTCATAGACGAAACGACGACGCTCTCTGAATCCGACGCCATTCTCTGCTATCTCGCCGAAGGCTCCGCGCTGCTTCCCGACGATCGCCTCGAACGCGCGCAAGTGCTGCAATGGATGTTCTTCGAGCAGTACAGCCACGAGCCGTATGTCGCGGTGGCGCGCTTCATCCGCGAGTTTCTGAAGCAGCCGGACGATCCGCGTCTGCCCGAGAAGACCGCCGGTTCGTATCGCGCGCTCGACGTGATGGAGCAGCATCTCGCGTCGCGCACGTTCTTTGTCGGCGAGCGCTACACGGTGGCCGACATCGCGCTGTACGCCTACACGCACGTGGCCGACGAAGCGGGGCTCGATCTGTCGCGCTATCCGGCCATTCGCGCGTGGCTGGATCGCGTGCGCAATCAGCCTGGCCATGTCGAGATGCCGGGAGTCGATGCATGACGCCGGTCGACTGTCCGTGCGGCGGCGCAGCGCCGTCGCGGCGCCCGGACGCGCGCGCGCCGCGCTATGCGGACTGCTGCGGCCGCTTCATCGAAGGCGGCGCGTTTCCGGCAAACGCGATGGAACTCATGCGCTCGCGCTACACCGCCTATGTGCTCGGCGACACCGCCTATCTGCGCGCGACATGGGACGCGAAGACCTGTCCGCCCGACCTCGACGCTTCCGGCGACGGCACGCGCTGGCTTGGCTTGCAGATCAAACGGCACGCGGTTATCGACGCCAATCACGAAGAAGTCGAATTCGTCGCGCGATACAAAGTCGGCGGGCGCGCGCATCGGCTGCACGAAGCGAGCCGTTTCACGCGCAATGCCGAAAGCCACTGGATTTATATCGACGGCGACATCATCGAAAAGTAAATCGTCGCTTAAAAACAAGACGGTATTAATTTCCTGAACTTCTCCTTTCAGATTAAGCTGTTACGGGGTTTCCTTTATTGTGCAGTGCAATTTTGAACGGGTAATCTGTGTTTGCGTCAGGGCGCTGTCATTCTCGCGCCCGGCCAAATGCGGTCACCCGTTTTTTCCAGTTTGAAGCCATTTGTCATGCCTTTTCGAGGCATGACTCCAACGCCCGGCATTCCACACTGCTCATTGTCAGCAGCGCGGCCAGCTTGTGACTTCAACCGGCGATTCGGGGTCCGCGTCATATCAACACATTGATTCGAGTGCGGTCGGAGTTCACGGATGGCGATCAGAACCTGGTTGGTCGGATGCAGCATGGCATGCTCGCTCGCGGCGTCGTTGGTCGCGTCCGTCGTGCACGCCGAACCGATCGGCGGCATCCGCCAATCCGAAGGGCTCGCGGCGCCCGTCTTCAGCCAGATTCCGGATGCGCTCGACGCGCGGCTGCCGGTCGTCGCGAATGGCCTGAACGAAACGGTCATCGAGGTGCCGGAAGACGACATCGCGCTCGAAACCACTGTCTTTAAACCGGACGGCGCGGGCCCGTTCCCGATGATCGTCTTCAATCACGGCAAGCTTCCCGGCGATTCGCACGCCCAGCCGCGCAACCGGCCGGTCGCGCTCGCGCGTGAGTTCGTGCGTCACGGCTATGTCGTCGTCGTGCCGAACCGCCGCGGCTTCGCGGGCTCCGGCGGCGACTATGCGGGCCACGGCTGCAATGTCGAAGCCAACGGTTTCGCGCAGGCGCGCGACGTCGCCGCCACCGTCGAGTACATGAGCGCGCAGCCTTACGTCGACAAGACGCATATCGTCGTCGCGGGCACGTCGCACGGCGGGCTGACGACCATCGCCTACGGCGCGCGCGATGCGCTCGCCGCGCCGGGCGTGCGCGGTCTCATCAATTTCTCGGGCGGCTTGCGGCAGGACGAATGCGCGGGCTGGCAGAAGAATCTCGTCGATGCCTTCGGCGCGTATGGCGAGAATGTCCGCCTGCCGTCGCTGTGGCTGTACGGCGATAACGATTCGGTCTGGCCGGGCGATCTCGCGTCGCAGATGTACACGGCGTTCGTCTCGCACGGCGCGCGGTCGAACATGGTCGACTTCGGCACCTACAAGAACGACGCGCACCGGCTCGTCGGCGATCGCGACGGCGTGCAGATCTGGTGGCCGCGCGTGAAGGCGTTCCTCGCGCAAGTCGGCATGCCGACCTCCGTGCAGTATCAGGTCGCCGAGCCGCACGCGCCGAACGCCACGGATTTCGCGAGCCTCGACGCCGTGCAGTCGGTTCCGTTCGTCGATGAAGCCGGCCGCGCCGGGTATCGCAATTTCCTGAGCCAGTATTCGAGCCGCGCGTTCGCCGTGTCCGACTCGGGCGCGTGGTCGTGGGCCGAAGGCGGCGACGATCCGATGGCCGTGGCCATTGCCGGCTGCCAGAAGCAGAGCAGCGATCCGTGCCGCCTCTACGCGGTCGATAACGCGGTGGTCTGGAAGAACAACAGCGCGGACACGCAGACGGCCTCGCGCTGAACGCGCAGTTCACGCTTCCAACGACGCCGGCCGCTGCGCCGGCGTTTTTGCATCTTGAGGCGGCTATCCTACGATTAGCCGTCGCGTTCGGCGAAGTTGCGTGCGAAAGCGCGTTTTCGCACGTCGCATGCGCGCGGCTGCATCGTCCAAATGGTGGGCGAAAAGCGAAGGCCGCGCGCATTTTCGGGATAATTGGAGCGCGCGAAACTCTCGCGCAGTTTCCTCGAAAAGCGCAGGCCGCCGCGCCTGCCCGATGTGCCGGCTCGCGTTCGCGCGGGCCTGGGAGCCGTTTTGAACACAGAAGCCAATCAAGACTGGGTCGCGCGTTCGCTCGCCGCCGTGTGGCACCCGTGTACCCAGATGAAGCATCACGAGCGCATGCCGCTCGTGCCGATCGCACGCGGCAAGGGCGCGTGGCTCTACGATCCGGCGGGCAACCGCTATCTCGACGCCATCAGTTCGTGGTGGGTCAATCTCTTCGGCCACGCGAATCCCGATATCAACCGCGCGCTCAAGGATCAGCTCGACACGCTCGAACACGCGATGCTCGCGGGCTGCACGCACGCGAGCGCCGTCGAACTGGCGGAGCGTCTTTCGGCGCTCACGCAGAAGACGCTCGGCCACGCGTTCTTCGCCTCCGATGGCGCTTCGGCGGTAGAAATCGCGCTGAAGATGAGCTTTCACTTCTGGCGCAATCGCGGCCAGAGCGAGAAGCGCGAGTTCGCGTGTCTCGCGAACAGCTATCACGGCGAGACCATCGGCGCGCTCGGCGTGACGGATGTCGCGCTGTTCAAGGACGCGTACGATCCGCTGATTCGCCACGCGCATGTGGTCGCATCGCCGGCGTCGGCGGGCGTGGATGCGGCGATCGACGCGATGCGCGCGCTCTTCGCCGAACGCGCGGCGCGTCTCGCCGCCGTGATCGTCGAGCCGCTCGTGCAGTGCGCGGCCGGCATGGCGATGTACGACGCGTCGTATCTCACGCGCCTGCGCGCGCTCTGCGACGAGTTCGGCGTGCATCTGATCGCCGATGAGATCGCGGTCGGCTGCGGGCGCACCGGCACCTTCTTCGCGTGCGAGCAGGCGGGCGTGTGGCCGGATTTCGTGTGCCTGTCTAAGGGCATCAGCGGCGGCTATCTGCCGCTTTCGCTCGTGCTCACGCGCGACGAAATCTACGCCGCCTTCTACGACGACGACATCACGCGCGGCTTTCTGCATTCGCATTCGTACACGGGCAATCCGCTCGCGTGCCGCGCGGCGCTTGCAACGCTCGATCTCTTCGAAAGCGCGAACGTGCTCGCCGAAAACCGACGCAAGTCGGCGTTGCTGCGCGAAGCATTGCAGCCGCTCGCGAAGCACGCGCGCACGCGCAACTTCCGTGAGCGCGGCACGATCTTCGCGTTCGACGTCGATACAGAAGATGCCGCGTTCTCGCGCCGCTTCTTTGCCAACGCGTTGCAGCGCGAACTGCTGATGCGTCCCATCGGCAAGACGGTGTACATGATGCCGCCGTACATCCTCTCGGACGACGAACTCGCGCTGCTCGCGCGGCGCACGCTCGATACGCTCGACGCCACGCTCGCGGAGTGCGCCGCATGAACGACACCACGCAGGCGCTCTACGAGACGCTGAATCAGGGTCTCGCTGATATCGACGCGCGCGGCTTGCGCCGCCGTCGCAGGATCATCGACGGCGCGAATTCCGCGCATATGACCGTCGATGGCCGCGCGATGATCGGCTTCGCGAGCAACGACTATCTCGGCCTCGCGGCGCACGAAGCGATCCGCGCGGCGCTCGCCGAAGGCGCTGCGCTTTACGGCGCGGGTAGCGGCGGTTCGCATCTGCTGGGCGGCCATTCGCGGGCTCATGCCCAACTCGAAGACCATCTGGCCGCGTTCTCGGGCGGCTTCGTCGACGATCCTCGCGCGCTCTACTTCAGCACCGGCTACATGGCAAATCTCGCCGTGCTCACGACGCTGGCCGGGCGCGGCACGCTCGTGTTTTCCGACGCGCTGAATCACGCTTCGCTGATCGACGGCGTGCGGCTTTCCCGCGCGCAGACGCAGATTTATCCGCATGCGGACCTCGCCGCGCTCGACGCCATGCTGGATGCCTCGCGCGACGAGACCGCGACGAAACTCATCGTCACCGACACGGTCTTCAGCATGGACGGCGATATCGCGCCGCTCGCGGGTCTCGTCGAACTGGCGGAGAAGTACGGCGCGTGGCTCGTCGTCGACGATGCGCACGGCTTCGGCGTGCTCGGCCCGCAAGGTCGCGGCGCGCTCGCGCACTTCGCGCTGCGCTCGCCGCATCTCGTCTATGTCGGCACGCTCGGCAAGGCGGCGGGCGTCGCGGGCGCGTTCGTCGCGGCGCACGCCACGGTCGTCGAATGGCTCGTGCAGCGCGCGCGTCCGTATATCTTCACGACGGCCGCGCCGCCTGCGGTCGCGCATGCGGTATCGGCGAGCATCGCGCTCATTGCGGGCGATGAAGGCGACGCGCGACGCGCGCATCTCGCTACGCTCATCGACACCACGCGCGCCATGCTCAAGCGCACGCGCTGGCTTCCGGTGGATTCGCAAACGGCGGTGCAGCCGCTCGTGATCGGCGGCAACGACGAGACGCTCGCCATCGCCGCCGCGCTCGACGCACAGGGCCTTTGGGTGCCCGCCATTCGACCGCCGACGGTTCCGTCCGGCACGTCGCGCCTGCGCATTTCGCTTTCCGCCGCGCATAGTCGCGAAGACCTCGACCGTCTCGGCCACGCTTTGAATACGCTTTGAACACGCTATGACCGCTTTATCACTTTTCGTCGCCGGCACCGATACGGAGATCGGCAAGACCTTCGTCTCCTGCGCGCTGCTTCACGGCTTCGCTCGCACGGGCCTTCGCGCCGCCGCGATGAAGCCGATCGCGTCGGGCGCCGTCATGCGCGACGGCATGCTGCACAACGAAGACGCCGATCAACTGGACGCCGCCGCGAGCGTCGCGCTGCCGCCCGACATGCGCACGCCGTTCATGATGCGCGAGCCGATCGCGCCGCATATCGCGGCGGCGCGCGAAGGCATCGCGCTGGATATCGGGCGCATCGTGGATGCGCACCGCGAGGCTTCGACGCGCGCGGATATCGTCGTGGTGGAAGGCGTCGGCGGCTTTCGCGTGCCGCTCGACGAGACGCACGACACCGCCGATCTCGCCGTCGCGCTGAATGTGCCGGTGGTGCTCGTCGTCGGCATGCGGCTCGGCTGCATCAGCCATGCGCTCTTGACCGCCGAAGCGATTGCTGCGCGCGGGCTGACGCTCGCGGGCTGGGTGGCCAATCGCGTCGATCCGACTATGCTGTATCCCGACGAAAACATCGCCACGCTCAAGCAACGCATTGCCGCGCCGCTTCTGGGCGTGATTCCGCATCTCACGTCGCGCGATGCGGCGCGCGCCGCCGATCATCTCGACGTGCCCGCGCTGCTCGACACGCTTCATCTCAAGGACTGAACTCACATGACGCAGACTCTCACTGCCGGCACGGCTCAACACGCCCAAGCACACACGCCGACGCAAGCGCCCGCGCGCTGGCGCGTCGCCGATGTCGTCGCGCTCTACGAACTGCCGTTCAACGATTTGCTGTATCGCGCGCAGACCGTGCATCGCGAGCACTTCGATCCGAACGCCGTGCAGCTTTCCACGCTGTTGTCGATCAAGACGGGCGGCTGCGAGGAAGACTGCGCGTACTGCCCGCAGTCCGTGCATCACGACACGGGCGTGAAGGCCGACAAGCTGATGGAAGTCGATGCCGTGCTGAAGGCCGCCGAAACCGCGAAGGCCAACGGCGCGACGCGCTTTTGCATGGGCGCGGCGTGGCGCAATCCGAAGGACCGTCATCTGGAGCCGATCAAGGAAATGATTCGCGGCGTGAAGGCGATGGGCTTGGAGACGTGCGTGACGCTCGGCATGCTGGAGTCGCATCAGGCGCAGGCGCTGCGCGATGCGGGCCTCGATTACTACAACCACAACCTCGACACGTCGCCGGAGTTCTACGGCCAGATCATCTCGACGCGCACGTATCAGGACCGCCTCGATACGCTGGAGCATGTGCGCGATGCGGGCATCAACGTGTGTTGCGGCGGGATCGTGGGCATGGGCGAATCGCGTCGCGAGCGCGCGGGTCTGATTTCGCAGCTCGCGAACATGGAGCCGTATCCGGAGTCGGTGCCGATCAACAATCTCGTGCAGGTGGCGGGCACGCCGCTGACCGGCACCGAGGCGCTCGATCCGTTCGAGTTCGTGCGCACGATCGCGGTGGCGCGCATCACGATGCCGAAGGCGATGGTGCGTCTGTCGGCTGGCCGCGAGCAGATGAACGAGGCGTTGCAGGCGCTTTGCTTCGCGGCGGGCGCGAATTCGATCTTCTACGGCGATCAACTGTTGACGACGAGTAATCCGCAGGCGGAAGCGGACCGGAAGCTCATCGAGCGGCTGGGAATGCGGGCGGAAGCGGCGCACGAAACGGCGGCGCGGCACTGCGGGGATTGAGCGTTAAGCGCGGGGCTTGCGTCGGTGCTCGCGAGCCCCGCGGGGGTTTTATTTTTTGTCGGCGACGATCTGATCAAACGTCCCGCCGTCCGCAAAATGCGTCTGCTGCGCCTTCTGCCAGCTTCCAAAAACCTGCTCCACCGTAAACGTCTTCAGCGGCTTGAACTCGCTCGCATGCTTTGCGAGCACGTCCGCGTTACGCGGCCGCAGATGATGCTGCGCGATGATCTCCTGCGCCTGCGGCGTGTACAGGAAGTCGAGATACGCCTGTGCCTCCTTGCGCGTGCCCCGCTTGTCCACCACCTTATCGACGATCGAAACCGGCGGCTCCGCGAGCAAGCTCGACGACGGATACACGGCGTCGAAATCCTTCGCGCCCGCGCCCGCTTCTATCAGCCCCACTTCGTTTTCGAACGTCACGAGCACATCGCCGATGCCGCGCTGCGTGAACGTCGTCGTCGCGCCGCGTCCGCCCGTGTCGAGCACCGGCACGTTCGCGAAGATCGCCTTCTCGAAGTCCTGCGCCTGCGCGTCGGTCGCGCCCTGCTGCTTCTTGTAGCCCCACGCCGCGAGATACGTGTAGCGTCCGTTACCCGATGTCTTCGGATTGGCGATGACCGCCTGCACGCCGGGCCGCGCCAGATCGCTCCAGTCCTTGATGTGCTTCGGATTGCCGTGGCGCACGAGGAACACCATCGTGGTGGTGTACGGCGCGCTCCCGTTCGGCAGGCGCGTGCGCCAGTTGGCCGGCACAAGCTGAGCGCGCTCGGCGAGCAGGTCGATGTCGTTCGGCTGGTTCATCGTCACCACGTCCGCCTGCAAGCCCTGCATCACCGACAACGCCTGCGCGCTCGACGCGCCATGCGACTGCCTCACCGATACGGTCTCGCCGGTGCGCTTTTTGTAGTCCGCGACGAAGGCCGCGTCGATGTCCTTGTATAGCTCGCGCGTCACGTCGTAGGAGACGTTGAGCAGCGTGGTGTCCGCGTGCGCGACGCCCGTCGCCATCATCAATGTCGCGAGCGCGATTTGCCTGAATGCCGCCATGATTTCCCCGTAATCAGAAAGCGAAAGGCCGCTCGAAGGCGGCCATGTATGTTATCGGATGCGCTTAAGCAGCATCAGCCATACGCATGTTCACGCTGCAATCGCTCGCGCTCGGCGTTCGCCTCGGGCGGCGCGTAATGCGCGAGCGTATCGACGAGATACTTCGCGTGCGGCCACGGACCGAAGCCCGCCGCCGTGTTGATGTGCCCGGCATCGCCGAAATTCACGAACGCGCTGCCCAGATGCTGCGCGAGATTGCGCGCCCGGTCGATCGGCATCCACGGGTCCGTCTCGCTGCCGACCACGATCGACGGCACGGCAAGTCGCTGTGGCTCGAACCGGCCCGCGAGCCGGAACTTGTCGGGGCTTGCCGGCGCGACCAGCAACACGCCGGTCACCCGCGAGAGTGCGCGGCTACGCGCACGCCTGAACGCATGCGCGACCGCCAGACAGCCGAAGCTGTGCGCGGCGAGCACGGCGGGCCGCTGCAACGCGTCGAGCCGCGCTTCGACGGCGCTTGCCCACTCGTCGAGATGCGGCGCGTCCCAGTCGGCCTGCTCGACGCGCGATGCTTCCATGTATTGCCGCTCCAGCCAGCTCTGCCAGTGCGCGCCTTCGCTGCCGTGCAGTCCGGGCACGGTCACGAGCACAGGCCGCCGCAAGGGTTCGTCGTTCATGTTCATGCGTGCCTCGGCTGCATTCGGTTCAGGCTTCATTCTCGCGTGATGCAGCGCGGCCGCGAACGATTCAATCGTCATTTGGTTATTCGCAGCCGCACGCCGAGCGCGCCGTCACCGTAAAATGTCCCGAATCGCCGCATCGTCGCCACAGGGAGGCCGTATGTCCGATCTACCCGATGAATCCGCCGGCCGCTTCGAGCACGCGGACCATTCGAGGACGCAACGCACGCTGCAGCCGTTCCATCTCGCCTTTCCCGTCACCAGTCTAGAGAACGCCCGCGCGTTCTACGGCGAGTTGCTCGGCTGTCCCGAAGGACGCAGTTCGCCCGAGTGGGTGGATTTCGATTTCTTCGGGCATCAACTGGTCGCGCACCTTTCGCCCGACGAGGCACGCCCCGCCGCGAAGAACGCCGTCGATGGCGACGCCGTGCCGGTGCGCCACTTCGGCGTCGTGCTCTCGATGAGCGACTGGCACGCGCTCGCCGAGCGTCTGAAGGGCGTGGGGACGAAGTTCATCATCGAGCCGCATATCCGCTTCAAAGGCGAAGTCGGCGAGCAGGCCACGATGTTCTTCCTCGATCCGTGCGGCAACGCGCTCGAATTCAAGGCGTTCAACGACATCGGCCAGTTGTTCGCCAAGTGAGCCGCATGAAGATCATCTTCTACGAGCAACACACGGACACGGACGCCTGGCTGCGCGACTTCGCGCGCGAACTGCCGGAAGCGGACGTGCGCGTCTGGCAACCGGGCGACACCGCGCACGCCGACTATGCGGTCGTGTGGCGCGCGCCGCGCGAGCTCTTCGCCGATCGTCCGGATCTGAAGGCCGTGTTCAATCTCGGCGCGGGCGTCGATGCCATCCTCGATGTCGAGCGCAAGGAGCCGGGCACGCTGCCGCCCAACGCCATGCTCGTGCGTCTGGAAGACACCGGCATGGCGCAGCAGATGGTCGAATACGCGACCTATGCCGTGCTGCGCTTCATGCGCCGCTTCGACGAATACGACGCGCTGCAACGCGAAGGCCGCTGGCAGAAACTGCCGCAGCATGCGCGCAAGACCTTCACGGTCGGCGTGCTGGGCTTGGGCGTGCTCGGCGCTGAAGTGGCGCGTGCGCTGGTCGGTCTGGGCGTGCCGGTGCGCGGCTACAGCCGCACGCCGAAGGTCATCGCTGGCGTCGAAGTTTTCGCCGGCCCCCAGCGATTCGATGCCTTTCTCGACGGCGCGAAGGTGCTCATCAACCTGCTGCCGCATACGCCGGATACCGAAGGCATCCTGAATGCTCGCGCGTTCGGCAAGCTCGCGCGCGGCGCGTATCTGGTGAACGTGGCGCGCGGTCCGCATGTCGTCGACGCCGACTTGCTCGCCGCGCTCGACAGCGGGCAGTTGTCCCGCGCGATGCTCGACGTGTTCCATGCCGAGCCGCTGCCCGCCGATCATCCGTTCTGGCGGCATCCGCGCGTCAGCATCACGCCGCACATCTCGGCGGAGACGTTGCGCGAGGAAAGCGTCGTGCAGATCGCCGCGAAGATTCGGGCGCTCGCGCGTGGCGAAGCGATCAGCGGCATCGTGGATTTCGAGCGCGGTTACTGAATCGCGCGAGGGCTTATAACGGAGACAGCCATGCTTCCCACCAAAGTGAAAATCGTCGAAGTCGGACCGCGCGACGGTCTGCAGAACGAGAAGGAATTCGTCTCGACGGAAACAAAGGTCGAGCTCGTGAACCGGCTCGCGCGCGCGGGCGTCGTGAATGTCGAGGCGACGTCGTTCGTATCCGCGAAGTGGGTGCCGCAAATGGCCGACGCCGCCGGCGTCATGGCCCGCATCGAGCGCCGGCCGGGCACCATCTACTCCGTGCTCACGCCGAACATGCGCGGCTTCGAGGGCGCGCTCGAAGCGAAGGCCGACGAAGTCGTCATCTTCGGCGCGGCGAGCGAGGCGTTCTCGCAGAAGAACATCAATTGCAGCATCGCGGAGAGCATCGCGCGTTTCGAGCCGGTCGCGAAAGCCGCGAAGGAAGCCGGCATGCGGCTGCGCGCGAGCATTTCGTGCGCGCTCGGCTGTCCGTATCAGGGCGAAGTGAGCGTGGCGTCCGTAGTGGATGTGGTCGAGCGGATGAAGGCGCTCGGCTGCGACGAGATCGATATCGCCGATACCATCGGCGTCGCCACGCCGAAGCGCACGCGTGAAGTGGTCGCGGCGGCATCGAAGGTGTTTCCGCGCGAGCGTCTGTCGGGCCACTTTCACGATACGTACGGCCAGGCCATCGGCAACATCTATGCGGCGCTGCTCGAAGGCATCGAGATTTTTCATGCGTCGGTGGCGGGGCTCGGCGGCTGTCCGTACGCGAAGGGCGCGACGGGTAATGTGGCGACCGAAGACGTCGTGTATCTGATGAACGGGCTCGGCATCGAGACCGGCGTGAATCTCGATGAACTCGTCGAGATCGGCGATTTCATTTCGCGCGCAATCGGCAAGCCGAGCGCCTCGCGCGCCGGCCGCGCGTTGCTGGCGAAGAAAAAGAGCGGCGAAGTCTGCGTCTAAGCGTGTCACGAAGAGAAACTCCATGATCGAACCGACTCCTATCGAAGCCCTGCCCGACTCCGCGCGCCGCGTCGCGTTGCTGTTGCAGGAGCGCGGTCATCCGCATCCGGTCGTGATGCTGCCCGAGACCGGCAAGACATCGGCGGAAGCGGCGGCCGGGCTCGACTGCTCGATCGCGCAGATCGCCAAGTCGATTCTTTTTCGCCGCCGCGAAGACGATGCGCCCGTGCTCGTGATCGCGAGCGGCGCGAATCGCGTGGACGAAGCGAAAGTCGCGGCGCGCGTCGGCGCACTCGCCCGCGCGGACGCCAAGTTCGTGCGCGAAAAGACCGGCTACGCGATCGGCGGCGTGTGCCCGATCGGGCATGCGGTCGAGCCGGTCACGTTGATCGACGAAGACCTGCTCGCGCTCGACAGCCTGTGGGCCGCGGCCGGGCATCCGCATGCGGTCTTCAACCTGTCGCCGCAAGAGTTGATCGATCTGACGGGCGCGCCGGTCGCCGATGTCGCGCTGCGCGAGACGGCGGCGCAATGAACGGCGTGCCGTCGCCGTGCGTCGACGTCTGCCGCATGAACGCGCAAACGGGCTTTTGCGATGGCTGCTTTCGCACCATCGACGAGATCGCCGAATGGAGCGCGTATGACGACGCCGCGAAACGCGGCGTGCTCGCGCGCATCCCGAGCCGCAGGCAAGGCGCGCGCGTCGTGATGCTGGGCGAATCGTTCGAGGCGACGCTCGCGCTGCCGGCCGATTCCATCCGCGAATTCGCGGCGCTCGTCAACGATACGAACCCGCTGCATCACGACGAAGCCTATGCGCGCGCGAGCCGCTTCGGCGCGCTGATCGCGTCCGGCACGCAGCCGACCGCGCATCTCATGGCGATGATCGCCGACCACTTCGCGCGATATGCGCAGCCGCTCGGCCTCGAATTCGGCATCAAGTTGACGCGCGCCGTGAAAGCCGGCGACGTGCTCACCATGCGCTGGCAAGTCATTGAAGCGAAGTGGAAAGCGAGCCTCGGCGGCGACCTGACGAAGCTCGAAGGCGGCGCCCGCAATCAACTCGGCGAAACCGTGATGAAGGCGACGGCGACCATCGTCGTCATGCCGAAGGAGACCGCGCCTTGAACGCGCTACCCGACTCCATGACCGTTTTCGAGCGCGGCTGGCTCTCGTCGAACAATGTGCTGTTCGTCGGCGACGAAGGCGCGGCGCTCGTCGATACCGGCTACGTTTCGCATGCGCCGCAAACGTTAGCGCTCGTCAGGCAAAAGCTCGGTCCGCGCCGCCAGCTCGATCTGATCGTGAATACGCATCTGCATTCGGACCATTGCGGCGGCAACGCGCTGCTTCAGCAAACGTATGCGTGCGACACGCTGATCCCCGCGAGCGAAGCCGACGCCGTGCGCGAATGGGACGAGCACGCGCTCAGTTTCAACGCCACCGGCCAGCGGTGCGACCGCTTCGGCTTCACGGGCACCATCGCGACGGGCGCGACGCTCATGCTCGGCGGACTCGCATGGTCCGTGCTCGGCGCGCCGGGACATGACCCGCACTCGCTGATGCTCTACTGCGCCGAGACGCGCGTGCTCATCAGCGCCGACGCGCTGTGGGAGAACGGCTTCGGCGTGATCTTTCCGGAGCTCGAAGGCGCAAGCGGTTTCGCCGAAGAACGCGCGGTGCTCGAACTCATCGCGCGGCTCGACGTCGGTCTCGTGATTCCCGGCCACGGCGCGCCGTTCACGGACGTGGCGCGCGCGCTCGATGTCGCCTCGTCGCGGCTCGACTACTTGCAGGCCGATCCCGCCCGCAACGCGAAGAACGCGCTGAAGGTGCTGATCGTCTTCAAGCTGATGGAAGTGCGCGCGATGAGCTTCGACGCGCTCTTTGCGACCACTGCAACGGCGCGCGCCATGCGCGCCGCCGCGAATGCGCTTGCCGCGCCGGGCGAGCGCCGCGCGTTGCTGGAGAGAATCGTCGGGGAACTCGCGCAGGCGGGCGCGGTGAAGGTGAACGCGGGCGTGGTGGCCCTCGCGTGATAAATGCGCGGGCAAAAAGAAAGCCGCTTGTCAGCTACGGCAAGCGGCGAACATAGACGTGATCAACGTCGAGTCGATCGTAACCCGACGATATACCCCGTGCATCGGTGCTTTCCCTACAGATGGTTGACGCTCGCTCGTCATGCGTCTGTGTCGAAAAACGCGAGCATCTCGTCGATCAACGCATCCGGCTGCTCCTCGGGAATGTAATGCCCGCACGGCAGCGCGCGGCCGCTCACGTCGCGGGCCACGCGCCGCCATTCGGCGAGCGCGTCGAAGCATCGCTCGATCACGCCCTGTTCGCCCCACAGCACGCGCAGCGGACACGCGATCTTGAGCCCGCGCTCGCGATCGGCGCGATCGTGTTCCAGGTCGATGCTCGCGGACGCGCGATAGTCCTCGCACATCGCGTAGACCGCGCCCGGCTGCGCGAGCGCATCGCGGTACGCCTGCAACGCATGCGGCGCGAACGGCGCGAGGCCCGCATGGCGATTGCCCATCACGCGGTCGATATACGCGTTCGGATTGCCGCCGATCAGCAGTTCCGGCAGCGGCGACGGCTGAATCAACAGGAACCAGTGGAAATACGCGGTCGCGAACTCGCGGTCGGTCGCTTCGTACATGGCGAGCGTCGGCGCGATGTCGAGCAGCATCAGGCGATCGACGACGCCGGGAAAATCCATCGCCATGCGATGCGCGACGCGCGCGCCGCGATCATGCGCGCACACGAGAAAGCGCTCGTAGCCGAAGTGCCGCATGACGGCGACCTGATCGGCGGCCATCGCGCGCTTCGAATACGGCGCGTGCTGGTCGTCGCTCTCGGGTTTCGCCGACGCGCCGTAGCCGCGCAGATCCGTCGCGATCACCGTGAAGTGGCGCGCGAGAACGTCGGCGCACTTGTGCCAGATCTCGTGCGTCTGCGGATGGCCGTGCAGAAGCAGAAGCGGCGGACCGTTGCCGCCCTTCACGCCCGCGATCGCGACGCCCGCGGCGTCGACGCTAAACGGCTCGTAGGCTGCGAATGACATGGTGAGTTCTTGTTGTCGCGGTGCAGGTCATTGTAGGCGTGGCGCTTGGAATGCTCACTCGACGAACGCCCGAATTGCCTGAAAACCGAGGATTCACTCGGATTTGCCCCGATCAAAAGCAAGCTCGCGCTGCCTATAATCGAACGATCGTTCCTATTCATCGCTTCGAGGCATGCTTACGCTAGCGTCGAACGAGATGACACATCAGGAGACTCGTCTCATGGCCCTTCCCGCCGTCCTGCAGAATCTCGCGCTTCCCGTCATCGGCTCGCCGATGTTCATCGTCAGTTACCCCGAACTCGTGCTCGCGCAATGCAAGGCGGGTATCGTCGGCTCGTTTCCCGCGCTGAACGCGCGGCCGGCCGAACTACTCGACGAATGGCTCACGCAGATTCAGGCGTCGCTCGCCGAGCACAAGGCGGCGAATCCGGATGCAGTGGTCGGACCGATCGCGGTGAACCAGATCGTGCATCAGTCGAACGCGCGGCTCGAACATGACGTGCGCGTGTGCGTCGAGCACAAGGTGCCGATCTTCATCACGAGCCTGCGCGCGCCGGTCAAAGAGATGATCGACGCCGTGCATTCGTATGGCGGCATCGTGTTGCACGACGTCATCAATCTGCGGCACGCGCAAAAGGCGCTGGACGCGGGCGTCGACGGGCTGATTCTCGTCGCGGCGGGCGCGGGCGGGCACGCGGGCACCACGTCGCCGTTCGCGCTCGTCGGCGAAGTGCGGCGCATTTTCGATGGACCGATCGTGCTGTCGGGATCGATCGCCAACGGCGGCTCGATTCTCGCTGCGCAGGCGATGGGCGCGGACCTCGCTTACATGGGCACGCGCTTCATCGCAACGCGCGAGGCGCATGCGCTCGACAGCTACAAGCAGGCAATCGTCGATTCGACCGCGGCGGACATCATCTACACGAATCTTTTCACGGGCGTGCACGGCAACTACATTCGCCGGAGCATCCTGAACGCGGGGCTGGACCCGGACGCGCTGCCCGAATCCGACAAGACCGCGATGAATTTCGGCGATGGATCGAGCAAGGCGAAGGCGTGGAAGGACATCTGGGGCGCGGGCCAGGGCGTCGGCCTGATGCACGACACGCCGAGCGTCGCCGAACTGGTCGCGCGGCTGAAAGAAGAGTATGAGGAGGCGAAGAGGCGGCTGGCGATTCGTTGATTCTCCGCTTCTGGGGTCGTCTGCAAAAAAACACCGCGCACTCGGCGCGGTGTTTTCTTTTGCGGCCTTGGCGCTCCGCTTAAAACTTCGCGCGGATGCCGACGCCGAACGTATCGCCCGAAGACATGCCGGTGTACTTGTCGTTCAGGTACGCGGCGTACACGTCGGTGCGCTTCGAGAGCGGATAGTCGTAGCCGACTGCCCAGCTCTTGTGCGTCTGGTCGAGACCGCCGTTGCTGCGCGAGTACGCGTACGACGCCATCACCGTGCCGGGGCCGACCGGCACCGTCACGCCGCCCTGCCCCGTGTTGACGTGAAACGAGGTCGGTTCGATGTCGTTCTTCGTGTACATGTACTGCGCGAAGAACTTCACGTACTTCATGTCGAACGACGCCCCCAGTTGCCCGACGCTCTGGCTCTTGAAGCCGGGAATCGTGAAGGCATTGGACGTCGGCAGATCGCCCGGCGTGTTGTTGAAGTTCACGTACTGATAGACGCCGGTCGCCGCGAACGGGCCGTGGAAGTACAGGAACTGCGCGCTGTACTTCTTCGAGCGGTTGTCGCCGGCGCTGTTGCCGAACGCGTACATCGCGCTGCCGGAGAGGCCGTTGAAGTCAGGCGTCGTGTACTGCACGGCGTTGTTCCAGCCGGAGTCGCCCGTCACGCCCTGATCCGTCGTGTAGGTCGGGAACGTACCCTGGCCGAGGAAGACGTGAGCGACCATCGGCGAGAACACGTACGAGTCGACGAACGGGTTGAACAGAATCGTCGAGACGAAGAGTTGCGTGGTCAGGCGGCCAGCGGTGAACGTACCGATCGGACCTTGAATGCCGACATACGAGTTACGGGCGAAGAACGTGTCGCCGTCGAAGCGGCCGTAGCGACCGTTCTGCGCGCGGAAGAAGCTCTCGAGCGTGAAGATCGCCTTGTAGCCGTTGCCCAGGTCTTCGGCGCCCTTCATGCCCCAGTACGACGTCGACATGCCGCCGCCGCTGACGTTCCACGCGCGCTGGCCGCCGGGAAACTTGGTGGCGCCGACCCATTCGTCGACCTGGCCGTACAGCGACACGCTGGATTGCGCGTGAGCAGCGCCCGCGGCGAAAAAGCCGATCATCGCTGCGACTGCGGTGGCCCTGACCGCCGCTTTCAGCGTGTTGCGCGGCGCACGGTTGACGGTTGGCATCTTGAACTCTCCTGTCTTTGTCGAAAATTAAAAGCGTGGCGGGCGAGGAACCTGGGGCTCACCTCGTCTGACCGGCGTAATGGGCTTCTGACGAGAGGCATCGCGTGTGGAGCGGCACCATCTTTACGGACCATTTCTCCGGTCAAAAATGTTTATCGTTATTGCGGGTATAGCGTTTCGAGTACTCCGTCATGCGAGCGTCGATCGCGACGCTCATGCTTTTCGCACGCCGCCCGCATCGCACGGCTGCGAACCACGCGATGCGACCCACCGGAAAGCAGGCGCGGCGCGCCTTCCGACGCGATGAAAGGAGTTTCGAAACAAAGGGAAGCGCGCAATGAGCCGAAGGCCGCATTGTCCTTGCGCGGAAAAAAGAGGGGAACGTCTGACAGGAAAAGTGACGCCTTATTGTGGCGAGATTACGTCACCGCGACATGCGGGCTGGACGCGCCAATTGTTTTTCGTTAACCAGGACGAAACAAGACGAGGCATCGGGCCGCGCGATCGAGAGACGCGCGTGGGCGGGGCGGGCCGCTCAGTTGCGGAAGTTCGACGCGGCAGGCGTGCGGCCGTCGTCCGACGGGCGGCCCTGCGGACGGGGCACGTTGCGTTCTTCGTTATAGCGCGTGATGTCGGCGCGGATGGAGCCTGTGCCGTGGAACGGCGCGGCCTGCTCGCCGCGCGGCGTCGGGCGCATCTCGGCGCTCACGGGGGTCAGCCCTTCCTTGGCGGCGATCGGCGTGGCATGCAGAGACTGGCGGCTCGCGGCCGAATCCTCGAACACGGCCGACGACAGCCATTCCGCACGCGGCCCCGCCAGCGCGAGCGATCCTGCCGCCGCGAGCCCAATCAGCGCGGTGGAAGCGAGAAACCGAGTCGTCTTGCGAAAGCCTGTGGGCGCCATGTCAGAACTGCCTGCATCCAGCACGAGTATTCATCCGTTCGAGCGCAGCCATAGCCGCTTACGGAGGCGCGAGCCGTCGTCGATGTCTGCACACCACTATCGACGCGAACGATGAGCCCATCGCCCGACCAGCGCATCCAATAATTTATTAACCTTCGCGCGAGCCGTCGAGCCAAAAAGTGTTAGGTCCGCGCGATGGTTGTAACACCATGTTACGTCAGAGTTTTTTCGCTTCGCCGTCCTTATTTGCGAGCAGATTCATAGGACGATAGCGCCGTTCTCTGCGAGCAGGCGCGGCCTGAAAGTTGCTGCGCTTCGCCACGGCTTCGCCCGTTTTCATGCGAAAGCGGAATCAATCGATCGAAGAAATGAATTTGCCAATTCAATCGACCGCAGGCGAAAATCATGGTTTTCCCTGACGCGACGTTAGCCGGCCAGACTGTCCGGCGCGCCCGAGTGCGAGACTTCCTAGATGGCACGGCCCAAACTCCTTCCTGACAACTTCACGCTTGCGCTGATCGGCACCGTCATCATCGCCAGCTTGCTGCCGTGCCGCGGCAGTGCGGCGGTCGCGTTCAACTGGATCACCGACATCGCCATCGGGCTGCTGTTCTTCCTGCACGGCGCGAAGCTTTCCCGGGAGGCGATCGTCGCCGGCGCGACGCACTGGCGTCTGCATTTGCTCGTGCTGCTCAGTACCTTCGTGATGTTCCCGCTGCTGGCCGTCGCGCTCAAGCCTGTTCTCAGTCCGCTCGTCACCCCGGCGCTGTACACCGGCATCCTCTTTCTCTGCACGTTGCCGTCCACGGTGCAGTCCTCCATCGCATTCACTTCGATGGCGAAGGGCAACGTGCCGGCCGCCGTGTGCAGCGCGTCGGCCTCCAGCCTGCTCGGCATTTTCATTACGCCCGCGCTCGTCGGCGTGCTCGTCAGCAATCACGGCGCAACCACCGGCTCGCCCTGGCACACCGTCGGCAATATCGTGCTGCAACTGCTCGTGCCGTTCATCGCCGGGCAATTGCTGCGTCCGGCCATCGGCAAATGGGTGGACCGCCACAAGCCGGTGCTGAAGTTCGTCGATCAGGGCTCGATCCTGCTGGTCGTCTACGTCGCATTCAGCGAAGCGGTGAACGAAGGCATCTGGCATTCGATTCCTGTCTCGGCGCTGGCGGGCCTGCTCGTCGTGAACATCGTCCTGCTTGCGGCCGCGCTCTTCATCACCGCGTTGAGCGCGAAACGGCTGGGCTTCGGCCGCGCGGACCAGATCACCATCATCTTCTGCGGCTCGAAGAAGAGTCTGGCGTCCGGCATTCCGATGGCGAAGGTCATCTTCGCCTCCCACGCCGTGGGTGCGGTGGTACTGCCGTTGATGCTCTTCCACCAGATCCAGCTGATGGTGTGCGCCGTACTCGCGCAGCGTTGGGGCTCGCGCAGGACTGCCGCCGAGCCCGTGCGCGAAGGCAAAACCGTCGGGGCGCCCGCCCGCCGTTGACCGCTGCATCGTCTTTCTCCGCTTCGAACAGGCCGCCTCGTGCGGCCTCTTTGTCATTTGAGCCGAAGCCTCCTTCGACGTCGACTCGGCCGAACGGCATAGGCAAAACAACCTGATCGTTGGCAGCATCACGCGACAGTCGAATGCCCGAAGTCCGGCGCTTTTGCCTATGCCATTCGGCCGAGTGTCAATCGGGTACATGACTTGCCACACTGCGGTCATAACTCGCATAGGCGAGCACGGGGAAAGCCATGAACAGCACATCACTTATCCATGAACTTCTGCTGCAAGGAGCCGGTTATCGCGGCGATCCGGCATTGCGCGGTCGTGCGCGTCGTCGGGCTCTGTCCGCGCGTCGCATGCCGCGGCTGCGGTGAAGCTGCGCGCGAATGGATAGGGAGAGCATTGAATGGCCGCGCTCAAGACTCGCGTTTCGCCGTCGCAGCACAGCGAGCCCTCCGCTCAAGGCACGCCGGAAGCCACATGGCAGAGTTGGGGACGGCTCGGCGCATTGCCGGAAGTGCATCCGAGCGATCTCGTGCCGCCCGGCGCACGCGCAGTCGTCGTTGCGCCGCATCCTGACGCAGAAGTTCTCGGAACAGGCGGATTGCTCGCGCAGCTATCGGAGACCAGCAGGCACCTTCTGATCGTCGCGGTCACGGACGGTACCGCAAGCCACCCGAATTCCACCGAATGGACGCCGGAGCGCCTCGCCGCCGTTCGCCCGATGGAAACGCGCGAAGCGTTGCAGCGGCTGCATCTGCGAAACGTGCAGGTAGCGAGGCTCGGCCTGCAGCATGGCAGCGCGCAGCACATGGAGCCGGGTTTGTCGGGTTATCTCGCCAGCCACTTGCAACCGGACGACATCGTCTTCGCGACGTGGCGTCACGACGGCCATCCGGATCACGAGGCGGTGGGACGTGCCGCGTTCTCGGCCGCCACGGCGCTCGGCTTGCCCTTCGTGGAAGTGCCGCTTTGCACGTGGGACTGGGCGTCCCCCGACGATACCCGCGTACCGTGGAGCCGTGCCCGCAAGATCGTGCTCGACGAAGCAACGCTTGCGCGGAAGCTGCGAGCGGTGCAGGCTTTCCGCAGCCAACTGGAACCGGATACGGCGACAGGACAGGCGGCGGTGCTACCGGAACATGTGCTTGCGCGGCTGACGCGGCCTTATGAGGTCGTGCTGATTTGAGCGGCACGCGACGGTGCGGAGTTGCGCGAGTCGGGAATCTTGAGCTAACACGACGGATCAGGGCACTCAGGCTGCGCCGCTTTCGACGGCAAGCTCGAGATCGCGTCTTTCGCTCGATCCGGGCGTGGTCAGCGGTCAATGCTGACCTGCGAGCGAGCTTTACGCAGCCCGCTCGGACCGAATGCGGCGCCGACGCAGGCGACGGTTTCGCCGGCACTGTGCCTGCGGCTTGGGGAGCCGTGAACTCATATGGGTCTGACCCGCGCGACGCGTCCGCGAGCAACGCAGGCACGTTCGGATGCCGCGACAAGTCCGCGGTTGCGTCCGTTCGTTCGTACAGCCAAGGCATGACGGCGACTAATGCGCTCACAAGTTGGGTCCGACACGACGCGCGCCACGATGCTGTGTCGCCGGCGAACCGGACATCATGAGCGAACGCGCAGCGCAGAGCACGTCATCGCTGCCGCGTTCAAGGAGCCCTGCAGGCTGACGCGGGCCGCGCGCGACGGTACCGACCCGCAAGCGCACCGCACGCCGCGCCACGCGGTCCGACGACCAAAAACGCTCGCCCTTTTACTAAACAACCCCTTCAACCCCAACGCCCTTTCCCACAAGCCTTAGTGGTTTCCTCTAAGCGCTCCCGCACGCGTCGCGCGGGCACTTTTACTATACAATCCGCCCCCACAAGCGCCGCATATGCCGCGCGCTCTCGCCTCATCCTAGAGAACAACACGATGGCCACTACCATCCGCGATGTCGCACGCGCGGCGAGCGTCTCCATCGGGACGGTTTCGCGTGCGCTGAAGAACCAGCCGGGTTTATCGGAGGCTACCCGCGTGCGCGTCGTCGAAGTCGCGCAACGCCTCGGCTACGATTCCGCGCAGTTGCGCACGCGCATCCGTCGCGTGACCTTTCTGCTGCATCGGCAGCACAACAATTTCGCCGTCAGCCCGTTCTTCTCGCAAGTGCTCCACGGCTTCGAAGAAGCGTGCCGCGAGCGTCGTCTCGTGCCGTCCGTGCTCACCGCCGGACCGACGCAAGACCTCGCGCAGCAAATGCGGCTGCACGCGCCGGACGCCATCGCGGTCGCGGGCTTCGTCGAACCGGAACTGCTCGCGCATCTGCAGTCGCTCGCGCGTCCCATCGTGCTCATCGACTTGCGCGCGCCCGGCTTTCGTTCAGTCGACATCGACAACGCGAAGGGCGCGGCGCTCGCCATGCAGCATCTGTTCGCGCTCGGACGGCGGCGCGTCGCGTTTATCGGCGGGTCGCTCGCGCATCACAGTATCGCGCAGCGGGCGCTCGGCTATCGCAAGGCGTATTTCGACGCGGGCCTGCTCTTCGATCCGACGCTCGAAATCACCGCGCAGGCCGGCGTGCCCGCCGATGTCGCCGCAGCCGACGCGATGGAGCGCCTGATCGCCGAGACGCGCGCAAAATCGAGTGCGCTGCCGGACGCGGTTTTCGCCTATAACGATGCAGCGGCCCTCGCGGCCATGCGCGTCTGTCTCGCGCACGGTTTGCGCGTGCCGGACGACATCGCGTTCGTCGGCTTCGACGACATTCCCGCCGCCGCTCACAGCGCGCCGCCGCTATCGACGGTCGCCGTGGACAAGGAAGCGCTCGGGCGGCGAGGCGTCGAGTTGCTGCTCGACGATCATTCGACCTCGCCGGATCAGGCCGACTCGCTGATGAGCGTGGAATTCATCGCCCGCGCGAGTTCGGGCGCGAAAGAGGAGCACCGCACGCCATGAACATGACCGCTTCAGCCGCCGTCGCCGCCGTCGTCTCGGGCGAAGCGCCGGAAGGTGGAATCGACTTCCGCAGCCGCGACTTCCTGCTTTCGCACGTCCGCGACACGCTGGCCTTCTACGCGCCGACCGGCCGCGATCCGTCCGGCGGCTTCTTCCACTTCTTCAAGGACGACGGCACCGTCTACGACCGCACGACGCGCCATCTCGTCAGCAGCACGCGCTTCGTCTTCAACTACGCGATGGCGTATCGCCACTTCGGCGATGCGCAATTCCTCGACGACGCCCGCCACGCGTTCCGTTTCCTGCGCGACGCGCACTGGGACACCGCGCACGAGGGCTACGACTGGGAAATCGAGTGGCGCGACGGCCAGAAACGCACGCTCGACGGCACGCGGCATTGCTACGGGATGGCGTTCGTGCTGCTCGCGTGCGCGCATGCGGCCATGGCGGGCATCGACGAAGCGCGGCCCATGATCGACGAAACGTTCGCCCTGATGGAACGCCGCTTCTGGGACGCCGAAGCCGGTCTCTACGCAGACGAAGCCACGCCCGACTGGCACCTTTCGGACTACCGCGGGCAGAACGCGAACATGCACGCGACCGAAGCCTTGCTCGCCGCGTACGAGGCGACCGGCCACGTGCTGTACCTCGACCGCGCCGAGAAGATCGCGGGCAACGTCACGCTGCGGCAGGCGCGGCTGTCGAACGGCCTCGTGTGGGAGCATTTTCACCGCGACTGGTCGGTGGACTGGCATTACAACGAATCGGACAGCTCGAACATCTTCCGGCCGTGGGGCTTTCAGGCGGGGCATCAGACTGAATGGGCGAAGCTGCTGCTCATTCTGGAACGGCATCGCGCGCTGCCGTGGCTCGCGCCGCGCGCCATCGAGCTGTTCGACGCGGGCTTTTCCCGCGCATGGGACGACCAGCACGGCGGCCTCTACTACGGCTTCGGCCCCGACGACAGCATCTGCGATCACGACAAGTACTTCTGGGTGCAGGCCGAGAGCTTCGCGGCGGCGGCGCTCCTCGGCGCGCGAACCGGCAGCGAACGCTTCTGGGACTGCTACGACGAACTCTGGCGCTATAGCTGGGCGCATTTCGTCGATCACCGCTACGGCGCGTGGTATCGCATACTGACCTGCGACAACCGCAAGTACGGCGACGAAAAAAGTCCCGCCGGCAAGACCGACTACCACACGATGGGCGCGTGCTACGAAGTGCTGAACGCGCTCGCCTCGCCGCACAACTCACGGTAAGCACGATGGCAACCGATCACACCACTTTTCCGCAGTTCGTCTCGGCCGGCGACATTCTCACTGACCTCATCCGCACCGGCGAGTCGAGCTGGCTGTCGCGCCCGGGCGGCGCGGGCTGGAACGTCGCGCGCGCCGTCGCCCGGCTCGGCCTGCCGACCGCATGCGCAGGCTCGCTCGGCACCGACAATTTCTCCGACGACCTCTGGCAGGCGAGCGTCGCCGCGGGCCTCGACATGCGCTTCATGCAGCGCGTCGAGCGTCCGCCGCTGCTCGCCATCGTCCACAAGACGCAGCCGCCGACCTACTACTTCATGGGCGAAAACGGCGCGGATCTCGCCTTCGATCCCGAGAAGCTGCCGCAAGGCTGGATGGAGCGCGTGAAGTGGGCGCACTTCGGCTGCATCAGCCTCGTGCGCCAGCCGCTCGGCGCGACGCTCGCCGCGCTCGCCGCGAAACTGCGCGAGCACGGCGTGAAGATCAGCTTCGATCCGAACTACCGGAACCTGATGGAGCACGGCTACGAGCCGATCCTGCGCAACATGGCGGGCCTCGCCGATCTCATCAAGGTGTCGGACGAAGACCTGCACATGCTGTTTCGCGGCATTCCCGAGGAAGACGCGCTCGCCCAACTGCGCGCGATGAATCCGCAAGCCACCGTGCTCGTCACCCGCGGCTCGTCGGAGGCGACGCTCTATGCCGGCGATGAAGCGTTCAACGCGCGTCCGCCGGTCATCGAGGTGGCGGATACGGTCGGCGCGGGCGATGCGTCCATCGGCGGGCTGCTCTATAGCCTGATGGCGCGTCACGGCGGCTGGCCCGAGCATCTCAAGTTCGCGCTCGCGGCGGGCGCGGCGGCGTGCCGTCATTCGGGCGCGCATTCGCCGTCGCTCGACGAGGTCGAGGAATTGCTCGGCTAAGGACTCAAGCGCGGACTCAAGCGCAGATTCGGGCGCGCCGCGGTCACACGCGGCGCATGACCGCGTGCTAGCATGAATTTCATGCTTAAGTCCTTGGGCCAGAGGCGAATCCATCATGGAAGACACGACCTACACGAAAGGCATCTACACCGCGACGATCGGCGTGCGCGCCATCGACGGCGGCAAGTTCCAGGGGCTCGTCTCCCTCTCGCGCGACGACGGCGAGCAGCCCGACGCGACGCTCTACGAAGTGGAAGCGGCATCGGAGAACGAGCACGAAGCACTCGACGAAGCGCGCGCGCTTGCGCACCGCATCCTCGGGGAAATCGAACTGTAGCTGGCAGAAAGACGGCGCGGGCGCGCCGTACACTGCATCGGAGGGCGACATGCCGGACCAGGTCTTCCTATATGGCGTCTATTCCATCCACGTGCGGCCGATCGAGCTTCAGGGCCCGCGCTGGGACGCCGAGTACGAGATTCGCCATCTGGACAAAGCCGTGCAGGACTGGAAGACAGTCGGCGGCGACGACGGGCTCCCGACGTCCAACGAAGCCATTCAGCTCGCGCACCTGCGCGCGGTCGCGGACATCGACGCCGGCGCGGGCATTCCGAAGCCCCGCGCGTTTCCCTGACTCTCCGCTCAATCCACCGGCATTTTCGGGTGCGGCCTGAGTCCGAGGCGCTCGGCCTCGCGATGATCGATTGCGGCCGCGCGTTCGTAGCCTTCGCGCGCCACCGCCCGTTCGACGTAATCGAAGAGCACGCCTTGCGGCTCGATCAGCCTCGCGACGAAAGCGATCTGCAACGTACTCGCGAGCAGTATGTCGGCGGCGGTGAACGGCTCGCCGAGCAGCCACGGCCCTTCTTCGAGCGCGCTTTCGATTGCGTGTTCGACGCGCGAAAGATCGCCCCAGCCGAAGCTGAAGGTGTTGCCCTGCGCGCCGGTCAAGCGCTCGGCCATCGCCGGTTCCAGGCATGAGCCGGTGAAGAACATCCATTGCAGGAACCGGCCGCGCGCCGGGTCCGAAAGCGGCGCGCCCAGACGCGCGTCCGGAAAGCGGTCGGCAAGATAGAGCAGCACCGCGCCGGATTCGGCCACGCGCACGCCGCCGTCGTCGAGCGCGGGGAGCTTCGACATCGGGTTCACGCGACTGAACGCGGCTTCGTTCTGCGCGCCCGCGCGGATATTCACGAACGCCAGTTCATACGGCTCGCGCAGTTCTTCGAGCATCCACAGCGCGCGAAACGCGCGCGTCTTCGGCCAGTAGAAGAGTTTCATCGGCGTCGGCCTTCTCTTGTTTTCGGAGCGTTCAGGTTAGTCCTAATCAGCGCCGCCACGCGAGCCGCACGGCTGCGGGTTTACGCCGACGCGCGCCCGGATCGAGCAGATTTCTCCCATTTATCTCGAAAAAGCCTGCGTGGTTTCTCAACGTCTGCCGATTTGCAGCGAGTGCGCAAAAACATTCCGCTTTCGGTGACAAAAAATGACGTATTGCCTCACATACAAAGAACGAGACAACCATGAACGCACGCGTCCCCGCCGATGCCCTGTCGCCTCGCCTCAACGAACCCGCGCTGTCCGACTATCAACTCGCCGACAACCTGAGCGCCACGCGCGGCCGAATCTTCCTGACGGGCACGCAGGCGCTGGTGCGTCTCGTGTTGATGCAGCGCGCGCTCGACCGCGCCGCGCATCTGAACACGGCCGGCTTTATCAGCGGCTATCGCGGCTCGCCGCTCGGCATGGTGGATCAACAACTGTGGAAGGCGAAAAAGCTGCTCGCGTCGCACGACGTGCGCTTTCTCCCCGCGATCAACGAAGAACTCGGCGGCACCGCCGTGCTCGGCACGCAGCGCGTGGAGAGCGACCCGGAGCGCACCGTCGATGGCGTCTTCGCGATGTGGTACGGCAAAGGTCCGGGCGTCGACCGCGCAGGCGATGCGCTCAAGCACGGCAACGCGTACGGCTCGTCGCCGCACGGCGGCGTGCTCGTGGTGGCAGGCGACGACCACGGCTGCGTCTCGTCGTCGATGCCGCATCAGAGCGATCAGGCGATGATCGCGTGGCACATGCCGGTGGTGAATCCGTCGAACGTGGCGGACATGTTGGAATTCGGGCTGTACGGCTGGGCGCTCTCGCGCTTTTCGGGCGCGTGGGTCGGCTTCAAGGCCATTTCCGAGACGGTCGAATCCGGCTCGACCGTCGATCTGGATGCGTTGAAGACCGACTGGACCGCGCCCGATGGCTTCACGCCGCCGCCGGGCGGCCTGCATAACCGCTGGCCCGACTTGCCGAGCCTCACGATCGAAGCGCGCCTGCACGCAAAGCTCGACGCCGTGCGCCACTTCGCGCGGACGAACAGCATCGACAAGTGGATCGCGCCGAGTCCGCGCGCGAACGTCGGCATCGTGACGTGCGGCAAGGCGCATCTCGATCTCATGGAGGCGCTGCGCCGCCTCGACCTGACCGTGGACGACCTCGACGCCGCTGGCGTGCGCATCTACAAAGTCGGGCTGTCGTTTCCGCTTGAAACCACGCGGCTCGATACCTTCGTCGAAGGGCTCGCGGAAGTGCTCGTGATCGAGGAGAAAGGGCCGGTCGTCGAGCAGCAGATCAAGGATCATCTGTACAACCGCGCTCAGGGCGCGCGGCCGGTCGTGATCGGCAAGACGACGCAGGACGGCGCGCCGCTACTCTCCGCGCTCGGCGAGCTGCGGCCCTCGCGCGTGCTGCCGGTGTTCGCGCAGTGGCTCGCGCGCCACAAGCCGGCGCTCGACCGCCGCGACAAAGTGGTCGATCTCGTCGCGCCGAAAATTCTGTCGAATATCGCCGATGCCGTGAAGCGCACGCCCTACTTCTGCTCGGGCTGCCCGCACAACACGTCGACGAAAGTGCCGGAAGGATCGGTGGCGCAGGCGGGCATCGGCTGTCACTTCATGGCGTCGTGGATGGAGCGCGACACGACCGGCCTCATCCAGATGGGCGGCGAAGGCGTGGACTGGGCCTCGCACGCGATGTTCACGAAAACGCCGCACGTCTTCCAGAACCTCGGCGACGGCACGTACTTTCACTCGGGCATTCTCGCGATCCGGCAGGCCGTGGCCGCGAAAGCCAACATCACGTACAAGATTCTCTATAACGACGCCGTCGCGATGACGGGCGGCCAGCCGGTCGACGGCAGCATTTCCGTGCCGCAGATCGCGCGGCAAGTGGAAGCGGAAGGCATCGCGCTGCTCGTCGTCGTGAGCGACGAACCGGAGAAGTACGACGGCCACGAAGACCAGTTCCCGCGCGGCACGACCTTCCATCACCGCAGCGAACTGGATGCCGTGCAGCGCCGCCTGCGCGAAACGGCCGGCGTGACCGTGCTGATCTACGACCAGACGTGCGCCGCCGAAAAGCGCCGCCGTCGCAAGAAGGGCGAGTTTCCCGATCCGGACAAGCGCCTTTTCATCAACGAAGCCGTGTGCGAAGGCTGCGGCGATTGCGGCGTGCAGTCGAACTGCCTGTCCGTCGAGCCGGTGGAAACGGAACTGGGACGCAAGCGCCGCATCGATCAGTCGTCGTGCAACAAGGACTATTCGTGCGTGAACGGCTTCTGCCCGAGCTTCGTCACGCTGGAAGGCGCGAAGCTGAAGAAAGCCGACGGCCACGCGTTCGATCCCGCCGAACTCGCGCGCCGCGTCGATGCGCTACCGCCGCCGCGCGCGCATCTGAATCACGCGCCGTACGACATGCTGGTGACGGGCGTGGGCGGCACGGGCGTCGTGACGGTCGGCGCGCTTATCAGCATGGCGGCGCATCTGGAGGGCAAGAGCGCGTCGGTGCTCGATTTCATGGGCTTCGCGCAGAAAGGCGGCTCGGTGCTGTCGTTCGTGCGCGTGGCGAGCGAGGACGCGCTGCTCAACCAGGTGCGCATCGACACCCAGCAGGCCGACTTGCTGCTCGCGTGCGATATGGTCGTCGGCGCCAGTCCGGAAGCGTTGCAAACGGTGCGGCATGACCGGACGAAGATCGTCGTGAACACGCACGCCATCCCGAACGCGAGCTTCGTGCAGAATCCGGACGCGAATCTGCACGCCGACGCGCTGCTCGACAAGATGCGCCACGCGGCCGGCGCCGATGCCGCCGATGCCCTGCAAACCTGCGACGCGCAATCGCTCGCGACGCGCTTTCTCGGCGATACCATCGGCGCGAACATTCTGATGCTCGGCTTCGCGTGGCAACTCGGCCTCGTGCCCGTGTCGCACGGCGCGTTGATGCGCGCGCTGGAACTGAACAATGTCGCGGTCGCCGCGAACAAGCTCGCCTTCGCGATCGGACGGCTCGCGGCGGCGGATATGAATGCGCTCGATTCGCTCGCGTCCTCGGCGCAGCCAAAGCGCGTCGCGATGGCGGACATGCCGCTTGCCGACCTCATCCGCGATCGCGAAGAGCGGCTGCTCGCGTATGGCGGCGCGAAATATGTCGAGCGATATCGTTCGCTGATCGCGCAGGCATCGGCGAATGAAGAAGTGAAGCGCGCAGTGGCGACTACGTTCTACAAGCTGCTCGCGGTGAAGGACGAATACGAAGTCGCGCGCCTGCACGCGGACCCGGCGTTCCGCGCCGCGCTCGCCGCGCAGTTCGAAGGCGCGCCCGGCGACGCTTACACGGTGAAGTTCAACCTCGCGCCGCCGGCTTTGTCGCACGGCGCGCCGAAGAAGAAAACCTTCGGCCAGTGGATGTGGCCGGTGCTCGGCGGCTTGTCTAAGCTGCGCGCGCTGCGCGGCACGGCGCTCGATCCGTTCGGCAGAACGCTCGAACGCCGCATGGAGCGCCAGCTCGCGAAGGACTACGAAACCACGATGCAGCGCGCGCTCGCGAAACTCGATGCCGCCAACGCCAAGGACGTCGCGGCGCTCGCCGCGCTCTTCGAGCGCGTGCGCGGCTACGGTCACGTCAAGCTCGCGAATCTCGCGATGGTCAAACGCAGCGAGCGCGAACTCGTCGCGCGGCTCGGCATCGAAGCGGCGACGGACGATGCCGTGCGCGCGTCTATCGAAGCGATGAAAGGCGCGTCGTCGCTGAAGGGCATTCCGGTCGTCGTCGCGAAGTGAGCGAAGTCAGTCGGCGTCGTCGTCCGGCAGCCAGTCGATGTCGCCGCACAGCACGCAGCGCTTGCCGCCCGAGCGGGTCTCTACCGAGAGCGTGACGCACGGCATCGCCTCGTTGATCGACAGATACGGCTTCGTCACATGCACGCGCTCGGGGTCGCCGAGCGCCGCGCGAAAGTACGGACGGCGCAGCCAGTTCGCGCCCTGCGCATCGACGAGCGGCAGGAAGCGCGCTTCGTGCGCGGCGCGGTCGGCGCGCAGCACGACATTGCGGCCCGACTGCCGGCCGTTCTGATCGAGCAGAAAGCAGCGCGCGGCGTGATCGAGCGCGAGGAAGTTCCAGCACACTTCGTCGAGCGGTTCGCCCGCCGCGAGCCGCTCCGCCGCGCGCTCGAACGCGCGCACGTATGGCTGAAGCCGCGTCGCGACGCGCCGCTCGCGCGCTTCGGTCTGCAAGCGATACCGCTCCGTCAATTCGCCGATGATGTTCTGCGCATGCACGCCGTCCGCGAGCCCCGGATGCGGCCGCGCGAAGAAAAAGCCCTGCACGAAGTCCGCGCCGCTCGCGAGCGCAAGCTGCGCCTCGTGCTCGGTTTCGACGCCCTCTATCAGCACGAGCTTGCCCGCCTCATGCAGCAGCGAGACGATGCCCGACAGCACCGCTTCCATATTGCGACGCTGCTTGCGCGTGCGCTCCGACAGCGGCGCATGCACGTTGTGGCCGGCGTGCGACAGCATCACGCGGTCGAGTTTGACGATATCCGGATCGAGTTGCCAGATTCGTTCGATGTTCGTATGCCCCGCGCCGAAATCGTCGAGCGCGATAAGGAAGCCCTGATCGCGGAACTGCTGCACGGCCTGCGCAAGACGCTCGATGTCCTCCGCGCTCTGCTCCAGCACTTCGAGCACGACACGGCGCGGCTCGATATGCAGGCGCTTCAGATTGGCGAGCAGCGCGGCCGCGTGATACGGCTCGGTCAGCGCGCCGGGATGCACGTTGAGGAACAGCCATTCGTCCTGCGCGCCGAGCATCTTGAAGTTCTCGAGATGCAGCGCCTGCGCGAGACGGTCGATCTGCAACGCTTCGCCGACGCGCGACGCCTGCGCGAACACATCGACCGGCGGCACGGGACGGTCGAGCGCGTCGTGCGCGCGCAAAAGTCCTTCGTAGCCGACCGCGCGCATGTGCGAGAGGCTGAACACCGGCTGGAAGACGCTGGAGAGCGTCCACTCGCCGTGCTCGACCGAATAGCGGTCCAAGCCCGACATCACGCCGAGCTCGAAGCTGCGCGCGGAGAGCGTCGTCTTTTCGGGATTGGCGATCACCATGTGGATGCCCCCGCGCGCGCGCCGCGCGCTTCATGCTCCGGCCCCGCGCCGGTCCCGCCCGATACCGTTTTCATAAGAACCGCCCTCGATGATCTCGTCGGGAGTCTCGCGTCCCGTGGCTGTCGTTAAAGCAAGGTCCATGCGCGCGAAGCCGCCGCCTTTGTCGGGCGTTTGCAGGGTTCATGCACCGCGAGCGGGCGGCAAACGCATGCACGCGCACCGCGTGGGTGCGTCGCGCAAACATGCCGTGGACGAAGCGTCGGGCTACACTCTCGCGTCGTCTCGAAAATAAACGGACGCCCGCGCGTTCGCATCCGGCATGGAAATCGTCTTCACCGTTCTCATCCTGCTGATGATCGTGGCGCTGTCCGGCGTCGGTCTCAGCCTGCTGCCGGTCAAGCTGCCGCTGCCGCTCATTCAGATCGCCATCGGCGCGATGCTCGCGTGGCCCGGCTTCCGGCTGCACGTCACGTTCGACCCCGAACTGTTCATGCTGCTGTTCATCCCGCCGCTGCTGTTCGCCGACGGCTGGCGCATTCCGAAACGCGAGCTGTATCTCGCGCGCCGCGCCGTTCTCATGCTCGCGCTCGGGCTCGTGTTCATCACCGTGGGCGCGCTCGGCTACTTCCTGCACTGGATGATTCCCGCGATGCCGCTTCCCGTCGCCTTCGCGCTCGCAGCCGTGCTTTCGCCGACCGATGCCGTCGCGCTCACGGGCATCGCCGGGCGCAACCGCATTCCGGCGAACCTCATGCATATTCTGGAAGGCGAAGCGTTGATGAACGACGCGTCGGGTCTCGTCGCGCTGAAGTTCGCCATTGCGGCCGCGCTGACCGGCGTGTTTTCGCTGCACGAGGCGGCCATCAGCTTCGTCGTGATCTCGGTGGGCGGGCTCGCGATCGGCGCGGCGATCAGCTGGATCGTCACCGAGATTCCGGCGCGCGTACTCAAGTTTTCCGAGGACGACGATCCCGCCGCGGGCGTGATCCTGACCGTGCTGATTCCGTTCGCCGCCTATGTGATCTCGGAGCGCGCGGGCTGCTCGGGCATTCTCGCGGCCGTTTCCGCCGGGATGATGATGAACATCCAGAGCCTGCGCGCGACCATTCCGAGCGCGGTGCGCGTGCGCATGACGAGCACGTGGACGATGATCGAGTTCGTCTTCAACGGCATGGTGTTCATCCTGCTCGGCTTGCAGTTGCCGCACATCATCGGGCGCGCGTTGATCGAGGCGCATCAGGACGGCAACGCGCAAGTCGGCCTTCTGATCGGCTATGTGATCGCGACGGTGCTCGCGCTCTACGCGCTGCGCTTCGTGTGGGTGTATTGCCTGCGCTGGGTCGCGAGCCGCAGCGCGGCGAAGGTCGGCATCGAAAGCGCCGCGCCCGGCTTGCGCACGCTGGCGCTGACGACAATCGGCGGCGTGCGCGGCGCGGTGACGCTCGCGGGCGTGCTTTCGCTGCCGGTCACGCTCGATAACGGCGCGGCGCTCGCGGGGCGCGATCTGGCGATCTTCATCGCGTCGGCGGTGATTCTGGCTTCGCTCCTGATTGCGGTCGTCGGCTTGCCGGTGGTGCTGCGCGGCGCGAAGCGCGAGCGCAATCCGCACGCGGCGGAGGAGCGACTGGCGCGTCGGCGCGCGGCGCAGGCGGCGATCCGCGCCATCGACGAAACGCACGCGCTGCTCACCGACGACATGGACGAAGCCGCGTCCGCCCGCTGCGCGGATTCGACGGCGCGCGTCATGGACACGTACCGGCTACGGCTGGAATCGCTCGGCGATGAGGAAGCGCCGCGCGTGGCGGCGAGACGAAGCGAGATCGTGGAAACGCGCCTCAGAATGGCGGCGCTGCGGGCCGAGCGCGCGGAACTGCTGCGGCTGAGAACGGATCAGGCGATCAACGATGAGACGCTGAACAAGCTGATGCGGGAGATCGATCTTTCGGAGACGGCGATTGTGAATCGTAAGCGGGGGATGACGCCGTGAGGGCGTGGCGGCCGCAACCGCCACCATCCATCAAACCACACCCGCCCCGCGCCGGCGCAGGATCGCATAGAAAATGATCGCGCCGAACGTCGCCGTGCCGATGCCGCCGAGCGCGAAGCCGCCGAGCTTCAGCGTGAAATCGCCTGCGCCGAGCACCAGCGTCACGGCAGCGACGATCAGATTGCGGTTATCCGAGAAGTCCACCTTGTTGACGACCCAGATGCGCGCGCCCGTCACCGCGATCAGGCCGAACACGACAATCGACACGCCGCCGAGCACTGGGCCGGGAATCGTCTGGATCAGCGCCCCGAACTTCGGCGAAAATCCGAGCACGATGGCGAACAACGCGGCGATCACGAACACGAGCGTCGAGTAGATCTTGGTGACTGCCATCACGCCGATGTTTTCCGCGTAGGTCGTCACGCCCGTGCCGCCGGCAAAGCCCGAGACGATGGTCGCCAGCCCGTCGCCGATGAACGCGCGGCCGATGTACTTGTCGAGACTGCGTCCGGTCATCGCGCCGACCGCCTTGATGTGGCCGAGATTTTCGGCGACGAGAATGATCGCGATGGGCGCGAGCAGCGTCATGGCCTGCGGCTGGAAGACCGGCGCGGTGAAGTGCGGCAGGCCGAACCACGCGGCGTTCGAGACGATGCCGAAGTCGATCGGCTTGCCCATGCCCATGCCGTTGGTCAGCACCGCATAGATGATGTATGCAATGGCGAGGCCGATCAGAATGAGCAGCCGCTGCGCCATGCCGCGCGCGAACACTGCGACGCCGCCGACGCACAGCACGGTGACGAGCGCCATCCACGAATCGAAGTTGCTGCCGCTCACGCCTTTCACGGCGATCGGCGCGAGATTCAGCCCGATCACGCAGACGATCGAGCCGGTGACGACGGGCGGCATCAGCGCTTCGATCCAGCGCGTGCCGACGGCCGCGACGATCGCGCCGATGACCGCATACGCCACGCCGCACGCGATGATGCCGCCGAGCGCGACCGGAATGTTCGGGTTAGCGCCGTGCCCCGAGTAGCCCGTGACCGCGATCACGAGCCCGATGAACGCGAAACTGGAGCCGAGATAGCTCGGCACGCGTCCGCCGACGAGCACGAAAAACAGCAGCGTGCCGATGCCGGACATGAAGATGCAGAGATTGGGATCGAAGCCCATCAGGAGCGGCGCGAGCACGGTGGAGCCGAACATCGCGACGACGTGCTGAATGCCCATCGCGATCATTTGCGGCCAGGGCAGGCGCTCATCGGGCCCGACGACGCGCCCGCCTTCGGCATTCGGCTGCTCGGGCCAGCGCGGGAAATAGGAATCGGACATGGGCAGCTCTCCTTCTCGGCGATGATGCGCCGGCCACGCGGCGCGCTTGATTCTTCGGACAGGCGCGAGTGTACGGAGTGGGCCGAACCGAGGCAAGCGAGCCGAAAATCGGTGTTGCTTATGCGATGTTGGGCGCGGTTTCGCGGAGGTTGGGGTTGCGTGGCGCTATCGCGTGGTGTTGCCTGCTCGATCGTCCGGCGCTGTGGGGCGGAGTTCGCTTGAGGCGACGACGCCGGCGAACCGGCGACGTCCTGCGGGCGCATACGAACCTTCCCGCGCGCGCCTACACGCGACGTTGCCTGCGCGATCGTCCGGCGCTTCTTCAAGCGGCGTTCGCTGGATGCGACGACGCGCGATCCAGCACCGGCCGGCGGGCGAACGGAAGCCTTTCCGCGCACCTACACGCGACGTTGCCTGCGTGATCGGCGGGCGCTGTTCAAGCGGCGTTCGCTCGATGCGACGACGCACGAACCAGCACCGGCCTGCGGGCGAACGGAAGCCTTTCCGCGCCGCCACACACGACGTTGCCTGCGCGACCGGCGGGCGCTTTTTCAATCGGCATTCGCTTGGCGCGACGACGCGCGAACCGGCGACGTCCTGCGGGCGCATACGAACCTTCCCGCGCGCGCCTACACGCGACGTTGCCTGCGCGATCGTCCGGCGCTTCTTCAAGCGGCGTTCGCTTGATGCGACGACGCGCGAACCGGCACTGCCTTGCGGGCGAACGCGAACCTTTCCGCGCGCCTACACGCGACGTTGCCTGCGCGACCGGCGTGCGCTGCTTCAATCGGCATTCGCTCGATGCGACGACGCACGAACCGCCACCAGCCCGCGCAAGCCCTGCCTCCGCCCGCTGCCGCCCGCTTAAGCGCGCCCTTCCAACTCGAACACCGCCACCGCGCCCTTCAACTGCTCGGCCTGATCCGCCATCGCGCCGGCCGCTGCCGCGGCCTGCTCGACGAGCGCCGCGTTCTGCTGCGTCACCTGATCCATTTGCGCGACCGCGCGATTCACCTGCTCGATGCCCGCGCTCTGCTCGTGCGACGCCGCCGAAATCTGCGCCATGATGCCCGTCACGCGCTGCACGGCTTCCGTGACTTCAGCCATCGTCGCGCCGGCGCGCTCGGCGATCGCCGCGCCGCTGTCCACGCGCGCCGTCGACGCTTCGATCAATTCCTTGATCTCCTTCGCCGACATCGCGCTGCGCTGCGCGAGCGAGCGCACTTCGCCCGCCACGACCGCGAAGCCGCGCCCTTCCTCGCCCGCCCGCGCCGCTTCGACGGCTGCGTTCAACGCGAGAATGTTCGTCTGGAACGCGATGCCTTCGATCACCGCGATGATGTCCGTCATGCGCTTGCTGCCTGACGCCAGTTCGCGCATGTTGTCGACCACTTCGCCGACCAGTTCGCTGCCGCGCGCCGACACGTCCGACGCGCCGCGCGCGAGCGTGGTGGCTTCGTCGGCATTGCTCGCGTTCTGGCGCACCGTCGCGGTGAGCTGCTCCATGCTCGACGCGGTTTCTTCCAGCGACGCCGCCTGTTCCTCCGTGCGCTGCGAGAGGTCGGTGTTGCCCTGCGCGATCTCGCGCGATGCGAACAAAATCGACTCGCTCGCGTGGCGAATGCCGCCGACGATATCCGCGAGCTTGCTGCTCATGTTGCCGAGGCTGTGCAGCATGCTGCTGTCGTCGCCGGGACGGGTCTCGACGCGCGCCGTCAGATCGCCCTGCGCAATGCGGTTGGCGATCTGCGCCGCATACGCCGGCTCGCCGCCGAGCTGCGCGGCAAGACGCCGACCGATGACCACGGCCAGCACCGCGCCCGCCGCCATCGCGCCCAGAACGAGCGCGAGCAACACGACGCGCATGGTGTCGTACTCCGCCGCCGCGCTCGCGCGCGCCGCCGTCGCGCGCGCACGCTTGTAGTCGGCGAGCCGCTCCAGCGCGTCGCGCGCCTTCTCGCTCGCGGCAATCGCGCGTGCAATCAGCCCCATCTGATCGACGTCGATGGGCATGGGCTTCACGCCCATCTGCATCTGCACGATGTCTTCCCACGCGGCGACCGACTGGCTCGCGGCGTCGTAGAGCGCCGAGCCTTGCGGCGTCGAGAGCGTCGGGCGCATGCGCTCGAACGCGCGATGCATCGCGGCGAGCGATTCGCCCATGTCCTGTTTGAGCTTCTGCTTGCCGGCGTCGTCGGCGAAGGTCAGGTTGGCGGCGTCGAGGTCCGTGTTGACCTTGTGCTTGTTGATTTCCTCGGCCCAGTAAAGGCCGTCCATGTGACGGTCGCCGATTTCCTCGACGAGGCTATGCATCTTGGCAAGCGACACCACGCCGGTTCCGCCCACGCACGCCGTGAACAGAATCACGACCGCGAACGACAACAACAGCTTGCTCAAGACCGACAGGCGGTCAAACCCTTTCATCGATGTCTCCGAATGTCGCGAGCGGGCACGTCGGACGCAGCCGGCGCGCACGCGCTCGCTCGCTTCCGGTCCCCGGCTCCTTTTCCGCGCCCCGCAGACGACGCCCGCGGACAGCGCTTCTCGCCGGTGCAATGCCGGCGTTGCGCGATACATGTCACGCACAAGGAGGCTTTACGGCGCTCGCGACGTGTTTCTTGAGCGCGGTATACAGGGTATATGGCGGAAACGTCGCCGCGCGCATGGCGGCTGGGAGACACCTTTCTTGTTGCTAACAAGCAGGCGATTAGGAGACTTCCTACTTTTCGGATTTATCGTATATAAGGGCGCGATGCCGCCACGTATGCTGCGTTCGTGCATATCCCCATGTATATGCACGAAGTCGTTGCAACTCTCCGATTACCGCCCTCGTTCCCCGGCTTGGGCGGTTCTTTTTTGGTTCGTCGTTTTCCTGCGTGGCAGCGGTCGCTTACTGGCGCACCGGCTTCTTCGCCAGCTTGCGCTGCAACGTGCGCCGATGCATGTTGAGCGCGCGCGCCGTCGCCGAGATATTGCCGTTGTTCTCCGCCAGCGCCCGCTGGATATGCTCCCACTCCAGCCGCGCCACCGAAAGCAGCGTCGGATGCTCGATTGCTTCCTCGGCCGTCTGCTCGCTCGCCTCTTCCTGAAGCGCCAGAAGAATCGATTCGACGTTCGCGGGCTTCGCCAGATAGTTGTCCGCGCCGTCTTTCACCGCTTGCACGGCCGTCGCGATGCTCGCATAGCCGGTCAGCACGAGAATGCGCGCATCCGGTTGCAGGTCGCGCAACGGGGCAACGAGGCGCAGCCCGGAATCGTTGCCGAGATGCAAGTCCACCGTGATCTGACCGAACTTGTGCTGGTTCGCGAGCTTCACGGCTTCGTCCGCGTTGTGCGCCTGATGCGCCGTGTAGCCGCGACGCGCCAGCCCGCGCGCCAGAATGCCCGAGAAGACTTCGTCGTCGTCGATGATCAGGAAGTTGTTATCGCTCATGGTTCATTTCTCCTTGTTTCTCTTGGCCAAGCAGGTTCACGCCGCGCCGCTCGATTCCGTTCGCGCCGTCGCAACCGGCGCCGCCGCCGCGCCCCGGTTCGGCACCCTGAGCACGGCGCGCGTGCCGTGCGGCTCGGCCTCCAACAGTTCGATGGAACCGTTGAGCCGCGCCGCCGCCGCGAACGCCAGATAGAGCCCGACGCCGTGGCCGCCCTGCGTGCTGTCGACAGGGCCCGCGCCGAGCGACGCGCGCAGCGCGGGCGGAATGCCGGGGCCGCGATCGCACACTTCGAAGCGCACGTAACGCGCGCCTTCTTCCGCTTCCGCCACGGCTTGCAGCGTCACGAACTCGCTGCTCGCGCGCGCGGCGTTGTCGAGCAGGATCGTGAGAATCTGGCCGACGGCCACCGCGTCGTCGATGGACGCGGTCGCCGGCGCTTCGCCGACTTGCTCGAACTCCACTTGCGGATGCCGCAGCCGCCATTGCTCGATGAAACTCGCGAGCCATTCGTCGAGCGGCTGCCGGTTCGACGGCCCGCTCGCCCGGCTGCGCAGCCGCGCGAGCGCCGACGTGCAGAGCGCCATCTGCTGTTCGAGCAGTTCGAAGTCGTCCGCGTACGGCGCGAGATTGGAGTCGTGCGCGGCGGCATCGCGCAATTCTTCGGAGAGCATGGCAATGGTGGACAGCGGCGTGCCCATTTCATGCGCGACGGTTGCTGCCTGCACGCCGAGCGCGACCGCGCGTTCATCGCGCAGATGACGCTGCTGCGCGTCGGCGAGCGCGGCGTCGCGCAGGCGCAGCGCCCGCGACATGCGCGCGACGAACCAGCCGATCAAGCCCACGCTCACCATGAAGTTGACCCACAGGCCGAGGCGGAAATAATCGAAGAGATTCGCCGGATTCTCGATATTGAGCGGCACGTAGTTGTAGCTGAGAAGCGCGTAACACGCGACGGCGAAGAGCGCGAGGCACGCCATCATGTGCCACGGCAGGATGGCGGCGGCAATGGCGAGCGACGGCAGATACAGCGTGACGAACGGATTGGTCGCGCCGCCCGACAGAAACAGCAACGCCGACAGCGCGCCGAGATCGACGCACATCTGCCCGAAGAGTTCGAGATTCGTCTCGGGCCGCGCCCGCGCGACGCGCAGCCACGTCAGCCCGTTGAACACCATTTCCAGCGCGATCACGAGCAGCATGGCCGGCAGCGGCAGATTCGCGCCCAGCCAAATCTGCACGACGGCGATGGTCGTCAACTGGCCGATGATCGCGAGCGAGCGAAGCCAGAACAGATGGCCGAGGTTGACGCGACCGGTATTCGTTATGCGATGCATGTTCCTTCGAGTGCGCGCCGGCAGCGAAAGCGCGCGCCGGCAAGTCGTGGTTCATGCGGCATTATCCCGCTTGCGCGCGCCGCCGAACCGCCGATGGCGCGATTTGTCGCACCCCGCGCGGCATGCGCTCTGCTAACCCGAAATGCCGGCCTTTTCTATTTCAGCGAGCAGGCACGCCCGGCACAGACACGCTTCGGCCGCGCGCAGGCGCTCCGGGGGCAACGCGGGCAGCGACGCACACCAGCAGGCGGCATCGCCCGAAAGCGAGCCGCATCGGAAAGTCGCGCCGCAGCGGGTGCAGACGGCGGACGGCGCGTCGGTTTGGGACGATGGCTTCGTCATGGTGACGCATTCGTGACATAGAGAAGTTGAACGATGATCGCACGTCGGCGCTGTGCCGGAAAACGCGGGCGGCGTCGCGGCAAAACGTCATATCGCCTCGCATCGGTCCTGTACAATTCCGCCTGTTTAACGCTCTTCGCCTCGACTGCCGCCATGTCCGACCTTCCCGACCTCACGCAGATCGCGCCTACCCTGAAAGCTGAAATCCTGGCCGAGGCGCTGCCCTATATTCGTCAATATCACGGCAAGACGGTCGTGATCAAATACGGCGGCAATGCCATGACCGAAGAGCGTCTGAAGCAAGGCTTCGCGCGCGACGTCATTCTGCTGAAGCTCGTCGGCATCAACCCGGTGATCGTCCACGGCGGCGGCCCGCAGATCGACCAGGCGCTGAAGAAAATCGGCAAGCAGGGCACGTTCATTCAGGGCATGCGCGTCACCGACGAAGAGACGATGGAAGTCGTCGAGTGGGTGCTCGGCGGCGAAGTGCAGCAGGACATCGTCACGCTCATCAATCATTTCGGCGGCCACGCGGTCGGTCTCACCGGCAAGGACGGCGGCCTCATCCACGCGCGCAAGCTGATGATGCCGGACCGCGACAATCCGGGGCAGTTCATCGACATCGGTCAAGTGGGCGAAGTCGAAGCCATCAACCCGGCTGTCGTGAAGGCGCTGCAGGACGACGCGTTCATTCCCGTCATTTCGCCTATCGGCTTCGGCGAAGACGGCCTCTCGTACAACATCAACGCGGATCTCGTCGCGGGCAAGCTGGCGGTCGTGCTGAACGCCGAAAAGCTCGTCATGATGACCAACATTCCCGGCGTGATGGACAAGGAAGGCAATCTGCTCACGGACCTTTCGGCGCGCGAGATCGACGCCCTGTTCGCCGACGGCACCATCTCCGGCGGCATGCTGCCGAAAATCTCGTCGGCGCTGGATGCCGCGAAGAGCGGCGTGCGTTCGGTACACATCATCGACGGGCGCATCGAGCATTCGGTGCTGCTCGAAATTCTGACCGAACAGCCGTTCGGCACGATGATCCGCTCGCATTGAGCTTCATTGAGCCCCGCTCATTTCATGACGACGCCCGCCTCCGCGCGGGCGTTTCTTTTCGCGCAATGAATTCGCATCCCACTTCCCGCCGCCGCCGCGTCGAGCCGCGCGTGCCGGTCTGGCTCTTCGATCTCGACAACACGCTGCATCACGCGTCGCATCAGATCTTTCCGGCCATCAATCGCGCGATGACGCAGTACATCATGGACCGGCTCGGCGTCGATGTGGACGAGGCGAACCGGTTGCGCGTCGGCTATACGGTGCGCTACGGCGCCACGCTGGTCGGCCTCGTGAAGCATCACGGCGTCGATCCGGCCGACTTTCTTCACGTCGTCCACACGTTCGCCGATCTTCCGTCGATGCTGCGCGCCGAGCGCGGCATCGGCCGCACGCTGCGCGCGCTGCCGGGCCGCAAGATCGTGCTGACCAACGCGCCGTCCGTGTACGCGCGGGCCGTGCTCGCGGAACTCGGCATCGAGCGCCTATTCGAGCGCGTGATCGCGATCGAAGACATGCGCGAAGGCGACCGCTGGCGCTCGAAGCCGGACGCGCCGATGCTTCGCCGTGCGATGCGACGCGCGCGCGTGCGGCTCGCCGATGCGATTCTCGTCGAAGACACGCGCGGGCATCTGAAGAGCTATCGGCGGCTGGGCATTCGGACCGTGTGGATCGTCGGGCATCTGCCGGCGGCGCGCACCTCCGCAGGCGCGGCTTCGGTGCGTTTGCCGGGCGTGGGCAGGCCGCATTATGTGGATCGCACCGTGCGGTCGTTGCGCGCGCTGACGCTCGGCATGCGCGGCGGCGCGCTCGGGCGGCCAGCGGCTAGATCCTGAAGAGACGCCGCGCGAGAATATCTTCGAGGTCCGAACGCGTATCGACGACGAGATGCACGTAGATCGTGTCGTCGTCGACCTTATAGATGATTCGGTTCGTCCCGCTAACGACTTCGTAATACCCCGTCATGCGAAAGTCGACGAGTTCCGGCGGCGTCGCGCCCTTGCGCGGCGAAGCCTCGATGTCCGCGACAGCATCCGCTATCTTGTCGCGCGTCGCTTTCCATGCGGTGCCGCCAAACTTGTTGATGACATAGCGCCGGAAGTCCTGCAAATCTTGTCGAACGGGATCGAGAAAGACGGTCTTCATTTGAGGCCCTCTTCCTTGTCGAGCCGCTCGATCTCGGCGAAAAAATCGCCCGCGCTGATGCAATGTCCCGCCTCGATATACTTCTGCCCCATCGCCAGAATCTTGAGCAGCGCGACGGTCTGATGCAGGTCCTCGTAGGACTGAACGTCCTGCACGACAACCTTCGCTTCCCCGTTTTGCGTGATGAGCATCGGCTCGCGGCTTTCCACGACGTTGCGGATCATCTCGGCTGCGCGGCTCTTCAAATGACTCAGCGGTCTGACGCGACTCGGTTTCATGTCGATTCCCGGCAAGGCGCGATGCCTAGACAATATAGACAGAAAACGACGCGCCACCCAAGCCGGCGACCACTTCACGATTAGCGGCTTTATTACGTTTTCCGCTATACTTCATCGCTTGACAGAATTGAACACGCGCCGATTTGCTGACTCGATTGCGGGCGCGCGAACCAGGGCATCATTCGGCATTGCTCCGGTTCACTATAAATGCGGCTAAAGAGGTCGTCAGCCGCGCCTATCTTCCGCTTCTTCGCGCCCAGCCGACACCGTTTAGCCGCCCAGTAAAGGCGGAATGAATGGAATCCATCGGCATCGTCACTCCCCAAACCTTGCGCTTTTCCGAGCCGCTCGTGCTTCAGAGCGGCAGTTCGCTCGGCGACTATGAACTCGTCGTCGAAACGTACGGTGAACTCAACGCCGCGCGCTCGAACGCGGTGCTCGTCTGCCATGCGCTCAACGCGTCGCATCACGTCGCGGGCGTGTACGCCGACAATCCGAAGGACGTCGGCTGGTGGGACAACATGGTCGGGCCGGGCAAGCCGCTCGACACCAATCGCTTCTTCGTGATCGGCGTGAACAACTTCGGCTCGTGCTTCGGCTCGACCGGGCCGATGAGCATCGACCGCGCGACCGGCAAGCCGTACGGCGCGCGCTTTCCCGTCGTCACGGTGGAAGACTGGGTACACGCGCAGGCGCGCGTGGCGGACCGCTTCGGCATCGAGCGATTCGCTGCCGTGATGGGCGGCAGTCTCGGCGGCATGCAGGCGCTCGCGTGGAGCCTCATGTATCCGGAGCGGCTCGGGCATTGCATCGTGATCGCGTCGACGCCGAAGCTCTCGGCGCAGAACATCGCGTTCAACGAAACCGCGCGCTCCGCGATCCTCTCGGACCCCGACTTCCACGGCGGCGACTACTACGCGCACGGCGTGAAGCCGCGCCGCGGCTTGCGCGTCGCGCGCATGATCGGCCACATCACGTATCTCTCGGACGACGACATGGCCGTGAAATTCGGCCGCGCGCTGCGCCGTGCCGAAGGCGCGCTCGACGCGTACAACTTCAACTTCGACGTGGAGTTCGAAGTGGAGTCGTACCTGCGCTATCAGGCGGACAAGTTCGCCGAATACTTCGACGCGAACACGTACCTGCTCATCACGCGCGCGCTCGATTATTTCGATCCCGCCAAAGCCTACGACGGCGACCTCACGCAGGCGCTCGCCCGCACGAAGGCGAAGTATCTGATCGCGAGCTTCACGACGGACTGGCGTTTCGCGCCGGCGCGTTCCCGCGAGATCGTGAAGGCGCTGCTCGACAACAAGCGCACCGTGAGTTACGCCGAAATCGACGCGCCGCACGGCCACGACGCCTTCCTGCTCGACGACGCGCGCTATCACAATCTGATGCGCGCCTACTACGAACGCATTGCCACGGAGATCGGCGCATGAACCAGAACACGCTTGATTCGCTCGCGCTGCGCTCGGACTTCCGGGCGATCGCGCGCTGGGTGGAACCGCGCTCGACCGTGCTCGATCTCGGCTGCGGCGACGGGTCGCTGCTCTCGCTGCTCGCCGAAGAGCTGGAAGTGAACGGCTACGGCATCGAGATCAACGACGCCGGCGTGCTCGCCTGCGCGCAGAAGGGCGTGAACGTGATCCAGCAGAATCTCGAAGACGGCCTGCGCCTCTTCGAAGACGACAGCTTCGATTTCGCTATCCTCTCGCAGACGCTGCAGACCATTCACCAGACCGCCGCGATCCTGCGCGAAACGGTGCGCGTGGGACGCGAATGCATCGTGTCGTTTCCGAACTTCGGCTATTGGCCGCACCGGCTTGCGGTCATTCAAGGGCGCATGCCGGTGTCGAAGTCGCTGCCGTATCAATGGCATAACACGCCGAACGTGCGCGTGCTGACCATCAAGGACTTCGAGGCGCTTGCGCCGGAAGTGGGCATCGAGATTCTGGACCGCGTGGTGCTGCACGGCGGGCAGTCCATCCGTTGGGGCGCGAACTGGCGTGGTAGTCTTGCGGTCTATCGCGTGAAGCGCCGGTGATGCGACCCGGCGCATCAAGCATCGACAACGCTTTTCCAACATCGACATGCCCGACACGCCACACGAGGCGCCCGCTCTAACTGCTCACGAAGAACATCCCCGCTGGCACGCGTTTCTCAACGCGCGCATCCTGATTTGCGTCTTTCTCGGCTTCACGTCGGGATTGCCGCTTTTCACGCTGCTGAGTCTGTTGCAGGCGTGGCTCACGAAAGAGCACATCGACGTCAAGCAAATCGGTCTGTTCGCGCTGCTCGGGCTGCCTTATACGTGGAAGTTCGTCTGGGCGCCGCTGATGGACCGCTACGTGCCGCGTCTGCCGTTCTGGCGGCCGGGTCGGCGCCGCGGCTGGATGCTGGTCACGCAAGTGCTCGTGACGCTGGCCATCGGCGCATTCGGCTTCGTTTCGCCGAGCGAGGACATCTGGACGGTGGCCGCCATCGCCGGTCTGCTCGCGCTGTTCAGCGCGAGCCAGGATATCGCCATCGACGCGTACCGGCGCGAACTACTCGCGGACACCGAACAGGGCCTCGGCAACGCGGTCCACGTCAATGCATACAAAGTGGCGGGGCTCGTGCCGGGCTCGCTCGCGCTGATTCTCGCCGGCTTCCTGCCGTGGAAGACGGTCTTTATCGTGACGGCGTTGTTCATGTTGCCGGGCATCGTCACCACGCTCGTCGTGAAAGAACCGGCCGTTCACGGCACGCCGCCTAAAAGTCTGCGCGATGCGGTCGTCGAACCGTTCCACGAATTCGTCACTCGCGATGGCTGGCGCTCCGCGCTTCTCGTGCTCGGCTTCATCTTTCTCTACAAGCTCGGCGACACCATGGCGACCGCGCTCGCCACCAAGTTCTTCCTCGACCTCGGTTTTACGACGATGCAGCTCGGCGTGATCGCGAAGACGGTCGCGTTCTGGACGAGCCTCGCGGGCGGCATTATCGGCGGCGTGTTTCTGGTGAAGATCGGCATTGCGCGCGGGCTGTGGATTTTCGGCGTGTTGCAGATCGTCGCGACATTCGGCTTCGCGTGGCTCGCGAAGATCGGGCCGTCGCCGGTCGCGCTCGCGGTGCTGTACGGCTTCGAGACGTTCGCCACGGGGCTCACGCTCGCCACGTTCACCGCGTACATCGCGAGCACCACCGACCCGCGCTACACCGCGACGCAATTCGCGCTTTTCACGAGCCTGGCTGCGGTGCCGCGCACGGTCGTGTCCGCGCTGAGCGGCTTTATCGTCGCGCGGACGGGCTGGTTCGAATACTTCCTCGTCTGCATCGCGCTGTCGATTCCGGGCATGTTACTGTTGCCGATCATCGCGCCCTGGAGACCAAAACGATGACGGTGCGCATATCGACTCACCGTGCGGGCCGCGCGCTCGCGCGGACGCTTGTCTGCGCGCTCGCGTGCGCCTTGCTCGCAACGCCGCGCGCGCATGCGCAGGACGAAGAGCGTGTTCCCGCGCCTTACACCGCGCCGAACAACCAGATCCGCTTCGGCAACACCGCGCTCTTTCGCAATCTCATTCCGCCTGCAGCGCTCGAACAGCAATCGGCCGACGCGTACGCCGCGATCATCCACGAGGCCGAGCGCAACAAGCGGCTGCTGCCGAACGACAACGCGCTGGTGAAGCGCGTGCGCGACATCGCGAATCACGAGATTCCGTTCGCGCTCAAGTGGAACGACCGCTCGAAGAACTGGAAGTGGGAAATCAACGTCGTGCGGTCGAACGAGATCCGCATGTACTGTCTGCCGGGCGGCAAGATCGTCGTGTATAGCGGCTTGATCGAGAAGCTGCATCTGAACGACAACGAAATCGGCATGATGTTGGGCCACGAGATCGCGCACGCGCTGCGCGAACACGCCCGCGAGCGGCTCGGCCGCCAGCAGGCCGAGCAACTGACCGCGGGAACGATGCCGCAGCTTTTCGGCTTTGCGGATGTCGGCTCGACACCGCTCGGCATCGGCGATCAGCTGCTCGCCATGCGCTATTCGCCTGCCGACGAGACCGAAGCCGACGTGATCGGCAGCGAGATCGCCTCGCGCGCAGGCTACGATCCGCGCGCCGCCGTCACGCTGTGGAACAAGATCGATACCGCCACGCGCCGTGAGGATAATGGCTTCGTCTGGATGCACCCGTACGGGCCGGACCGCAAGCAGGATCTGGAGAAACGCATGTCGGACATGATGCCGCTGTATGCGAAAGCCGTCGGCAAGAGTATCGATGCGTTGCCGAACTACGCGGGCATGGGGCGGTTCAAGAAGAGCGGGCGGTAATCACTTCCGGCCGACCTTCCAGTCGTAGTCGATCGTCAGCGGCGCGTGGTCGCTGAACTTGATGTCGCGGAAGATGGACGTGCTCTTCGCGGTCGCGGCAACCTCTTTGGTCGCGATCTGATAGTCGATGCGCCACCCGACGTTCTTCGCGTACGCCTGACCGCGATTGCTCCACCACGTGTATTGCTCGGGCCGCTGGTCGAGCGTGCGAAATACGTCGACATAGCCGACTTCATCGAACAGCTTGGTCAGCCACGCGCGTTCCTCCGGCAGACAGCCGGAATTCTTCTGATTGCTCTTCCAGTTCTTGATGTCGATTTCCTTGTGCACGATGTTCACGTCGCCGCACAGAATGACTTCGCGCTCTTTCGAAAGCTCGGCGAGATGCGGCATGAACTCGTCCATGAAGCGGTACTTCGCCTGCTGACGCTCATCGCCGCTCGATCCCGACGGCACATACACCGACACCACCGAAAGCCTGCCGAAGCGCGCTTCCACGTAGCGCCCTTCGGCATCGAACTCCTCGCTGCCGAAACCGATGATCACGTCGTCCGGCTCGTGGCGCGTATAGACGCCCGCGCCGCTGTAGCCCTTCTTGACCGCGTGCTGGAAGTAGCCCTGAAAGCCGTGCGGCGCGAGGAACTCCGGCGTCAGGTCGTCCTGCGAGCACTTGATTTCCTGCACGCAGACGACGTCGGCTGCCTGCTCGCCGAACCAGTCGAAAAAGCCTTTCTTGGCAGCCGAACGAATGCCGTTCAGATTGGCGGTGATCACGCGAAACATACGCTTCCTTTCTTCTTGATTTGATTTACTCGACCTTCACTCCGGTGAGCGACTCCTTCGCCGGCGGGAATTCGAGCTTCATGCCCTGCATCGTGCGCAAGACGAGCTCGGCGACCATCACGTTCCGATGCGTCTTCGAATCGCCCGGAATGATGTACCACGGCGCGTAGTCCGTCGAGGTCGCGCCGAGCGCCACCGAATACGCCTGCTGATAGTCGTCCCACAGCTTGCGGGCCTCGAGGTCCGAGACGTCGAACTTCCAGTGCTTCGTCGGATCGTCGATACGCGCCTGCAGCCGCTTGCGCTGCTCGTCCTTCGAAATGTGCAGAAAGCATTTGACGATGGTCGTGCCCGCATCCGCGAGCAGCGCCTCGAACTCGCGGATATGACGATAGCGCCGCTCGCATTCGTCATCGTCTATTTGCTTCAGCACGCGCGGCACGAGCACGTCTTCGTAGTGGCTGCGGTTAAAGATCGCGAGTTCGCCCGCCATCGGCGCTTGCGCGTGGACACGCCAGAGAAAGTCGTGCGCCATCTCGCGCTCGGTCGGCGCGCGAAACGGCACGATGCGCAGGCCGAGCGGATCGACGTCCTGAAACACGCCGCGCACCGTGCCGTCCTTGCCGCTCGTGTCCATGCCTTGCAGCACGAGCAGCACGCGCTCGCGGCGCTGCGCGTGCAGCTTCTCCTGCAACTCGTTCAGCTGCGCGCCGATTTCAGCGAGGCGCGCGCGGTCGTCGTCTTTCGCGCCTGTCGAGAAAGGCTTCTGAGACGGATCGACTGAAGTGATGTCGAACGCCTTGAGCTTTTTTCCGCCGTCGAAGAACGGAACGCGATAGTCGTCCAGGTCGGATTTCTTGGCCATGTTTTTTTCCGCTTCAGCAATGAAAAACGGGCCGCTGCACAGATCAACCGGCAACAGCCCGTAAGTCTTACGCTCCTGAATCAGCAGACCATGCGCGACATGCGCCGCCGACTCAGCCCAGCTTTTTCTTCAGCAATTCATTGACCTGCTGCGGATTGGCCTTGCCCTTCGTCGCCTTCATGGCCTGGCCGATCAGCGCGTTGAACGCCTTCTCCTTGCCCGCGCGGAATTCATCCACGGACTTCTGATTCGCGGCGAGTACTTCGTCGATGATCGCTTCCAGCGCGCCCGTGTCCGAGATTTGTTTCAGCCCTTTCGCCTCGATGATGCGGTCGGCCGCGGCTTCGTCGGTGGCCTTTTCTTCCCAGATCGACTGGAAGATGTCCTTCGCGATCTTGTTGGAGATGGTGCCGTCCGCGATGCGTTGCAGCACCAGCGCGAGTTGCGCCGCCGACACCGGCGACTGAGCAATATCCAGCGACTCGCGGTTGAGCTGCGCGGAGACGTCGCCCATGAGCCAGTTCGCGGCAATCTTCGCCTGCGCCGCACCCGCCTTCTCGACGACCGCTTCGAAGTACGCGGCCATCGCCTTCGACGAAGTGAGCACGCCGGCGTCATAGGACGTCAGGCCGTAGGTATCGACGAAGCGCTTCTGCATGTCCGCGGGCAGTTCCGGCATCTCGGCCCGCACGCGCGCCACCCAGCTTTCCTCGATCACGAGCGGCATCAGATCGGGATCGGGGAAATAGCGGTAGTCGTGCGCGTCTTCCTTGCTGCGCATGGAGCGCGTTTCACGCTTGTCCGGATCGTACAGACGCGTTTCCTGCACGACGGTGCCGCCATCTTCGATCAGCTCGATCTGACGGCGCACTTCGTACTGAATGGCTTCTTCGAGGAAGCGGAACGAGTTCAGGTTCTTGATCTCGGCGCGCGTGCCGAACTCCTTCTGGCCGACCGGACGCACCGAGACGTTCGCATCGCAGCGGAACGAGCCTTCCTGCATGTTGCCGTCGCAGATGCCGAGCCACACGACGAGACCGTGCAGCGCCTTCGCATACGCGACCGCTTCGGCGGCGCTGCGCATTTCCGGCTCCGTGACGATTTCGAGCAGCGGCGTGCCCGCGCGGTTCAGGTCGATGCCCGTCATGCCCGCGAAGTCTTCGTGCAGCGACTTGCCGGCGTCTTCTTCCAGATGCGCGCGCGTCAGGTTGACGGTCTTCTCGTACGCTTCCTTGCCGGCCTTTTCGTTGGCGGGCACGTGGATCGTGATCTTTCCGCCCTGCACGACCGGAATCTCGTACTGGCTAATCTGATAGCCCTTCGGCAGATCCGGGTAGAAGTAGTTCTTGCGCGCGAAGATGCTGCGCGGCGCGATGTGCGCGCCGATGGCGAGCCCGAAGCGAATCGCGCGCTCGACAGCGCCGCGGTTCATGACCGGCAGCACGCCCGGCAGCGCGAGATCGACGGGACTTGCCTGCGTGTTCGGCGCCGCGCCGAACTGCGTGGGCGCGCCCGAGAAAATCTTGGAGACGGTGGAAAGCTGCGCGTGCGTTTCCAGACCGATGACGACTTCCCACTGCATGTTCACACTCCCGATGCCGATGGTGCCTTGCGGTGCCAGTCGGTCGCGCGCTGGAACGCGTCGGCGACCTGGAGCATCCGGGCTTCGTTGAAATAGTTGCCGACGATCTGCAGACCGACCGGCCGATTCGCATTCGCGCCCGCGCCGAAGCCGCACGGCACGCTCATGCCCGGTAGGCCCGCGAGGCTCACGGAGAGCGTGTAGATGTCGGCGAGGTACATCTGCACGGGATCGTCGGTCTTCTCGCCGAGATTCCAGGCCACCGACGGCGCGACCGGTCCCATGATGACGTCGCACTGCTTGAACGCTTCCTGGAAATCCCGCGCGATGATGCGGCGAATCTTCTGCGCCTGCAGGTAGTACGCGTCGTAATAGCCGTGCGACAACACGTACGTGCCGACCAGAATCCGGCGCTTCACTTCCGGCCCGAAGCCTTCGGCGCGCGACTTCTTGTACATGTCGAGCAGGTCGCGGTACTCGGCCGCGCGATGCCCGTAGCGCACGCCGTCGAAGCGCGACAGATTGGACGACGCTTCCGCCGGCGCGATGATGTAGTACACGGGAATCGAAAGCTCGGTCTTCGGCAGCGAGACTTCGACGAGCGTCGCGCCGAGGGCTTCGTATTGCTTCAGCGCAGCGTCGATGGCGGCGCGCACGTCGTCGGCCAAGCCCGCGCCGAAGTACTCCTTCGGCATGCCGATGCGCAGGCCTTTCAACGGCTTGTCGGCATCTTCAGTCCAGTTCTTGCCGAGATACCGCGTGTAGTCTTCATTCTCCCGTTGCAAGCTCGTGGAGTCGCGCTCGTCGAAGCCGCCCATCGCATTCAGAAGCAGCGCGCAGTCGGCGGCGGTTTGCGCCATCGGCCCGCCCTGATCGAGCGACGACGCGAACGCGATCATCCCGTAGCGCGACACGCGGCCGTACGTCGGCTTGATGCCGGTGATGCCGGTAAACGACGCGGGCTGACGGATGGACCCGCCCGTGTCGGTGCCGGTCGCGGCGGGCGCGAGGCGCGCGGCGACGGCCGCTGCCGACCCGCCCGACGATCCGCCCGGCACGGCCTTCAGGTCCCACGGGTTCTTCACCGCGCCGAAGAACGAGTTCTCGTTGGACGAGCCCATGGCGAACTCGTCCATGTTCGTCTTGCCGAGACACACCATGCCGGCGCGGTTCAGGCGCTCGACGACGGTGGCATCGAACGGGCTCGCGTAGTTCTCCAGCATGTGGGAACCCGCCGTCGACGCCCAGCCGCGCGTGACGAACACGTCTTTATGCGCGACGGGCAGGCCGGCGAGCGGACCGGCATTGCCCTGCGCGATGAGGGCGTCGGCGGCCTTCGCCTGTTCCAGCGTGAGCTCCGGATTCACGCCGATGAACGCGTTCAGTTCTTTCGCGGCTTCGATGCGTTGCAGGTACGACTGCGCCAGCTCGACGGCGGAGATCGCCTTCGAGTCGAGCGCGGCGCGCAGTTCGGTCAAGCTTTTCTGATGCATTGCAGTTCCCTGATGAGCGCGGCGCGTCACGCCGCGCGCGAGATCGTTGTTCCGATGAGTCGATGCGCCACGCTCACTCGATCACCTTCGGCACGAGATAGAGCCCGTCCTGCACGGCCGGCGCGCAACGCTGGAACTCTTGGCGCTCGATCCGCTCTGAGACTGCGTCGTCGCGCAGTCGCAGGGCGACTTCCTCGATCGCGTCGATAGGATGCGCGAGCGGCTCGATGCCGGCGGTATCGACCGCCTGCATCTGCTCGACGAGACCGAAGAAGTCGTTGAGCCGCGCAAGCGTCGGTTCGGCCTCGTGGTCGGGCAGTTCCAGCCGCGCGAGATGCGCGATGCGTTTAACGTCGGTCAGGGTCAATGACATGGGATCACCGGAGAAAAACATGAACAACTCCCGCGCCAAAAAGGTTCGCTGCAACAGTCAGTTACGATCCTGGCGGAAAGCCGTCGAAGCGGGGCCGAGGATGGCAAAAAGTGCCGTCCTTTTCCTATAGAAACCCCCAAATTATAAGGTATCATTACACGTTCGACCCACATCCGGATCGACCTGTCAGCGGCTTTCTCCCTGGATCATCCCTCGTCGAGAAACGTTTGCGTGGCATGTTCAATTCCGCGGTAGATTTCTGCTCGGATTTGCATTCACGGCGGCCCGTTTCGCCGTCCCGGCAAACCGTTATTTTTTCCGCTGCCGTCCCCGGCGCTCTTAGCGAGGCACGGCTACCCAGCGAGACAGGATTTTTGAATGTTCGGCTTTTTGCGCAGCTATTTTTCCAACGACCTGGCGATTGATCTCGGCACCGCCAACACGCTGATCTACATGCGCGGCAAGGGCATCGTCCTCGACGAGCCGTCAGTCGTCTCCATCCGTCAAGAAGGCGGCCCGAACGGCAAGAAGACCATTCAGGCTGTCGGCAAGGAAGCGAAGCAAATGCTCGGCAAGGTGCCGGGCAACATCGAAGCCATTCGGCCGATGAAAGACGGCGTGATCGCCGACTTCACCGTCACCGAACAGATGATCAAGCAGTTCATCAAGACTGCACACGAATCCCGCATGTTCTCGCCGTCGCCGCGCATCATCATTTGCGTGCCGTGCGGCTCCACGCAAGTCGAGCGCCGCGCCATCAAGGAAGCGGCACACGGCGCGGGCGCTTCGCAGGTGTATCTCATCGAGGAACCCATGGCCGCGGCAATCGGCGCGGGGCTGCCGGTCTCGGAAGCCACGGGCTCCATGGTCGTGGACATCGGCGGCGGCACGACCGAAGTCGGCGTCATCTCGCTCGGCGGCATCGTGTACAAAGGCTCGGTGCGCGTGGGCGGCGACAAGTTCGACGAAGCCATCGTCAATTACATCCGTCGCAACTACGGCATGTTGATCGGGGAACAAACGGCTGAAGCCATCAAGAAGGAAATCGGCTCCGCGTTCCCCGGCTCGGAAGTGAAGGAAATGGAAGTCAAGGGCCGCAACCTGTCCGAAGGCATTCCGCGCAGCTTCACGATTTCGAGCAACGAAATCCTCGAAGCCCTCACCGATCCGCTAAACCAGATCGTCTCGTCGGTGAAAATCGCGCTGGAACAGACGCCGCCGGAACTCGGCGCGGACATCGCCGAGCGCGGCATGATGCTGACGGGCGGCGGCGCGCTCCTGCGTGACCTCGACCGCCTGCTCGCGGAAGAAACCGGCTTGCCGGTGCTCGTCGCCGAAGATCCGCTGACCTGCGTGGTGCGCGGTTCCGGCATGGCGCTCGAGCGCATGGACAAGCTCGGCAGCATCTTCTCTTACGAGTGATCGCAGGCTTCGGCGTGCGCGCGTTTCGTATCGAACGCATTGCCGAAGCAGACACTCGAGCATCCCGCGTAACGCGACGCGCGCACGGCCCGGCATCAGTCCGGGCCTTTGTCGAAACAGCGTAGGGCAGGTCCCGCCACAAGCGAAACAGCCTGCAGCATCATCCACCCGCTCACGCCCTCGGCGCTGACCATGGAATACAGTCCGCCGCCACTTTTCAAGCAAGGCCCTTCGGCGCTCGCACGCCTCATTTTCTTCGTGGTGCTGGCCATCGCGCTGCTGGTGTCGGACGTCCGCTTCAACACACTCGAAATCGTGCGCGGCATTCTCGGCGCCGGGCTCTATCCGTTGCAGCGCGCGGCGCTGGTTCCGCGCGACATCTTCATGGGGGCAGCCGATCTCGCCGTCACGAGCGCCACGCTACGCAGCGAAAACCGCAAGCTCGCCGACAAGAATCTCGAACTGTCCATCAAGGCCGGCGACGCCGCGCAACTGAACATCGAGAACGCGCATCTGCGGGCACTGCTGAACCTTCAGTCGCGCGCCACCACGCAAACCACGCCCGCCGAAATCCAATACGACACGCGCGATCCTTTCACGCAGAAGGTCGTCATCGGCAAGGGCTCGCAGCAAGGCATACAGGACGGCGCGCCTGTCGTGGACGAAGAAGGCGTAATCGGGCAAGTCACACGCGTTTTCCCGATGCAGTCGGAAGTCACGCTGCTCACCGACAAGGATCAGGCCGTGCCGGTGCAAATCGCGCGCACGGGGCTGCGCAGCGTCATCTACGGCACGCCGAAGGGCGACACGCTCGACTTGCGCTTCGTGCCGATCAGCGCTGACGTGCAAGTCGGCGACCAGCTCGTGACGAGCGGTCTCGACGGCGTGTATCCGCCGGGGCTCGCGGTCGCCAAGGTGCTGCGCGTCGACAAGCAGGCGGACACGGCATTCGCCCGCGTCGTCTGCGTGCCGGTCGCGGCGGTGCGCGGCGCGCGCCAGTTGCTCGTGCTGCATTACAACGTCAATGTGCCGCCCAATCCGGTCGAAGTCGAAGCCGCCGCTGCCGCCAAGGAAGCGAAGGAAAACAAGGGCAAGAAGAAGCCCGCGGCCAAAGCAGCGGCGGGCGCGAGCGCACCGGCTGCCGCGTCGGCGCCGGCGAGCGCGTCGGCGGCTGTTGCTGCGTCGACGCCTGCCGCGAATCCCGCGGCGAAGGCGACAGCGCCGAAAGCGGCATCGAGCGCAGCGGCCAAATCGGGCAAGAAGGCGCACGCGCCGAAACCCGCTTCGTCGGGAGCCGCGCGATGAATCGTCCGCAGTACATTCTTCAGCCGGTCAATCCGTACTTCATCACGTTCAGCCTGGCCGCCGCGTTTCTGCTGAATCTCGTGCCTTGGGGACGGCTCGTCGGCGTGCCGGATTTCGTCGCGCTCGTGCTGCTCTTCTGGAACGTGCAGCAGCCGCGCAAGGTGGGCATGGGCATCGCGTTCCTGCTCGGGCTGTTGATGGACGTCCATAGCGCGAACCTGCTGGGCGAACACGCGCTGGCGTACACGCTGTTGTCCTACGGCGCGATCACCATTCACCGGCGCGTGCTGTGGATGTCGCTGCCGGTGCAGACGTTCGTCGTCGCTCCGCTGCTGGTCGGCGCGCATCTCGTGCCGTTCATCATCCGTCTGATGACGGGCGCCGCGTTTCCCGGCTGGAGCTATCTTGTCAACGGATTCGTCGAGGCGCTGCTTTGGCCGATCGCGAGCTTCCTGCTTCTGATGCCGCAACGGCGCGCAGCCGATCCCGACGACACGCGCCCGATCTGAGCGCCGCGCGCGACACGGCGCCGATAAACGCCCGCGCGCCGACTACACTTGAATCGCGAAAGAATCGCGAACCACTCGCGAAACCCGCATGACCGAAATCAAGAACACCGAGCAACAGTTGTCGAAGTTCCGCCTGCGCGTCGCGGCGGCGGGACTGTTCGTGTTCGTCTGCTTCGGGTTGATCGGCCTGCGTTTTCTTTATTTGCAGGTCTGGCACTTCAGCAAGTACTCGTTGCAGGCCAACGAGAACCGCATCTCGGTCGCGCCGATCGTGCCGAACCGCGGCATCATTACGGACCGCAACGGCATCGTGCTGGCGAAGAACTATTCCGCCTACACGCTGGAAATCACGCCGTCGAAGATCAACGGCACGCTCGATGAAGTCATCGACGCGCTTTCGCAAGTCATCCCGATCGATTCGCGCGACCGCCGGCGTTTCAAGAAACTGCTCGAGGACTCGAAGAATTTCGAGAGCCTGCCCATCCGCACGCGCCTCACCGACGAAGAAGTCGCCAAGTTCACCGCGCAACGCTTCCGCTTTCCCGGCGTGGAAGTGCGCGCGCGGCTGTTCCGGCAGTACCCGCTCGGCACGACGGCAGCGCACGTGATCGGCTATATCGGCCGCATTTCGCAGCGCGATCAGGAACGCATCGACGATGCAAGCGACGCGAACGACGCGAACTCGGATCACTACGATCCGCGCCTCGACGCGAATAACTACAAGGGCACGGATTACGTCGGCAAAATCGGCGTCGAGCAGAGTTACGAGACCGAGTTGCACGGCCTGACCGGTTTTGAGGAAGTGGAAGTCACGGCGGGCGGCCGCCCGGTCCGCACGATGTCGCGCACGCAGGCGACGCCGGGAAACAACCTCGTGCTGTCGCTGGATATCGGCTTGCAGCAGGTCGCCGAGCAGGCGTTCGCGGGCAAGCGCGGCGCGCTGGTCGCCATCGAGCCATCCACGGGCGACGTGCTCGCGTTCGTCTCCGCGCCGAGCTTCGATCCGAACTCCTTCGTCGATGGCATCGACCAGCAGACGTGGGACGCGCTCAACAATTCGCCGGACCATCCGCTTCTGAACCGTCCGCTGCACGGCACGTATCCGCCGGGATCGACGTACAAGCCGTTCATGGCGCTCGCCGCGCTCACGCTGCACAAGCGCACGCCCGGCTGGGGCTTCCAGGACCCCGGCTATTTCACGTTCGGCGGCCACACGTTCCGCAACGACGTGCGTTCGGGTCAGGGCTGGGTGGACATGAATCGCGCGATCGTCGTGTCCAACGACACGTATTTCTACATGCTGGCGCGCGACCTGGGCGTGAACGCGATGGCCGGTTTCATGAAACCGTGGGGCTTCGGGCAGATTACGGGCATCGACATCGCGGGCGAGGCGCGCGGCATTCTTCCGTCGACGGAATGGAAGCGCAAGGCGTATCGCAAGCCCGAGCAGCAGCGCTGGTACGAAGGCGAGACCATCAGCCTCGGCATCGGCCAGGGCTACAACTCGTTCACCATCCTGCAACTCGCCCACGCGACGGCGACGCTCGCGAACAACGGCGTCGTGATGAAGCCGCACCTCGTGCGCGATGTCGAGAACCCGATCAGCAAGGCGATACGCCCGGTCGTGCGCGACCCGAGCGACAAGATCGCCGTGCGTCAGCAAGACATCGACGTCATCAAGCGCGCGATGGGAGGCGTGGTCACGAACGGCACGGCGGCGAAGGTGTTCGCGGGCGCGTCGTATCTCGCGGCCGGCAAAACGGGCACGGCGCAGGTCTATTCGCTGCAAGGCGCGAACTATCACGGCCACGCGACAGCCGAGCATCTGCGCGATCACGCGCTCTTCATCGCGTTTGCGCCTGCGGAGAATCCGAAGATCGCGCTGGCGCTGATCGTCGAAAACGGCGGCTGGGGCGCGGAAGCGGCCGGCCCGATCGCGCGAAAAGTGCTCGACTATTACCTCGTGGACCGGATGAAGCCGGGCGCCGAAGCGGCCGCCGTGGCCGCCGCGGCATCCGCGACGGAAGACGCTGGCCTGCCCGTGATCGGCGGCACGCAACCGCCGGCTGCGGCTGCGCTCCCTGCATCGGTGGCTAACCAGTCGCCGGCGTTCTCGCCGTCGGCTGCGTCTAATCCCGATGTCGCGAAGGCAGCTTCCGCGCCCGCTCTGCCGGCTGGCCGCCCGGCGTCCGCGCCCGCAGCGGCGCTGCCGGCGTCGGCCGCGCCGGCCCGCAAGCGCGGCCAAAAGAGCGCGCCGACCGAGCCGACGCCCACGATGGTGCGCGGCAACGCGGAGAACGGCGTGCGCACGTTCGCGCCGACCGGCGGCATCGACGAATAAGGAAATCGGCATGCAAGTGCATCTGCAATTCGACAAGCACGTGTGGATAGAGCGCGCGAAGCGCATGTTCGCGGGCTTCGACCGGCCGCTCGCGCTGATCGTTTTTCTGCTGCTGTGCGTCGGGATCGTGACGCTCTACAGCGCGAGTCTCGATGTGCCGGGCCGCGTGGAGGACCAGCTGCGCAACATCATGCTGACGTTCGGCCTGATGTGGGTTCTCGCGAACATTCCGCCGCAGACGCTCATGCGCTTCGCCGTGCCGCTTTATACGGTGGGCGTGGCGCTGCTCGTCGCCGTGGCCGCGTTCGGGCTCACGCGCAAGGGCGCGAAACGCTGGCTGAACGTCGGCGTCGTCATTCAGCCGTCCGAGATCATGAAGATCGCGATGCCGCTCATGCTCGCGTGGTACTACCAGCGGCGCGAGAGCAATATTCGCTGGTGGGACTACATCGTCGGCTTCGTGATTCTGATGCTGCCCGTCGGCCTGATCGCGAAGCAGCCGGACCTCGGCACGGCGGTGCTGGTGTTCGCGGCGGGCGTGTTCGTCATCTATTTCGCCGGGCTCAGTTTCAAGCTGATCGTGCCGGTGCTCGCGGCGGCGGTGGTCGTGGTGGCGAGCGTCGCGGTATTTCAGGACCGCATCTGCCAGCCCGAAGTCAACTGGCCGCTGATGCACGATTATCAAAAGCACCGCATCTGCACGCTGCTCGATCCGACATCCGATCCGCTGGGCAAGGGCTTTCACACCATTCAGGCGGTGATTGCAATCGGCTCGGGCGGCACGCTGGGCAAGGGCTGGCTCAAGGGCACGCAGGCGCACCTCGAATTCATCCCTGAAAAGCACACGGACTTCATCTTCGCGGTGTTTTCGGAAGAGTTCGGGCTGGCGGGCGGGCTCGTGCTGCTCTTTCTCTACATGGCGCTGATCGCGCGCGGGCTGTACATCGCGGCGAACGGCGCGACCTTCTTCGGGCGATTATTGGCCGGATCGCTCACGCTCGCGTTCTTCACCTACGCGTTCGTCAACATCGGCATGGTGAGCGGCATTCTGCCGGTCGTGGGCGTGCCGCTGCCGTTCATGAGTTACGGGGGCACGGCGTTGACCACGCTGGGCGTCGCGGTCGGGCTCATCATGAGCGTCGCGCGACAGAAACGGCTGATGCAAAGCTGACGCCGCGAGCGATTACTGCGGCTGCGCCTGTGGCGGCGGCTTCTGCTGCTCTATCTCGGCGCTCAGCTGCAGGTATTTGAGCTTCGCAGCCGGATCACCCTGCGCCGCGGCCGCCGCGTAGTACGCGCGCGCGACGTTGAGATTGCGCTCGACGCCATCGCCGCCGCGCTCATAGAACGATCCCGCGACGTACTGCGCCGTCATGTCGCCGCCCTGCGCGGCCTTCTTGTACCAGGTGAACGCCTGCGTGTTGTCGCGAGCGGTGCCGCGGCCGTCCAGAAACTGATTCGCGAGCGCCAATTCCGCCTGCACGTGCCCCTGATTCGCGGCGCGCAGGAACCATCGGTGCGCTTCCGCCGGGTCTTTCTCTACGAACTCGCCGTCGTCGTACATCTTGCCGTAGACGTACTGCGCGTGCGTCATGTTCGCATCGGCCGCGCGGCGCAGCCACTTCTTGCCTTCGGGCACGTCGGCGGCGCCGCCTTCGCCGTTGAGCAGCATCATCGCGTAATTGAACTGCGCGAGACGGCTGCCCTTCTCCGCCGCGCGACGAAACTCCGAGCGCGCGGCGACGAGGTTGCCCGCGTTGTAATCGGCGACGGCGTTTTGCGTCGCCAGATCGGTCGGCTTCGGCATGCCTTGCGCGTGCGCGCCGCCCGCCGTCATCAAGACGAGCGCAGCCGTTGCCGCCGCCACGCCGCCACGCCAAGCGCCCTTCATGCTCGGGCCTCCTGCAACGCCTGCCGCGTCGCCTTCAAGAGCCACATCACGTCGGCGGCAATCGAAACGAGCTTGATGCCCGCTTCCGCGTACTGCCGCGCGCTCGCGACATCGAGCGCGAAAATGCCGCTGCACTTGCCCGCGCGCTTCGCGGCGTCCGCGATTTTGGTGATGGCCGCGTGCACGTCCGGATGCTTGCTATCGCCGAGATGGCCGAGGCTCGCGGCGAGATCCGCGGGGCCGATGAACAGGCAATCGACGCCTGGCGTCGCGGCGATCTCATCGACGGCGGCGAGCGCCGCCACGGACTCGATCTGCACGATGGTCGCGATCTGATCGTTCGCGCCGGACACGTAGTCGCGCCGCATGCCGTATGCCGCCGCGCGCACCGCGCCCGCGACGCCGCGCAGTCCTTCGAGCTGCGCCTCGGTCGGATAGCGCGTGAGCCGCACGATGCGCGCCGCGTCTTCCGCCGACTGCACGTTGGGGAACATGAGCGTACGCGCGCCTGCATCGAGCACGCGCTTGACGAGCCAGCCTTCGGCGAACGGCACGCGCACGACCGGCTCGGTCGGCAAGTGCGCGGCGGCGATCGCGCGAAGCTGCTCGACCACATCGCGACTATCGTTCGGCGAGTGTTCCATGTCGATGCACAGCCAGTCGAAACCGGCATGCGCGAGCGCTTCGGCGGCATCGGCGCTGCACAGCGACAGCCACAGGCCGAAGAGCGGACCCGGATCGGCGAGACGTTGCTTGAGGGGATTCGTGAAGGTGCTCATCGCGCGGCTCCGTGGGAGCGCACCCTGCGCAATGTGAGGAAGGGACACGACTGGATGACTAACGGCATGTTGCGCTCCGGATGATCGACATGCACTGCGCGGCGTCGGCCAGAGTTGGCCGACTCACCGAGCGATCATACCGTGACAACGGCGCGGACGTTCGCCGCGCCTTCGACGCGCAAGCGCTTACGCCCGCTCGACGTCCGCCCAGCAGTTCGGCGTTTCGTACAGCCGCACGCGCTTGAGCTTGAGATCGACGCCGTAGTGGGCGTCATAGACATCCGCAAGAATGCGAAACGCGACCGCCGCCATGTTCTCGACGGTCGGAATGCGGTCGAACACGACGGTCTTGTGATCGGTCATCGATTGCAGGAATTCGCGCACTTTCACGTCGCCTTCGTAGACGATGAACGCGTGATCCCACTTGCTGACGAGATGTTCCATTGCGAGCGACTTCACGTCGGCGAAGTCCATCACCATGCCGCGATCCGGCGCGCCTTCCGTATCGACGAGTTCGCCTTGCAGCGTGATTTCGAGCACGTAACGATGCCCGTGCAGATTGCGGCACTGGCTGCGGTGATCGGGAATGCGGTGGCCCGCATCGAATTCGAGTTTTCGGGTAATCGTCTGCACGTCGGCTCGATCGTCTCTCAGGGGATGTTCAGGTATTTGTGCGTCTGCATCGACAGCCGCCATTTCGGATGCCGCTTGCACCAGTCGATCGCGAGCTTCGTATTGATGTCGCGCGACGGGCCATCCATCGGCTGCACGAGGAAGTACTCGAAGTCGAGCTTTTCGTACTCCGCGAGCCGTTGATTGTCCTGCGGCACGACGACCTTAAGCTCGTTGCCCTTTGTCACGACCAGCGGCGCGTCGGCCTTCGGGCTTACGCAAATCCAGTCGATGCTCTCCAGCACGGCCATCGACCCGTTCGTTTCGATCGCAATTTCGAAGCCCGCCGCGTGAAGCGCGTCGACGAACGGCTGGTCGATCTGCAACATCGGCTCGCCACCCGTGCACACGACGAACTTGTGCGCCGCGCCCTCGGGCCACAGCGACGCGATCTTCGCGACGAGTTCCGCCGGCGTCTTGTACTTGCCGCCGTTCTCGCCGTCCGTGCCGACGAAATCCGTGTCGCAGAAGCGGCACACCGCGTCCGCGCGATCTTCCTCGCGGCCCGACCACAGATTGCAGCCGGCGAAGCGGCAGAACACGGCCGGACGCCCGGCGTTCGCGCCCTCGCCCTGCAACGTGTAGAAGATTTCCTTTACCGCGTACGTCATGACTGCTCTGTAGTCCGTGTGATCTGGCTGTGGTCTGTCTTCGGAATCAGACCGGTTCGATGGTGACCTGCTCGCCCGCGCGATACGCCTCGTAGCCGCGCTTGCGCAGCTTGCACGCCGGGCATTGGCCGCAGCCGAAGCCCCAGTCGTGCAGTTCCGAACGCTCGCCCACATAGCACGTATGCGTTTCCACGCGAACCAATTCGACGAGCGCCTCGCCGCCGAGCGTTTCCGCGAGACGCCAGGTGTCGGCCTTGTCGAGCCACATGAGCGGCGTTTCCAGCGCGTAGCGCGTTTCCATGCCGAGATTCAGCGCCACCTGCAACGCTTTCATGGTGTCGTCGCGGCAATCGGGATACCCGGAGAAATCCGTCTCGCACATGCCACCGACGAGCACTTTCAATCCGCGCCGATACGCGAGCGCCGCCGCGATAGTCATGAACAGCAGGTTGCGCCCCGGCACGAAGGTGTTCGGCAGGCCGTTCGCTGTCGACTGAATCTCGATCTCGCGGGTCATGGCCGTATCGCTGATCGCGCCGAGCACCGACAAGTCGATCATGTGGTCTTCGCCGAGCCGATCGGCCCAATGCGGGAACTCACGCGCAACCGCTGCGCGAAACCCGTCGCGGCATTCCAGTTCAACGCGATGCCGCTGGCCATAATCGAAGCCGAGCGTCTCGACGGTCTTATAGCGTTCGAGCGCCCATGCAAGGCACGTGGCCGAGTCCTGTCCGCCGGAAAACAGCACGAGAGCGCTGTCCTTCGCGTCTATCCGAGTCACCGTGAAAACTCCGTGTATGAGATTGGCGTCGTGCGCCGCATGGCCGGTGGAATGACCGGCGTCGCGTTGAACGCGCGCTGCGGCGATCTGCGAATCCAGTATAGGCCGGTGGCGTTTTGTCGGACGCAGGCGGCCTTTATGCCTCCGATAGCAATCTGCGAGGTGATTCGCCGATGCTTTTCGGGCATCGAAAAGAAAAGGACTTGCGGTCCGAGGACGAGGCAAGTCCTTAATTCGACGCGGATTTTATCACGCTGAACGATTGTTCGCCGGGGTTGCCGTCCGGCGCTTTCGGCGCATGAGCGCGCCGCCCGACGACACAAATGAAAAAGCCCGAGAGCGAAAACACTCTCGGGCTTCTTGCATTCTGGTGGCCTGGGGCGGAATCGAACCACCGACACGCGGATTTTCAATCCGCTGCTCTACCAACTGAGCTACCGGGCCAACGAAGAAGTGAGACTATATCAGAGACAGGCACGGTGCTCAAGCCTTTCACCGAATTTTTCACGCTTTCGTCCGGATCGGCTCCAGCATGCCGCTCAAACTTCGCTCTTGTTCTTTCCGAGATCGACGCCGAGCTGCTTCAGCTTCCGATACAGGTGCGTGCGCTCCAGCCCCGTCTTTTCCGCGACGCGCGTCATGCTGCCGTTCTCGCGCGCGAGGTGATATTCGAAGTACGCGCGCTCGAAGGCGTCGCGGGCATCGCGCAGAGGAATGTCGAACGAGATCGACGCCGTCTGCCCCGCCTGACTCTGCCCCGCGCTGCCCGTGCCCGCATCGCCCGACGATGCGTTCAGCGCCGAAGCCGTCGGCAACGCCGCCGCGATCGGCACGCCCGATGAGCCCGCGTTCAGCGCGGGCTTGGCCGCCGCCACCGCAGCCGGCGCGGCCGTGCCGTGCGCGAGTCCCTGCTCGACCGCCTTCAAGAGCTTCTGCAGCGCGATCGGCTTCTCGAGAAAGTTGAGCGCGCCGATCTTCGTCGCTTCGACGGCCGTGTCGATGGTCGCGTGGCCCGACATCATGATGACCGGCATCGTGAGCTTGCCCTGCGCGGCCCATTCCTTCAGAAGCGTGACGCCATCGGTATCGGGCATCCAGATGTCGAGCAGGACGAGATCGGGTGTCTGCTGCAAGCGGTACTCGCGCGCGTGCTGCGCGTTCTCCGCCACGTCCACCACGTGCCCCTCGTCGCTCAGGATCTCGGAGAGCAGTTCCCGGATCCCCATTTCATCGTCTACCACCAGGATGGTTGCCATTTAAGCTGCCCTTGTCTGCACTGTTGCTTTTGTCGTTCCGTGTTTCGCGGCCGCCGGAGTCGAAGGCGCTGCGCCATCGGCGGCGGTCTCGTCCGCGAGTTGAAGAAACAGAATCGAGATTTGCGCGCCTTCCACCACGTCGCCTGTTTTCGACCGATTGCGAATGTCGATGCGCGCGCCATGCTCGTCGACGATCTTCTTCACCGTTGCAAGTCCCAGACCCGTGCCCTTCGCCTTCGTGGTCACGTAAGGCTCGAACGCCCGCGACAGGATGCGCGCGGGAAAGCCCGCGCCGTTATCCGAAACGCTCAGACGAACCGCGACGCGCGCATGACCCGAGGCATCGGGCTCGCCATATTCTACTGTCCTCGTTTCGAGCAGCACGCGCGGCTCGGGCACATCGGCGACGGAGTCCTGCGCGTTCTGCAGCAGGTTGTGGATGACCTGGCGGATCTGCGTCGCGTCGCCCCGGATCACGGGCAGCTTCGCGAGGTCCACCTTGATCGGGCTCTTGCCTTCTTCGATGCCGTAAAGCGCCAGCACTTCGCCGACGAGATCGTTCAGTTGCAGATTGCCGAGCACCGCGGGCGGCGTGCGCGCGTATTCGCGGAAGTCGTCGACCATGTGCTTCATCGCCTGCACCTGATTCACGATGGTCGTCGATGCGCGCTTGAGCACTTCGGCATCTTGCGGCGCGAGCTTGTCGGCGAGCTTCATTTGCAGGCGCTCGGCGGAAAGCTGAATAGGCGTGAGCGGATTCTTGATCTCATGCGCGAGACGCCGCGCCACTTCGCCCCACGCCACGGAACGCTGCGCGGAAATGACGTCGGAGATGTCGTCGAACACGACGACATAGCCGGTGGTCTCGGCGTCTTCCGTGTCGCTCTCGGTGGCGCTCAGCAATTGCGTGCCGCGCACGAGCAGCGTCAGCGGATCGTTCTCGCCGGGCACGGTCACGGCCACCTGCTGCTGCCAGTGCCCGCGATCCCCCGTCGGATGCCCGCTGCCGATAGCCGCCGCATCGCGCTCGGCGAACGCTTTCTTGACCATCGCGCCGAATTCAGCGAGCACGTCGATCTGATCGAGCGAATGGCCCTGCAACGCGCGAAACGACTGCCGGAAGATGCGCTCCGCGCCGCGATTCGCGGTGGTGAGCCGGAACTGCCGGTCGAACACGAACACGCCCGCCGTGAGGTTCGCGAGAATGCTTTCGAGATACGCCTTCGAATGTTCGAGCGCGATGCGGTTGTTTTCGACCGCCGCCCGCGCTTCCGAAAGCTGGCGCGTCATCGCATTGAAGGACTGCGTGAGGAAGCCGAGTTCATCGCGCGAATTGATCTCGCGCTTGGGCGTGTAGTCGCCTTCGGCCACTTCCTTCGTGCCTTGCGCGAGCAGGAAGAGCGGCCGCGCAAGCTGATTGCCGAGCGCGAGCGCGAGCATCATCGCGATGAAGGTGGCGAGAAAGAGCGCAAGCGTCAGCGTGCCGATATACATCTTGCGCAAGCCCGTGCGCCCGAGCCGCTTTTCCTGATACTCGCGATAGGCGCGCTGCACGGCGTCGGCATTGCGCGCGAGTTCCTGACTCACCGGCTGCTCGATCTGCAAGAAGCGGTCGACGTGCTGGAATTCGGTGGTCGTCGTCGGGTCCGGAATCTTCGTGATGACGCGCAGCCGCAGCGCGCCCTTCGGCCCGTTCGATTTCGGATCGCCGTCGATTTCGCCTTCTATCGCGCCGAACGGACGATCCTGCGCTTCCTTCAGCATGGAGCTGGTCGGCTCGTTCGTGGGCAAGAGCGAATAGTAATTCCCCGACGCCTGCGCGATGGTCCGCAAGCCCGCCACGCGCTGCAACGGTCCGCCTGCGTTCAGGTCTTCCCGGTTGTACTGATCGCGCGGACGCTCGAACACGACGGCGTCCTGCACACCGAACTGATCGCGCAGGCGCAAGAGCGTCAGCGTGAGGCTCGACGGATCGGCGCTCGCGAGTTGATCGCTCATTTGCCGGCCGCGATTCTTGAAATCCGCGAGCGACGTTTCGAGCATGCCGCGCCCGAGCGTCAAGCCCGACGTGAGCGCGGTTTCCACGTTCACGTCGAACCACGACTCGATACTTCGGGACACGAACTGATACGACACGACGTAGATGATCGCGCCCGGCAGCACGCCCACGAGCGCGAAGATCAACGCGAGCTTGGCGAGCAGCCGCGTGCCGAAGCGCCCCTGCCGCACGCGCGACACGATAATCAGCGTCAGGCTGATGACGATCAGCATAAAGATGAGCGCCACCGCCACATTCGCCGCGTAGAGCCAGCCGTAATAGCGGTCGAAGAATTCCGTATTCGCGCTCGCGAGCGCGAGCATCACGAGCAGCAGAACCGCCGTGAGCGCGACTGTGGTGACCAGCAACCGAACCACGAAACTCTTCATGTCCGTGCGGCCGCGTCGAAATCTATTTCGCACGTTCCGCCGCCGTAAAAGTGAACCGCTTCCAATCCGAGGACAGGTTCCAGTCGCGGTTGTTGACCGCGTCGATCTGGAACGGCTTGGGCATCAGCGCGATATCCAACTGCATGCGCACCGATGCGGTGTACGTTTCTCCGCCATGCACCTGATTACGGTCGATCACATGCCACGACGCCACATGCTTGATGACCGCGAGCGCCTCATTGAGCGATGCGAAGCGCAATTGCAAGCCGCCCGTCGAGACGCGGTACTCGTTCGTGAGCGGCTGAAAGGAGAGCCGAATGCTTTGCGAGACATTGACCGGCTCTTCGTCGAACCAGTACCAGCGCGGCCGTGAAAGCGTGAAGTCGATGGTGAAGTAGAGCGGCACGCTGCGATTCACGGCTTCTTCGAGACTGCTGTTGAGATCGAAGTCGAAATGCGCATCGAGGCTCCAGCCGTTGTTATCCGCCTGCAAGGACGCGCGCTGCACCGAGATGGTCTCGGCGAAGGCGGGCGCAGCCGGCATGAAACTCAGCCAGAGCGTCAGCGCAGTCCAGATGACGGCCGCGAGCCGAAGCGGAAAAAAGCGTTTGATCGTCACCGTTTCTGAAAGCGCGCGTAGAAGAATCCGTCGTGATCCGCGAAGGTTTCCGCGTTGACACTCGACGGCGGACCTGCGTTCTCTGCCTCGCCGGAACCGGCGCGTTCGGCATGTGTACCATCCGGTGACGCTTGAACCGCACCCGCGCTTGCGCGCGCCGCTGTCGGCAACAGTTGCCCCGGCGCGTCCAATCGTACCGCATCTTCATGCGACGCTCCAAACCAGCGGGCTTGTTCCTCGCCCTCCTCCGGGAAGATGGAGCACGTCACGTAGAGCAGTTCGCCGCCTTTCGCGACGAGCGGCCACAGCGCCGCGAGAATGCGTCTTTGTTCAGCGACGAGCGCGGCAATGTCGGACGAGCGACGCAGCCAGCGAATGTCCGGATGCCGCCGCACGATGCCCGACGCCGAACACGGCACGTCGGCAAGAATGCGATCGAACGGCGCGCCGTCGAACCACTGCGAAGGATCGCCGGCATCGCCCACGCGAATGTCCGCGTGCAGCTTCAGGCGCTCCAGATTCTGCGCGATGCGGCCCGCTCGCGTCGCATCGCTTTCCAGCGCGACGAGTTCGACGTTCGCCAGCTCCAGAATGTGGCCGGTCTTGCCGCCGGGCGCGGCGCAGGCGTCAAGCACGCGCATGCCGTCGCGAACATCGAGCAACTGCGCGGCGAGCTGCGCGCCGGCGTCCTGCACGGACACGACGCCGTCCGCGAAGCCGGGAATGCGATCGACCGGCATCGGCGTGTTTAGCCGAACCGCGTGCTGCCCCGCTGCGCGCGCTTCGATACCTTCGGACTTCAGAACGTCCAGATACGCGCTCACGCTCATGTGCCGCGCATTGACGCGCAACGTGAGCGGCCCCTGCACGTTGCCCGCCGCGAGAATGCGCTCCCATGCGTCGGGCTGGGCGCGCTTCACAGCGTCGTTCCACCACTGCGGATAGTTCCAGCGCGCGACGGGGCTTTGCATCGCTTCGGCGATGAGCGCGTCGCGTTCGCGCAGGAAGTTGCGCAGCACCGCGTTCACGAGCCCCTTCGCGAAGGAAAATTCGCGCCGCGCGGCGATCGAACTCACCGCCTGGTCGACCACGGTGAACGGCGCGTATGCCGCGTGCGCCTCGTCGTCCGCGAGCAAAGCGAACGCGCACGCGAGCACGTTGCTCACATGCGGCGGCGGCGCCTTGCGCACGAGCTTGTGCAGGAGCGCATCGGCGAGGGCAAGCCGGCGCATCGTGCGATACGCGATGTCCTGAATCGCGCCACGCGCCGCCGCGTGCTTGCCCGACGCCGCGACCGTCTGGATGGCCGCGGGCAACGCCGAACCTGCCCGGACCGCGCCGACGGCTTGTGCCGCGCCGTCGAGCGCGAACGCGAGCGAATCGGGCGCGAGATGCAGCGCGCTCATGCGAGCGTGCGCGTGCGGCGGGTGCGCGGCGGCGGATCGCCGGGAAGGCTTGTCTGTCATGTCGAGATGGGGTCTTGCGGCTGGCGCGAGCATATCAAACGACGATTGTAACGTGCGCCACAAAGGCGACCGATGCGCCGGGAGTAAAGAAAAAGGCCGCTCCGGACATGCCGGAGCGGCCTTGCTTTCGACTACCGATGCGACGCGCTTACATGCGCCCGGTCCGCGCCATTTCCATGAGACGCGCGACGCGCTCTTCGGTGGCCGGGTGCGTCGAGAACAGATTCGCGATGCTGCCACCCGACAGCGGATTCATGATCATCATCTGCGCGGTGGCAGGATGCGCTTCCGCCGTCGGGAACGGCACGCCGGACGCGTACGCGTGAATCTTCTCCAGCGCGCTCGCGAGCGCCTGCGGATCGCCCGAGATCTGCGCGCCGCCGCGGTCCGCCTCGAATTCGCGCGCGCGGGAAATCGCCATCTGGATCATCGCGCCCGCGATAGGCGCAAGAATCGCCACGGCAATGCTCGCGATCGGATTGGCCGGACGGCCTTCCTCGTCGCGCCCGCCGAAGAACATCGCGAAATTCGCGAGTGCGGAAATCGCGCCGGCCATCGTCGCGGAGATGGTCGAGATGAGAATGTCGCGATGCTTCACGTGCGCGAGTTCGTGCGCCATCACGCCGCGCATCTCGCGCTCGGACAGCACGCGCAGGATGCCGGTCGTCGCCGCGACCGCCGCGTGCTCCGGATTGCGGCCGGTGGCGAACGCGTTCGGCGCGTCTTCGTTGATGAGATAGACGCGCGGCATCGGCAATTGCGCGCGCGTGGCCAGCTCGCGCACCATGCGATAGAACTGCGGCGCGGTGGTTTCGTCGACTTCCTGCGCGTTGTACATGCGCAGGACCATCTTGTCCGAGAACCAGTACGAGAAGAAATTCATGCCGAGCGCCACGACGAGCGCGAGCATCATGCCCTTCGACCCGCCGATCATGCCGCCGATCAAGACGAAAAGGGCCGTGATCGCTGCCATCAGCATCGCGGTTTTGACCCAGTTGAACATATGCGGAGCTCCTTCTCCCTAAACACGGTGCGCCATCTGCGCGGTGGTCCCGGCCACGTCGGCCGGGACGCTCATTGTAAGCAAAACGTTAGATAGGGGCATCCGCAAAAAATTCAACTATCGGTGCGAAGTGGCCAGTTTGATGCCGAGACCGACGAACGCGCCGCCCACGCCGCGATCCAGCCACTTCTTCACGCCCGGTTTGCCGGAGAAGCGTTCCGTGACGCTGCCCGCGATCCACGCGACGAAGCTGTTCCAGACGGTGCTCATCGCGATGAACACGAGGCCGAGCGTGAGAAACGCGAGCGTCTTGTGCTGGCTGTCCGCCGCGACGAACTGCGGGAAAAACGAGACGAAAAAGAGCACGACCTTCGGGTTGAGGACGTTGGTGACGAAGCCCTGCGTGAAAAGCTGGCGCAGCGACTTCGGCGCGCCCTTGGCGCTGGCTTTGGCGGATGCCACGTCGCTCGCGGCCTCGTGCTTCGTGAAGATCAGCCGAACGCCGAGGTAGATCAGATAGATCGCGCCCGCGATCTTGACGACGGTAAACGCCGCCGCCGATGCCGCGAGAATCGCCGTGAGGCCGAACGCGCAGGCAAGCGTGTGCACGACGCATCCCGCCGAAATGCCGAGCGCCGAGACAATGCCGGCTCCGCGCCCTTGCGCGACGCTGCGCCCGACGATATACGCGGTGTCCGGCCCCGGCGTGACGTTCAGCAGGAACACGGCGACGAGAAAGAAGGCGAAACCTGTGATGCCGAGCATGGGGAAACCCGAAAAACGTGAGCGACTTTTTATTCTATGCTGCGCGCGTCGTCGTGAACGGCGAAACGTTGCCCCTTCGACAGAGGCGTTCCCGCCAGAAATTCGCGCGCCGCGAGCCGCTTGCCGCCCGGCTTCTGTAGCTGCGTCAGCCTGAGCGCGCCATAGCCGCAAGCCACGACGATGCCTTCCGCGGAGACGTCCAGGATGATGCCCGGCTGCTGCCCGTGCGCTTTGTCGAGCGGCTGCGCCGACCAGATTTTGATCGCCGTGTCGTCGAGCGTGCTGGACGCGCCCGGGAACGGATCGAACGCGCGGACCTGTCGCGCGAGTTCGTCCGCCGGGCGACGCCAGTCGAGCGCCGCCTCGTGCTTCGCAATCTTTTCGGCGTAGGTGGTGCCGTCTTCCGGCTGAGGCGTGGCGGAAAGCGTGCCGTCGCGTTCGAGATCGCGCAGGGCCGCGACGATAAGTTCCGCGCCCATCTGCGCGAGCCGGTCGTGCAACGTAGCCGTGGTGTCGTCCGGAAGGATGGGCGTGCGGACTTCGCGGATCATGGCGCCGGTGTCGAGACCTGCGTCCATCTGCATGAGCGTGATGCCCGTTTGCGCGTCGCCGGCTTCGATCGCGCGATGGATCGGCGCGGCCCCGCGCCAGCGCGGCAACAGCGACGCGTGGATATTGATCGCGCCGCGCGGCGGGATATCGAGCACTTCCTGCGGCAGGATCAGCCCGTAGGCCGCGACCACCATCACATCGTGCGGCGTGGCGCGCAACAAGTCGATGGCTTGCGCCGCCTCTTGCGGGTATTTGCCCGCGCGCCTGAGCGACGTCGGCTGCGCGACCGGAAGACCGTGCTCGACCGCGAAACGCTTGACCGGACTGGCGGTCAGTTTCATGCCGCGGCCGGCGGGGCGATCGGGCTGCGTGAGAACGAGAGGAACCGGAAAGCCAGCCGCATGGATGGCCGCGAGCGCGGCGGCGGCGAATTCAGGCGTACCGGCGAAAACGACACGCAGCGATTGAGTCATCGGAGAAAGCGCCGTTCGGCGCGCCTGCAAAAACGTGAATCGTACCGCCGGTTACAGCGCCTTTTCGAGCTTTTTCATCTTCCCGCGAATGCGCGTCTGCTTGAGTTGGGACAGATACTCCACGAACACGTGCCCGTCGAGGTGATCGATTTCGTGCTGCACGCATACGGCGAGCAACCCTTCGCAATCGAGCTCGAACGTCTCGCCCTTCTCATTCAGCGCCCTCACGCGAACCCGCTCCGGCCGCTCGACGACGTCGTAAATACCCGGCACGGACAGGCAGCCTTCTTCCCAGTCCTTCTTAACCTCGCTCGCCCAGACGATTTCCGGATTGATGAAGACCATCAGTTCGTCGTGCGCGTCCGAAACGTCGATGACGATCACCCGCTCGTGCACGTCTACCTGCGTGGCCGCGAGGCCGACGCCGGGCGCGGCGTACATCGTCTCGGCCATGTCGGCGACGAGCTTGCGGATGCGGTCGTCCACCACGGCGACGGGCTTCGCCACCTTGTTCAGCCGCTTGTCCGGGTAGTTGAGTATCTTGAGCAGAGCCATGATTCGGATTATCTACGCGCGCCACGACGCGGTGAAGTCGGCCATTCGGCCAGGTTGCGGGGGCCTTGCGGCTTGCCGAAGATATGCGGGCGAATCCACGGGATTCAACGCCGCCGGCAAGCGGCAGACAGCGTCGCTACGGACCGGCAGCGCGGCCGGGCGACGATTCTTGATTTATACGGGATCAAAAATCTTAACATGACGACCGACACCCTGCCGACCGACCCGGCGCCCCTTGCTGAAAGCGCCGCGCCGGCAACCGAATCCGACGAGTTTCGCGCGTGGCTGCGGCTCGCGCACGCGAAAGGCTTGCGCCCGCTCGCGCTGCGCACGTTGCTCGGCGCGTTCGGCGGGCCGCTCGAAGTGCTGTCGGAGAGCTTCGCCGCGCTCGCCCGCGCCACCGACGAAAGCGCGGCGAAAGCCGTGACCGCGCCGCCAGCGGACATCGAAGGCGTTCCCTTCGATGACTATATTGAATGCGTGCGCGATTGGGCGTCCGAGCCGGGCAATCATCTGCTCACGCTGGCGGACGCCGACTACCCGCAGGCGCTCTTGACCTTGCCTGACCCGCCGCCCGTGCTCTACGCGAAAGGGCGGCTCGACGTGCTTCAGTCACGGGCTGTGGCGATCGTCGGCAGCCGGAACGCGACGCCGCAAGGCGCAGAAGACGCGCGGCGCTTCGCGCGGGCGCTTTCGGATGCCGGGCTCGCCGTCGTATCGGGGCTTGCCCTTGGCATCGACGCCGCCGCGCATCGCGGCGCGCTCGACGGCCGCGCGGGGACCATCGCCGTCATCGGCACGGGCGCGGATCTCGTGTATCCCGCTCAGAACCACACGCTCGCGCACGAAATCGCTCGCGACGGTGCGATTCTGTCGGAATGGCCGCTCGGGACGCCCGCGCGATCCGCGAACTTCCCGCAGCGCAACCGACTGATCGCGGGATTGTCGAGCGGCGTACTAATCGTCGAAGCTGCGATGCGCTCGGGTTCGCTCATCACCGCGCGCCTGGCCGCCGAGATCGGGCGCGATGTCTTCGCCATTCCCGGATCGATTCACGCGCCGCTGTCGCAGGGCTGCCACCGGCTCATCAAGCAGGGCGCGAAGCTCGTCGAGACGCCGGAAGACGTGCTCGAAGAGTTCGGCTTCCCGGCCGCTCAGGCGCCCGCGTCGGGCCGGCGCGGCAAGCCGCGAGCGCCGAGCGCGTCGTGGGCGTCCGCCCGCGTGCCTGCCGACGCCCCGACGGACGACGCCGAACGCGTGCTGGCCGCGCTCGGTCACGCGCCCGCGACGCTTGAAATTCTGGCCGAGCGCACCGATCTCGACGGCGCGGCGCTTCAAGGCGCGCTGCTTCAGCTCGAACTCGCCGGGCTGGCGGCGGCGCTGCCGGGCGGCCGGTACGGGGCGCTCGAACGCTCCTGAGCCCGCCTCGTGCTACATTCGCGAGAAATTGCGCCGCACGGCTTTGCCATAAGAAAGGATCGTCTCCACCCCATGTCCGCGTTCAATCTCGATACCGACGCCGAACAAATCGCCGAACGCCTCGCCGTGCCGGGCACGCTGTTCGTCGCCTGCCTGTGCGCGGAGTGGTGCGGAACGTGCCGGGATTATCGCGAAGGTTTCAATAAGCTGGCCGACGCGCATCCGGACATCTGCTTCGCGTGGATCGACATCGAAAACCAGGCGGACCGCTTCGATGACCTGGACGTCGAGAACTTCCCGACCATTCTGATCGAGGATTCCGCCACGACCCGATTTTTCGGCACGGTGCTGCCGCAGGTCTCAATCGTCGAGCGCATGCTCACGGACCTCACCGCCCTGCCCGACATGACCGGCGCGCCCAAGCTGCGCCCGGCGCTTGCTATAGCGTAGACAAAACGGATCGGCGCCACCCGATTGCGCCTTCCGAAACGCGCCCGGACGCGGGTTCGGCGGGCGTCGTTATCGAAACCGCGACGCTCACGGCCTAAACCGTGTGCTATAAAGCGGTCGTTAAAGCGGTCCAAACGGGGCCGCTGCCAGTTCCCAACCATATTGAGTCATGTCCAAAGCCCTGATCATCGCTGAGAAGCCCTCCGTCGCGAACGACATCGCGCGCGCGCTGGGCGGCTTCACCAAGCATGACGAGTATTACGAGAGCGACGACTACGTGCTCTCGTCCGCGGTCGGCCACCTGCTGGAAATTGCCGCGCCGGAGGAATACGACGTCAAGCGCGGCAAATGGAGCTTCGCGAATCTGCCGGTGATTCCGCCGCATTTCGACCTGAATCCCATCGCGAAGAGCGAATCGCGGCTGAAAGTGCTGACCAAGCTGCTGAAGCGCAAGGATATCGACCGGCTCATTAACGCATGCGACGCGGGGCGCGAGGGCGAGTTGATTTTCCGCCTCATCGCGCAGCACGCCAAAGCGAAGCAGCCTATCCAGCGTCTGTGGCTTCAGTCGATGACGCCCGCCGCCATCCGCGAAGGCTTCGCGAATCTGCGCAGCGACGCGGACATGCAGCCGCTCGCGGACGCCGCGCGTTGCCGCTCGGAGGCGGACTGGCTCGTCGGCATCAACGGCACGCGGGCGATGACCGCGTTCAACAGCAAGGGCGGCGGTTTCTTCCTGACGACCGTCGGCCGCGTTCAGACGCCAACGCTGTCGATCGTCGTCGAACGTGAAGAGAAGATTCGCCGTTTCGTGCCGCGCGACTACTGGGAAGTGCGGGCGGAATTCATCGCGGCGAAGGGCCTCTACGAAGGTCGCTGGTTCGACCCGAAGTTCAAGCGCGTCGAGAACGATCCCGAGCAGCGCGACTCGCGTCTGTGGAGTCTCGCGGCGGCGGAATCGGTCGTGGCTGCGTGCCGCGGCAAGACCGGCACGGTGACGGAAGAATCGAAGCCGTCCACGCAGATGTCGCCGCTGTTGTTCGACCTGACGAGCCTTCAGCGCGAAGCCAACAGCCGCTTCGGCTTCTCGGCGAAGAACACGCTCGGGCTCGCGCAGGCGCTGTATGAAAAGCACAAGGTCCTGACCTACCCGCGTACGGATTCGCGCGCGCTGCCAGAGGACTATCTGGGCACGGTCAAGGAAACGCTGACCATGCTCAAAGAGAGCAACAACTACTTGCCGTTCGCCAAGCAGGTGCTCGACAAGGGCTGGGTGAAGCCGAACAAGCGCATCTTCGACAACTCGAAGATCAGCGACCACTTCGCCATCATCCCGACGCTGCAAGCGCCCAAAGCGCTGTCCGAGCCCGAGCAGAAGCTGTATGACCTCGTCGTGAAGCGCTTCCTGTCGGTGTTCTTCCCGGCGGCGGAGTACCTCGTCACCACGCGCATCACCGAAGTCTCGGGGCATCACTTCAAGACCGAAGGCAAGGTGCTCGTGGAGCCGGGCTGGTTGCAGGTCTACGGCCGCGAAGCCGCAGGCGAGGAAGGCAATCTGGTGCCGGTGCAAAAGGGCGAAACGGTCGATGTCGAGAAGGTCGAGGCGCATGGGCTCGTGACCAAGCCGCCCGCGCGTTACAACGAGGCGTCGCTGCTTTCCGCGATGGAAGGCGCGGGCAAGCTCGTCGAGGACGAGGAATTGCGCGAGGCGATGGCCGCGAAGGGCCTGGGCACGCCGGCCACGCGCGCCGCCATCATCGAAGGGCTGCTCGGCGAGAAGTACATGGTGCGCGAGGGCCGCGAGCTGATTCCGACCGCCAAGGCGTTCCAGTTGATGACGCTCTTGCGCGGGCTCGGCGTCGAGGAACTGACCGCGCCGGAGTTGACCGGCGAATGGGAGCACAAGCTCTCGCAGATGGAACGCGGCAATCTGCATCGCGACGCGTTCATGCAGGAAATCGCGCGTATGACGCAGACCATCGTGAAGCGCGCGAAGGAATACGACTCCGACACGATCCCCGGCGATTACGCGACGCTGGAGACGCCGTGCCCGAATTGCGGCGCGCAGGTGAAGGAGAACTACCGGCGCTTTGCCTGTACGAAGTGCGAGTTTTCGATTTCGAAGATTCCGGGCGGGCGTCAGTTCGAGATCCCGGAAGTCGAGGAACTGCTGCGCGAGAAGACCATCGGTCCGCTGTCGGGTTTCCGCAGCAAGATGGGGCGTCCGTTCTCGGCCATCCTCAAGCTCGCGTTCGACGACGAGATCAAGAACTTCAAGCTGGAGTTCGATTTCGGTCAGGACACCGGCGGCGAGGACGGCGAACCGCCCGATTTCTCCGAGCAGACGCCGGTCGGCGCGTGTCCGAAGTGCCAGTCGCGCGTGTTCGAGCACGGCATGAGTTTCGTGTGCGAGAACTCGGTCGCGAATCCGAAGACTTGCGATTTCCGCTCGGGCAAAGTCATCCTGCAACAGGAGATCGCGCGCGAGCAGATGGAGAAGCTGCTGAACGAAGGCCGAACCGATTTGCTGACGAACTTCAAGTCGTCGCGGACGGGGCGCAACTTCAAGGCGTATCTGGTCAAGCAACCGGACGGCAAGATCGGCTTTGAATTCGAGAAGAAAGAGGCCAAGCCGGGCGCGAAGACAGCGGCCGCGAAGCGCGGCGCGACCGCCGATGCCCAGACCGACAGCGCGGACGAAGGCGATAGCGACGTCGCCGTAGCCGCGAAGACGACGCGGAAGGCGGCCACGAAGACGGTCGCGGCCAAGAAAGCCCCGGCAAAGAAAGCGGCGGCGAAAAAGTCGGCGGCGCGTAAAGCGAGTTAATCCGCCGCGCCGGCCTAAAAGCAAAAAAGCCCGCGAAGCGATTCGCGGGCTTTTTTTCGTCCGATGCGCGCTACGACGCGCGCAGCCGATCAGAACGGCGACGCTGCCGGCACGCGCCCTCGCGTTCGCGAAGGCTTCGCCAGCTTCGGGCCCAGTTCGCCGTCCATCGAGCGGGAACGCGGCGCGGGCGGCGGCGCTTTGGCTTCATCGGCGTGAGCGTAGTGAGCTTCCGCGCTGCTCGCGGCCGCCGGCTTGCCAATGCCATCCCGAATCCACTGCTCGCCGAGCTGATGATTCGGCGTCTGGCTGAAGTGCTCGACGAGATGATCGATGAACGTGCGAACTTTCGCGGGCAAGTGCCGCCGGCTCGGATACGCGACGTTGATTTCGACTTGCGGCAACTGATAGTCGCCGAGCAGGCGCACCAGTTGATTGCGGTTCATGTCGTTGCCGATCAAATAGCTCGGCAAGATCGCGATGCCCATGCCGAGCAACGCGAACTGCCGCAGCATTTCGGTATTGTTCGCGATGATCACATTCTGCGGACGCACGCGCACTTCGCCGTCCGGACCCGTGAACACGCGCTCGTCGCCCCAATACTCGGACGGCAGGCTGAGGCACGGATGCTCCAGCAGATGTTCCGGCCGCGTCGGCGTACCGTGCTTTTCGAGGTATTCGGGCGTCGCGCACACGGTCATGCAGCCCGTGGTCAGGCGTCGCGTCACGACGCTCGCGCTCTTCACCTGCCGCGCGATGACGATGCCGACATCGAACCCTTCTTCCACGAGATCGACCTGACGGTCCACCAGCGTCACGTCGGGCACGACTTTCGGATAGCGCTGCGCGTACGTCTGCAACACGGGCGCGAGGTTGTGCAGGCCGAACACGACCGGCGCGACGATGCGCAGCGAACCCAGCGGCTCGTGATTGCGCGCGACCACCATCTGTTCGACATCTTCGAGTTCATCGAGAATCTGGCGCGCCCGCTCCAGATACACCTGACCGGATTCCGTGAGCGAAAGGCTGCGCGTCGTGCGGTTGAGCAGACGCGTGCCGAGACGACTTTCCAGATCGGCGACGTGGCGCGTCGCCACCGCGTTCGAGATGTCCATCGCGCTTGCGGCCCGGGCAAAACTGCCGAGATCGGCCACGCGAACGAACACCTTCATCGACTGCAAATGATCCATGGGACAACTCCTGCCGCCACGCGGCTATAAATCCTGCTGCAAGGCAATTCAGAATTATCCTAGGACTCGAAGATTCGTGCAGAAGTTGCGGACGCGCCGTGGTTTTTGGAAAAAAATCGTGGAGAAACGCGTGGGCGGAGAAAGATGACCGTTCGGTCATCTTCTTGAAGGGAACACGCCCGGCAGCGTCAGTCACCGGGCGATGCAACGCAGAGACGATCAGGCAGCGAGACGCTTTTCCATGTCCGCCTTGGCTTCCGGAAGCGCGTCCGGCAGCCCTTGCTGAAGCTTCGCGAACAACTCGTCATGCAGGGTGAGTTCGTCGCGCCACGCGGCGTCGTTCACCGAGATGACCTGCTGGAACTGCTCGCGCGTGAAATCGAGCGCGCCCCAGTCGATGTCTTCATAGCGCGGCGAGATGCCGAACGCGTGTTCCTCGCCGCTCGCCGTGCCTTCGATGCGTCCGACCATCCAGTTCAGCACGCGCATGTTCTCGCCGAAGCCTGGCCACACGAACTTGCCGTCCTCGCCCTTGCGGAACCAGTTGACGCAGAAGAACTTCGGCGGCTTCGCGTTCTGCGCTTGCAGGCGCTCGCCCATCTTGAGCCAATGGCCGAAGTAGTCGCTCATGTTGTAGCCGCAGAACGGCAGCATCGCAAACGGATCGCGGCGCACGACGCCCTGCTGGCCCGCCGCGGCGGCCGTGGTTTCGGAGCCCATCGTCGCGGCCATGTAGACGCCTTCCTTCCAGTCGCGCGCTTCGGTCACGAGCGGCACCGTGTTCGAGCGCCGTCCGCCGAAGACGAACGCGTCGATCGGCACGCCGGCCGGGTTCTCCCAGTCCGGATCGATCGACGGACACTGCGACGCGGGCGCCGTAAACCGCGCGTTCGGGTGCGCGGCCTTCGCGCCGGTCTCCTTCGCGATTTGCGGCGTCCAGTCGCGGCCCTGCCAGTCGATCAGATGCGCGGGCGGCGCGTCTGTCATGCCTTCCCACCAGACGTCGCCGTCGTCGGTCAGCGCGACGTTGGTGAAGATCACGTTCTCCTTGAGCGTCGCCATCGCGTTGAAGTTGGTTTTTTCGCTCGTGCCCGGCGCGACGCCGAAATAGCCCGCTTCCGGGTTGATCGCGTAGAGACGGCCGTCGCGGCCCGGCTTGATCCACGCGATATCGTCGCCGATGGTTGTCACTTTCCAGCCGTTGAGGTCGGAAGGCGGAATCAGCATCGCGAAGTTGGTCTTGCCGCACGCGGACGGGAATGCCGCCGCGACGTGGTACTTGCGCCCTTGCGGCGACGTGACGCCCAAAATCAGCATGTGCTCGGCGAGCCAGCCCTCGTCGCGGCCCATGGTCGATGCAATGCGCAGCGCGAAGCACTTCTTGCCGAGCAGCGCGTTGCCGCCGTAGCCGGAGCCGAAGCTCCAGATCTCGCGCGATTCGGGGAAATGAACGATGTACTTCGTGTCGTTGCACGGCCACGGCACGTCCTTGCGACCGTCCGCGAGCGGCGCGCCGACCGAGTGAACGCACGGCACGAACTCGCCGTCCGCGCCGAGCACGTCGTACACCTCGCGGCCCATGCGCGTCATGATCCGCATGTTCGTGACGACGTACGGACTATCCGACAGTTCCACGCCGATATGCGCGATAGGCGAGCCCAGTGGACCCATCGAAAACGGCACGACGTACATCGTGCGGCCGCGCATGGCGCCGTCGAAGAGGCCGTCGAGCGTCGTGCGCATTTCCTGCGGATCGATCCAGTTGTTCGTCGGGCCGGCGTCTTCGCGACGCTGCGAGCAGATGAACGTGCGGTCCTCGACGCGCGCCACGTCCGACGGATCGGAGCACGCGAGATACGAGTTCGGGCGTTTTTCGGGATTGAGCTTCTTCATGGTGCCGGCGGCGACCATCTGTGCGCAGAGCCGGTCGTATTCCTCCTGCGAGCCGTCGCACCAGACGATGCGTTCCGGCTTGGTGAGCGCCGCGACGCGTTGAACCCATTCGATCAGTCTTGCGTGCCGGACGTAGGCCGGCGCTTCGACGTCGATGGCATTGTTATTGTTTTGTTCGACTACTGCGGGCTGGTTCATCGAGCTGTCTCCGTTCTTCTGCAATGAAAAACCGTGCGCCCGGACGCTGCGTGCGAGAGGCGTTTCGACGGGACCGCGGGCGCTTCACACAAGCGCGCTCACGCAAATGCGGTCGACCAGCCGAGTGCGGCGTCCTCGGGGCGTGACTCTTGCTGACCTTCGGGCGCTTCCTGCCGTGGCTTGCGCCGCAAAGGAACAAACTGTTAAAAAGAGATACTAATCGGCCTGTCCCCTTGCTGATTACCGTGTTTTCCGCAATGGGCGCCGCGATTTTCGCTTTTCGACGCGGACCTTTATCCGCCGCCGATTGAGGGGAATCAAGCGGGAATCAAGCATAACACCGCATGGCAGCGAGACATTGACGCTGCGCATAAAGCACAGGTTTCGGCGGATTAGCACGGATTTATCGGTAATTACCCGAAGTTAATCCGCGCTTCCTTCAATCGCCGGTTAGACGACGCAGCAGGTTTAATGCCCAACAATACGCAATCACATTCCATGAAAATCGCCATTCTCGACGACTACCAGGACGCCGTCCGGAAGCTCGACTGCTTCCATCTGCTCGATGACCATGAGGTGAAGGTCTTCAATAACACGGTGCGTGGGCTCGGACAGTTGGCTAGCAGACTGTCGGAAGTGGACGCGCTGGTGCTCATTCGCGAACGCACGCGCATTAGCTCGCAGTTGCTCGATAAATGCCCGAAGTTGCGCATGATTAGTCAGACCGGCCGCGCGGGCGGCGGCCACATCGACATCGACGCGTGTACGGAGCGCGGAATCGCGGTACTGGAAGGAACCGGTTCACCCGTCGCGCCGGCCGAACTGACGTGGGCGCTCATCATGGCGGCGCAGCGGCGCATTCCGCAGTACGTCGCGAACCTGAAGCAGGGCGCGTGGCAACAGTCGGGATTGAAGACGTCCGCGCTGCCGCCGAACTTCGGGCTCGGGCAAGTGCTGCGCGGCCAGACGCTCGGCATCTGGGGCTACGGAAAGATCGGCAGGCTCGTGGCGGGCTACGGCAAGGCGTTCGGCATGAACGTGCTCGTCTACGGCCGCGAGCACTCGCAGGAGGCGGCGCGCGAGGACGGCGTGGCGATCGCGGAAAGCCGTGAGATGTTGTTCGAGCAGAGCGACGTGCTCACCGTGCATTTGCGTCTGAACGACGAAACGCGCGCCATCGTCAAGACGGACGATCTCATGCGCATGAAACCGACCGCGCTTTTCGTCAACACGAGCCGCGCCGAACTGCTCGAAGAGAACGCGCTGCTGAATTCGCTGCATCACAACCGGCCAGGCATGGTCGCGGTGGACGTCTACGAAAGCGAGCCGATTCTGCAAGGCTACGGGCTCTTGCGCATGGAAAACGTGATCTGCACGCCGCACATCGGCTATGTGGAGCGCGAAAGCTACGAGCTTTATTTCAGCGCGGCGTTCAAGAACATTCTCGCGTTCGATGCCGGCGATATGTCGAGCGTGGCGAATCCGGAGGCGCTTCAGCACGCGCGCCGCCGTTGACGTTCAGAGCGTCGACACGTCGATAGCCGGCTCGCAGCGCACCGGGAAATTCACCGAATTCGCGATGAAGCAGTTCCGGTGCGCTTCCTCATGCAGCCGCGCGGCGAGCGCCGCGTCGCCGCCCGCGCCGATGGTCACTTTCGGGCGCAGCAGCACATCGACGAAGCGCCCGCTGCCGCCCGGCTCTTCCTGCATCGTGCCGATGGCTTCATCGACATAGCCGGTGACGACGACCTTGTTCGTCGCGCACAGGTGCAGATACCAGAGCATGTGGCACGACGAGAGCGACGCCACGAACAACTCCTCCGGATTGTGACGCGCGGCGTCGCCGCGAAACGCCGGATCGCTCGATGCCTCGATTGCGGGCTTCGTGCCGACCCGCACGAGATGATCGCGCGAGTACGCGTCGTAGGCGGACGTGCCGGAGCCGAGATCGCCGGTCCACGCGACGGTCAGTTCATAGCGATGCAGCTTCGACACGGCATGCCTCCATGCACACTCAGGCGAGATGCGACGCGGCGTCAAGAAGACGCGGCAGGCGTTCCAGGAAGTCTTCGCCGTCCGCGCGACCCAGGTCGTAAGCATGCTCCATCTGCGACGGGCTCGTATAGTCCCAGCTCGAAATCGGCACCTTACGCGACGGCTGCACGTAAAGACGCCGCTGCTCGCCGTGCGGCACGACGAACGTGCGCTCGCGCGGATACAGCCGCGTGACCATCACGAGCACCATGCCCGGCGACGCGTCGAGCGCGGAAACCGGCACGTTGTCGACCATGCCGCCGTCGAGCACCGGACGCCCGTTGCGACGCAGGATCGGCGTGAACGGCGGCGTGCTCGACGATTGCAGAATGAGGTCGGCCAGGTCTTCGATCGTCGCGCATTCCTGCGCCGTCACGAACTCGGGATGGAAGCCGAGCGCCTGACCGAGCGTCGGATGCAGCGTCTTGCGCACGTATTTTTCGATGTTATAGGCGATCAGGCCCGCCGCGACGGCGCTGCGCGCGCCGAGCCAGCGCGGCAGATGCGACACGCCGATGCGAATTTCCGGCGCCGATGCCAGTTCGTGGAAGCGATCCGCGAAGATGTCGAGCAGCGCCTGCCGGTAGATGCGGTAATGCGGAAACACCGACTGGCGCCGCAACAGATTGCCCCAGTAAGCGTTCTTCGTGTTGCCGCGTAGGACGTCCGCGTAATAGCGCATGACCCAGCGCGCGTCGTTGGTGTAGAGCATGCAGGCGGTGGCCGCGCCCGCCGAGATGCCCGCGATGATCCGCGGCCGCAGGTCCAGCTCCGGCTGCACGACGTTCCAGAATCCGGCTTGCCACCAGCAGCGGTTGCCGCCGCCGGCGAATACGACTTGATCGAACATTGCTTACTGGTCTTTGTTGATGAGCGCGTAGGTGGTCGTGGCGTGAGCGGCGAGCTCGCCTTTGTCGTCGTGCATGTCGATTTCGCCGAAGACGAGATTGCGCCCGCGCCGCATGACGCGCGCCGTGACGAGCACGTCGCCGGACTTCACCGGGCGCATGAACGTGGTGTTGAGCGAGACGGTGGTCATCGGCGAGAAACCGCCCATGACGTGCGATATGGCGACGACCATCGCGGTATCCGCGGCGGCCATGAACACCTGACCGCAGATGACGCCGCCCGCGTGCCGCACATGGTCCGAGTACGGCAGACGCAGCGTGACGGAGTCGGTCCCGATGGCTTCGGGCGCAAGCGACAACTCGCGGACCCACGGCGCGAGAATGCTGTCCAGCAACGCGCGGATGGCGGCTTCGTCCATGTCTTCCTGTTCCGTGATGAGTTGACGAATCGAACGATGGTTCGGCGATGCGTCATGATAACGGCTGTTGTGGCGCGCGATGTTCGGCGGGCGGCTTGTTGCGGCGTCGAATTTTCGCGCGGGGGGCTTGCGCTTTTCGAAATTTTGCCGCTATAATTTCGCTTCTGTTGGGGCGTTAGCTCAGTTGGTAGAGCAGCGGACTCTTAATCCGTAGGTCGAGTGTTCGAGTCACTCACGCCCCACCAAGATTCTCAAGGCCGGTCTAGCGAAAGCTGACCGGCCTTTCCTTTTGCGCGTTCCACTGCGCGCGCAGCGCTGGCACAGCCTCGCCAGCATGACAAGCCCTTCGAACTTTCGGACCGCTCCGAAAAACCCGCTCCCCGAATGGCTTAACAATTTGCCTCCCTTTTCCGCCGTCCGACCATTCTGTCGCAGTCAGACAGACACGAGACAACGACGGCGCATTCCCGGAGGCAAATCATGAAATTCCCCAAAGCCCGCACGGCGCTCGTCGCTGCGTCCGTCGCCGCCGTCCTGTGCGGATGCGCGACCGAAGCATCGCGCTCACTGCCGGTACCCGAAGTCAGCAGCGCCCGCACGCCTTACGCCGGCAAACCGGTCGCCGTATCCGTCGGCAAGTTCGACAACCGTTCGAGCTACATGCGCGGCGTGTTCTCGGACGGCGTCGATCGCGTCGGCAGTCAGGCGAAGACCATTCTGCTCACGACGCTGCAGCAGAGCGGCCGCTTCACCGTCCTCGAGCGCGACAACCTGAACGAACTCAAGCAGGAAGCCACGTTCGCCAACAAGAACCAGGCGCTCAAGGGCGCGAGCTACGTCATCACCGGCGACGTCACGGAGTTCGGCCGCAAGGACGTCGGCGATCGCGAACTCTTCGGCGTGCTCGGAAGCGGCAAGACGCAAGTGGCGTACGCGAAGGTCAGCCTCAACATCGTCGATACCACGACCTCCGAAGTCGTCGCATCCAGCCAGGGCGCGGGCGAATACAGTCTGTCGAACCGCGAAGTGATCGGCTTCGGCGGCACCGCCAGCTACGACTCGACGCTCAACGGCAAAGTGCTCGATCTGGCGATTCAGGAAGCCGTCAACCACCTCGTCGAAAAGGTCGACGCGGGCGCGTTGCAAGCCGCGAAGTAACAGCATCAACACTCATCAGCAGGTCTTATCATGTATTTCAAGAAGCATTTCCTGACCGGCCTCGCGCTGCCGATCGCGGCAGCGTGCGCGCTGCTGACCGGTTGCGCCACCCAAGGCACGCCGCCGCTCTACCAATGGGACGGCTATCAGCCGCAGGTGTACGAATACTTCAAAGGCCAGAAGAGCCCGGCCGAGCAGATCGACGCACTCGAAAAAGCGCGCCAGCAGATTCTCGCGAAGGGCAATGCGTTGCCGCCGGGATTCCATGCGCATCTCGGTACGCTGTACGCAAGCGTCGGGCAAATCGATTCCGCCCGGCAGGAACTGAATGCCGAGAAGCAATCCTTTCCCGAGTCGTCCGTTTATATGGACTTTCTGTTGAGCCATCTCAAATAAGCGCCGGCCATGAACATGAATTTTTATCGCAAGCTCTTCACGATGCTCTCCGCTCTGCTGATGCTGAGCGCCTGCGCCTCGCGCGCGCCGCACCAGACGGACTACACGGCGTTCCGCAATAGCAAGCCGCATTCGATTCTCGTGCTGCCGCCGATCAACGACACTTCCGACATCGGCGCGACGCACGGCATGTTGGCGCAAATGACGATGCCGCTCGCCGAAGCCGGCTACTACGTCGTGCCGGTCGCCGAGATGGACGAAACGTTCAAGCACAACGGCCTCACCACGCCCACCGACATCCAGAACGTCGCGCCCGCGAAGCTCCGCGAAATCTTCGGCGCGGACGCCGCGCTGTACACGACGGTCACGAGCTACGGCACGAAGTTCATCGTCGTCGACAGCAAGACGGTCGTGTCGGCGAACGCGAAGCTCGTCGACCTGCGCTCGGGCGACGAACTGTGGAAAGGTTCCGCCTCGGCCAACGGCAACGAAGTCGGCTACAACGTCGGCGTGGGCAACGGCAGCCTGATCGGCATGGTGGTCGGCGGCATCGCCAAACAGGTCACCCACTCGCTGACGGATAAATCGTTCGACGTCGCGGGCCTGACGAGCCAGCGCCTGCTCGCGACGGGCGACAAGACCGGCCTGCTCTACGGCCCGCGCTCGCCGAAATTCGGCACCGACTGAAGCATTCGCGATAGACGTCCTCACGGGCGTCTATCGCGCCTAGACCACCTCCGCGCCGCGCTTTAGCAAAAGCTCTCGCAGCACCGACCGGTGACAGCGCGCCTCGTTCTCGCAGTAGCACCCGACTGACAGATTGGTCGTATGCGAGAGCGCCGCGAGCAGGTCGAGCGACCTGCTCGCCTCCGGCGTCGCCATCTCCGCTTTATATTTCCGCACGAAGGCGCTCCACTCCTTCTCCGTCTGCGCGCTCAGCGCCTCGGCCACCCGCTCCGCCGATGGCGCCAGGTTCGGGTACCACACGTCGTAGAAGTTGCGACTCGCGAATTCGGCTTTCGGCACGCCGCGCGGCGGCCGGCGAACGGTGCCGATGCGCAAGCCTTCGTTTTCGCTGCGCGGTGAGCCGAGCCGCACGATTCGAATGGCCATACTCCGTCTCCCTGTTTTGCTCGTCACAGCATAACCGCCGCCGATGTGTTCGAGCGCGATCCGTCGCGTTCCCGTATCGTTTCGGATTATTCTTTGTCCGCTTACTTCCGGAACACGACGTGCCCGCCGATCCCGCCCAATCCGCCCCCCGCGACCCCGATGCGCCGATGACCTCCCGCGAGCGGCGTGGCATGGCCGCCATTCTGCTGGCCGTCGCGCTGGCGACACTCGATACCGCCATCGCGAATACCGCGCTGCCTGCGATCGCCGCCGATCTCGGCTCGACGCCCGCGGCCTCCGTCTGGATCATCAACGCGTACCAGCTCGCGATGGTCGCCACGCTGCTGCCGTTTGCGGCGCTCGGCGGCATCGTCGGGCATCGGCGCGTATATCTGGGCGGCCTCGTCGTGTTCACGATCGCATCCGCGATATGCGCGTTCTCGTGGTCGCTGCCGACGCTCGTCGCCGCGCGCCTGCTTCAAGGGCTCGGCGCGAGCGCGATCATGAGCGTCAATACGGCGCTGATCAGCGCGCTGTTTCCGCTACACCGGCTCGGGCGCGGCGTGGGACTGAACGCGCTGATTGTCGGCATTGCGTTCGCGGTCGGGCCGACGGTCGCGTCCATCGTGCTGTCGCTCGGGACGTGGCCGTGGCTCTTCGCGGTGAATCTGCCGGTCGGCGTGCTCGCGCTTTTCATCGCGTGGCCCTCGCTGCCGCAGACGAAGCGCAGCGCGCACGGCTTCGATCGCGTGGCCGCGGCGCTCAACGTCGTCACGTTCGCGTCGCTCATCTTCGCGCTCGGCGAAGCGGCGCAGCGCGCGCCGTCGCGCACGGTGCTCGCGGCGCTGGCCGTTGCGCTCGTCGCGGGCGCGCTGATGCTTCGACGCGAACGCGGCCATCCCGCGCCGATGCTGCCCGTCGATCTGTTTCGACGCCCGATGTTCGCGCTGTCCACGATGACCGCCGTCTGCTCGTTCGCCGCGCAAGGACTCGCGTTCGTGTCGCTGCCGTTTTACTTCGAGACCGTGCTCGGCCGCACGCAGGTGGAAACCGGCTTTCTGATGACGCCGTGGTCGGTGCTCGTCGCGTTGATGGCGCCCATCGCGGGGCGCTTGTCCGACCGCTACGCGCCGGGGCTGCTCGGCGGCATCGGGCTCGCCATTCTGTGCGCGGGCATGGTGTCGCTCGCGGCGCTGCCGGCGAATCCGCATGCGCTCGATATCTGCATCCGCATGTCGATTTGCGGCGCGGGCTTCGGGTTCTTTCAGTCGCCGAACTTGAAGGCGTTCATGGCCAGCGCGCCGCGCGAGCGGAGCGGCGGGGCGAGCGGCGTGGTCGCGACCGCGCGGCTCGTCGGGCAGGCGACGGGCGCGGCGCTCGTCGCGTTGTGCTTCGGCATCGCGGGAAAACACGGTCCGGCGCTCGCGCTTTCGCTGGGTGCGGGCTTTGCCGGAGCGGCGAGCGTCGCGAGTGGGTTAAGGCTGGTGACGCGTGATGCCGGCTCGGCGGCGGGGATGGCGCAGGAGTGAACCGAAGGCGCGCAGATGCCCCGCTCGTGACGTGCAATACCGGCACCGCCTCGGCTTGCGTCGCGCTGGTCTAGATCAGAGGCGCTCCGACTCGCCGCTCGTCACGCGACGCAAGAGTGAACGACGGCGCTCAACCGTGATCGCGACGCGACGTCCGCGACCGTGGCACGCGGGTAACTCAAAAGCGCTCAACCGCGATGCGCGCGCCATCTCGCTGACACGGCACGCGACCACGTCGAAAGGCCCGCCGCTCAAATCCGCCGCACCTTCACCTTGCGCCCCTTCAGCTTCCCGGCGCCGAGCCTGCGGATGGCGTCATCGGCGATGCCGCGCTCTACCGCCACATAAGTCACCATATCCATCACATTGATCTTGCCGATCTGCGTGCCGTCGAACCCCGCTTCGCCGGTGAGCGCGCCCAGCACGTCGCCCGGGCGGATCTTGTCCTTACGTCCGCCGAGAATCTGCAACGTGGCCATCGGCGGCTTCAGATGCCCCGGCTCGGCCGACGTCAATTCCGACAGCGGATGCCACTCCACTTCCGCGCGCTGCGCCTCTTCGATCGCGCCCACGCGCCCCATCTCGTCCATGCTCGCGAGCGACAGCGCCCAGCCCTCCTCGCCCGCGCGCCCCGTGCGGCCGATGCGATGCACATGCACTTCCGGGTCCGGCGTCACGTCGACGTTGATGACCGCTTCCAGTTGCGCGATGTCGAGTCCGCGCGCCGCCACATCGGTCGCGACGAGCACGGAGCAACTGCGATTGGCGAACTGCACGAGCACCTGATCGCGTTCGCGCTGCTCCAGCTCGCCATGCAGCGTGAGCGCCTCGAAGCCTTGCGCGCGCAACACATCGAGCAAGTCGCGGCACTGCTGCTTGGTATTGCAGAACGCGAGCGTGCTTACCGGACGATAGTGATCCAGCAGCAGCCCGACGGCGTGCAGGCGCTCGTGGTCTTCCACCTGATAGAACCGCTGCTTGATCTTGGCATTGCTGTGCTGCTCGGTGAGCTTGATTTCACGCGGATTGCGCAGGAACTGCTGGCTCAGCTTCGCGATGCCTTCGGGATACGTCGCGGAAAAGAGTAGCGTCTGCCGATCCTTCGGGCACTGCCGCGCGACGGACGCGATATCGTCGAAGAAGCCCATGTCGAGCATGCGGTCGGCTTCGTCGAGGACGAGCGTGCGGACCCCGGCGAGCGAAAGCGTTTCGCGCTGCAGATGATCCATGATGCGCCCCGGCGTGCCCACGACGATATGCGCGCCGTGCTCGAGACTCGCGATCTGCGGACGCATGGGCGTTCCGCCGCACAGCGTCAGCACCTTCACGTTTTCTTCCGCGCGCGCGAGGCGGCGGATTTCCTGCGTGACCTGATCGGCGAGCTCGCGCGTCGGGCAGAGCACGAGCGCCTGCACGGCGAACTGCTTCGCGTCGAGCCGCGAGAGCAGCGGCAGAGTGAAGGCGGCGGTCTTGCCGCTGCCGGTTTTCGCCTGCGCGATGAGGTCGTGCCCGGCGAGCGCATGCGGCAGGCTGGCCGCCTGAATCGGCGTCATCGACGCGTAGCCGAGTTGTTGCAGGTTCGCCTGCATCGCCGGGGAAAGCGGCAGGTTGGCGAAGGAGGTGTCGGTGGTCATGGCGTTAATGCGAGCCTCGCGGCGGGATGTCGCTGACTTGTTCGTAGGAGACGGCGCCCTCCGGCGACTCGTGGCGCGTCACGTAGTTACGCGCGCCGCACATCGGGCAGCGGAACAGCAGACCCTGGCCTTCGTTTTTGATGACGACGTCCGAGGGCTGCCATTCTGCTTGGCAGGACTGGTTTCGGCAGGTGAACATGGGGGAAGTTCTCTTGATTGCGATCCGCGCGGGTGGGCCCGCGCAAGATGGATTGGCTCGAAGCGGAAGTGTACGCGGGTTGGGGCGGGGGCTTCGGGGATTAAAGCGGGCGGGGTTGTCCACGGAAGACTTGGGCGCGATGCCAGGCGACGAACTGGCTCGACGGGTGATGCTCCGCTCTGACCGGCGCGTTCAGCAGACTGCCGTGATGCCGCAACAAAATGTGGTCGAACTGGTCGGTGCCGTGCGCTTCTTCGGAGACCAGCACGCGACGCTCATCGCCAAGCGTGAAAGCGCCGATATCGAAGAGCTTGTGATGCAGGCAGCACAGCGCGATGCCGTTTTCCACGACGTCCGGTCCTTCGAACTGGAACCATTTGATGTGCGCGGCCTCTAGGCCAATCGTGCGGTTGCTGATGCGCATGTCGAGATTGCACAGCGCGCAGCGGTACTGGTACGCCCTGAGTACGTCGTCGCGAAAGTCTGGACTGCGACGCGTTCTGGCTGTCAGCGGTGCGTGAAGCGTGAGGCCGACGGCGGCGAGAATGTCCTCGTGCATGCTGTCGGGGAAATGCGCGTCGAGTAATATGCGCGCGACGTCGCGGATGGATTGCGGATTGCTGTCGAAGGTGCGTTGGACGTCATCGGACAAGCGGCCGGTCGCCTCGATGCTGCGCAGCTGCGTCTTGGTCAATGCCGCGTTGGACGCGAGCGCAACGCCCGAGCCGTGCGCCGCGACGCGCCACACGTCGTCGCTTTGCAGGCGAAGAAACGGCATCTCCGGATACAGCGTGCGCCGCCAAGGGCCGAACTCGCGCAAGAGTTCGTTCAGCTTGCTTTCGTACTGATTGAACGGCACCTCGCGGACTCCGCGGCTGTACAAGCCGAGCGCGAGCAATGCCAGTAAGGGCTTATGAGGCGCGCGCTCGTCACCGCGTTGCCAGACCTTCAACGCCTCGAAGCGCCGAAGGATGTCGAGCGGGTGACGGCGCTGCATGCTGCGATTCAAATGCGGGCGACGGGGTTGGCCCCGCTCCCCTCAAACATCAATATTCCCCGCCCGCAACGCATTGCTCTCGATAAACGCCCGACGCGGCTCGACATCATCGCCCATCAGCGTGGTAAAGATGCCATCCGCCGCGATCGCGTCTTCGATCTGCACGCGCAGCAGCCGCCGCACGTTCGGATCCATCGTCGTTTCCCAAAGCTGCTCGGGATTCATCTCCCCGAGCCCCTTATAGCGCTGCTTCGACACGTTGCGTTCCGCGTCCGCGATCAGCCACTTCATCGCGCTCTTGAAGTCCGACACGGCCATCGACCGCTCGCCGCGCTTGATCAACGCGCCTTCGCCGATCAAGCCCTTGAACGTATCCGCCGTCGAAACCAGTTGCTTATAGTCAGCGGTCAGTTGCAGGTCTTCGTCGAACACGGAAACCTTCACGTTGCCGTGATGGCGCCGCTTGATATGCAGCGAGCGTACTTCGCGCACCTGATCGTAGGCCGGCTCCACCGTGACTTCCGGCTTCAGCGGATCGGCGCGCAGCCGGGCCTCGAGCGCCTTCGCCGATGCAGCCGCCGCTTCTTCCGTCGACAGGTCGATCACGACGCCATCCATCACGGCTTCCAGCGCCGCTGCGTCGTAGATGCGGCTGATGCGATCCACCACCGCCTGCGCCAGCAGATACGCACGCGCCAGTTCGCCGAGCGCATCGCCCGAAATCGGGTCCGCGCCTTCGCTCGGAATCAGTTCAGAACCCTGTAGCGCGAGCTTCAGCATGTGCTGGTTGAGCTCGTGCGCGTCCTTCATATACCGCTCGTCCTTGCCCGCCTTGATCTTGTAGAGCGGCGGCTGCGCGATGTAGATATACCCGCGCTCGACGATCTCCGGCATCTGCCGGTAGAAGAACGTCAGCAAGAGCGTGCGGATATGTGCGCCATCCACGTCCGCATCCGTCATGATGATGATGCGGTGATAGCGCAGCTTGTCGAGGTTGTAATCGTCCTTGCCGATGCCGCAGCCAAGCGCCGTCACGAGCGTCACGATCTGCTCCGACGAGATCAGCTTGTCGAAGCGCGCCTTCTCCACGTTCAGCACCTTGCCGCGCAGCGGAAGAATCGCCTGGAACTTGCGGTCGCGGCCCTGCTTCGCCGAGCCGCCCGCCGAGTCGCCCTCGACGATATAGATCTCCGACTTCGCCGGGTCTTTCTCCTGGCAGTCCGCGAGCTTGCCCGGCAGGCCGATGCCATCGAGCACGCCCTTGCGCCGCGTCATCTCGCGCGCCTTGCGGGCCGCGTCGCGCGCGCGCGCGGCATCGACGATCTTGCTCGTGATGATCTTCGCGTCGTTCGGCGTTTCCTGCAGGTAGTCTTCCAGCGCCTTCGCGACGATCTCTTCAACCGGCGCGCGCACTTCGGACGACACCAGCTTGTCCTTCGTCTGCGAACTGAACTTCGGCTCCGGCACCTTCACGGAGAGCACGCACGACAAACCCTCGCGCATGTCGTCGCCGGTGGTTTCCACCTTCGCCTTTTTCGCGATGTCGTTGTCCGTGATGTACTTGTTGATAACGCGCGTCATCGCGGCGCGCAAGCCGGTCAGGTGCGTGCCGCCGTCGCGCTGCGGAATGTTGTTCGTGAAGCAGAGCACGCTTTCATTGAAGCTGTCGTTCCACTGCATGGCCACTTCGACGGTCACGTTCTCGCGCTCGCCGGTCGCGTGGAAGACGGTCGGATGCAGCACCTGCTTCTGCTTGTTGATGTATTCGACGAAGCCCTTCACGCCGCCCGCAAACGCGAAGTCGTCTTCCTTGCCGGTGCGCAGGTCCGTCAGCCGGATACGCACGCCGTTGTTCAGGAAGGACAGTTCGCGCATGCGCTTGGCGAGAATGTCGTAATGGAATTCGACATTGCCGAAGATCGTCGCGTCCGCGAGAAAGTGCACTTCCGTGCCGCGCTTTTCGGTGTCGCCGACGACGGGCATCGGCGAATACTGCACGCCGTCTTCCTCGACGATCTCGCGGTTCTGCACCACGCCGCGCGCGAATTCCATGAAGTGCTTCTTGCCGTCGCGGCGCACCGTGAGGCGCAGCCATTCCGACAGCGCGTTCACGCACGAGACGCCCACGCCGTGCAGGCCGCCCGACACCTTGTAGCTGTTCTGGTCGAACTTGCCGCCCGCGTGCAGTTCCGTCATCACGATTTCGGCGGCGCTGCGCTTCGGGTCGTGCTTGTCGTCGCGCTTCAGTCCCGTGGGCACGCCGCGGCCGTTGTCCGTCACGGAAATGGAGTTGTCCGCGTGAATCGTCACGTGGATGTCGTCGCAGTAGCCGGCCAGCGCCTCGTCGATGGAGTTGTCGAGCACTTCGAACACGAGGTGATGCAGACCGGTGCCATCCGACGTATCGCCGATATACATGCCCGGACGCTTGCGCACCGCCTCCAGCCCTTCGAGGATCTGAATGGAGGATGCGCCGTAGCTGTTGTCGGGTTGCGAATGTGTGTTTTCAGTCATGGATTTCTTCCGGTTCTGCGTCACTGCTTCGACACTACTTCGATAACTGCTCGTAAATGCTCGAACTTTTCAAAACACCTTAAAAACGCCAAAGGGGCGCGCCGCCCCTTGGAGTGTGATCGGTGTCGTATGCGTCAGATGCGCATCGGCATCACCACGTATTTGAATTCCTCGTTCTCCGGAATGGTGATCAGCGCGCTGGAATTCGCGTCGCCGAGCGCCACCTGGAGCGTGTCGACCTTCAGATTCGCGAGCACGTCGAGCAGATACGTGACGTTGAATCCGATATCGACGGTATCGCCCTGATACGCGATTTCGAGTTCTTCTTGCGCTTCTTCCTGGTCCGCGTTCGTGGACATGATCTTGAGCTGGCCCGGCTCGACGAGGCAGCGCACGCCCTTGAACTTGTCCGAAGTCAGAATGGCCGCGCGCTGGAGCGAACGCTGCAGTTCTTCGCGGCCGATCTCGAACGTGTTCTTGTGCGACTTCGGAATCACGCGCTGGAAGTCGGGGAACTTGCCTTCGACGAGCTTGGACACCAGTTCCACCTGACCGAACGTGAACTTCACCTGCGTCGCGGCGATGTCGATCTTCAGCGTGTCGTCGATGTCTTCCAGCAGGCGCTGCAATTCGAGAATGGTCTTGCGCGGAATGATGACTTCCTGACGCGGGAACGCGCCTTCGATCTTCATGGACGAGAACGCGAGGCGGTGGCCGTCGGTGGCGACCGCCATCAGCTGGTCGCCGTCCACTACCAGCAGCATACCGTTCAGGTAATAGCGAATGTCCTGCTGCGCCATCGCGAAGTACACCATGCCGAGCAGCTGGCGGAACGTCTTTTGGGGAACCGACAGGCTCGCGCCGAAGTCAGTAGCCTGGTTGACCGTGGGGAACTCGTCCGCGGCGAGCGTCTGCAAGTTGAAGCGGCTCTTGCCCGAGCGCACGGTGAGGCGCTTGTCGGAGAGGTCGAGCGCGACTTCGCCGGCCGGCATGGCGCGCAGGATGTCGAGCAGCTTGCGCGCGGCGACGGTGGTGGCGACCTGATCGCCGCCGACGCCGAAATCGGCGCGCGTGGTGATCTGGAGTTCGAGGTCCGTCGAAAGGAACGACACATCCGCGCCGTTCTTGGTGATGAGCAGATTGGCGAGGATAGGCAACGTATGGCGGCGTTCTACGATACCGCTCACGGTTTGCAGCGGCCTTAGAAGATTATCTCGTTCGGTCTTGACCAGTTGCATAGAGTTCCTTCATTGATGTGACGGCCTGTCCGGGCGGTTCGCCACCGTAGCGCCACCGTTCGCCCGCCGGACAACCTCGTAACACGCGTTGCCGGCCCCCCGCCGGTCACTCGCGAAAGCTTGCGCTTCAGAACCGTCCAGGCCAGCGGACGGCAAACCTGTATTGTGCCTGAAAACAGCACGGCTCCCCAGAAATTGGGGGCGTTTTCGCCAATAAACAGGCCCGCACGCGCAACAATCGACGCCTGCCGCCGCGCGCCGCCCGGCGGCTTCATCAGCCCTTCAGCGTCTGTTCCAGCACGTGCAGTTCGTGGTTCAGCTGCGCGTCGTTGCCGCGCTCGGCGGCAATCTTGCGCACTGCGTGCAGCACCGTCGTGTGGTCGCGGCCGCCGAAGAGTTCGCCGATTTCGGGCAGGCTTTTCTGCGTCAGTTCCTTCGCCAGATACATGGCAATCTGACGCGGACGGGCGATATTGGCCGGTCGCTTTTTCGAGTACATGTCGGCGACCTTGATGTTGTAGAAATCGGCGACCGTCTTCTGGATGTTCTCGACCGAGATCTGCCGGTTCTGCACCGTCAGCAGGTCTTTGAGCGCCTCTTTGGTCAACTCGATGGTGATGTCGCGGCCGTGAAACTTCGAGTACGCCAGAATCTTGCGCAGCGCGCCTTCGAGTTCGCGCACGTTCGAGCGCAAATGCTTGGCGACGAAGAACGCCACGTCTTCCGACAGGCTCACGCCTTCGGAGATCGCCTTGCGCATCAGAATGGCGACGCGCATTTCCAGTTCCGGCGGCTCGATGGCGACCGTCAGACCCGAGTCGAAGCGCGAGATAAGGCGATCGTCGATACCGGAGATTTCCTTCGGATACGTGTCGCTCGTGATGATGACCTGCGCCTTGTTGGCGACGAGCGCCTCGAACGCGTAGAAGAATTCTTCCTGCGTGCGCGACTTGCCCGAGAAGAACTGAATATCGTCGATCAGCAGCAGGTCGAGCGAGTGGTAGTAACGCTTGAAGTCGTCGAACGCCTTGCGCTGGTACGCCTTCACCACGTCGGACACGTACTGTTCCGCATGGATGTAGCGGATGCGCGCGCCGGCCTTGTCCATCAGCAACTGATTGCCGATGGCGTGGATCAGGTGCGTCTTGCCGAGGCCCACGCCGCCATACAGAAAGAGCGGGTTGTACGAGATGCCCGGGTTGTCCGCGACCTGAATGGCCGCCGCGCGGGCAAGCTGGTTCGCCTTACCGGTCACGAAGTTGTCGAACGTGAGCACCGGATTGAGCTTCGAACGTTCGTAGGCGGAATCGGTTTCACCGCCCGCCGACGGCGCGCCGCCCGGCCGCCACGTGCGCCGGCCAGCGGCGGCTTCGTTGGCGTCGAGGCTCGGCAGGTCGAGATCGACTTGTTCTTCCTGCGTGGCCTGCGCCTGCTGCGCGGCTTCGGCAGCGAGCGCGTTGACGTGCGCCGTTGCGTTCGCGTGCGCCACCACCGAAGGCGCGGCGGGCGCCGCCGCCGGCGCGGGCGGGCGCGGCGGCGTGACGCTCACGCGCGGCGCGGCGTTCGGCGCGCCGCCGACGGCGCTGCGAGCGGTCGCTTTCGGATCGAGAACGAATTGCACGTCGATAGGCGCGCTGAAGAACTCGCGCGCCACGTCCGCGATGCGTCCGGAGAACTGGCTCTTCACCCAGTCGAGCTTGAAGCGGTTCGGCGCGGCGATGCGCAGCGTGCTCGCGTCGGCATCGAAGTCGACCGGGGTCAGCGGCTTGATCCACGTGACGTACTGCTGAGGCGTGAGCTCGCGCTCCAGCAGTGCGGAACAGTGTTCCCAGAAATCGTTCATCGAGTGCGGTCGTTATGGTTGCTGCGCGCCACCTGCGGCCATGCTTGCCGAATGCGTCCACTTACGTCGGATGGTTCGGCAAGTCCCGGCACGGCCAAGCAGGCATGCTCCGGAGGCTTACGCCGCAAGGGTTTGCGGGCGAACGGCGGGCCGAAGCAGCGGGCGGATATTTGGGAGTAAGGCGAGATTCTAACGCCAAACCCTCGCGGCGCGCGAGTTATCCACAGGGTCAAATCACCGCGCCGAAAGAGGACGAAACACGCGGGTTGCACCGTCGATGGGCGCTAAACTATTGACGGTCAATAGGAAAACGGTTTAAATAGCGGGTTCCGCGAAAACAGAATTCCTGAACCTCCGGCCATCGTGCTTGCAGTGACCACACTGGAGCCAAGCCCGCGCGGTCATTCAACTCAAGTGAGAGCACCATGAAACGTACTTACCAACCTTCCGTGACGCGCCGCAAGCGCACCCATGGCTTCCGCGTTCGCATGAAGACCGCCGGCGGCCGCAAGGTCATCAACGCTCGCCGCGCGAAGGGCCGCAAGCGCCTGGCCATCTAAGACAGGCACGTGCTGCTCGCAGCCGCGTCGCGTTCGGAGACGGATGCATCGGAAGGTGGCGAGCCGCTTGCCGAGCGCCGCACAGAAGTCTTGAAACAGGACATCGTCGAGTTGCCGGCGTCGGCCGCGTTCCCCAAGGCCGCAAGGCTGCTGAAAACGGATGAGTTCTCATCCGTTTTTCGTTTGCGCCCCTGGCGGCGTTCGCCGCACTTCGTTCTGTACGGCAAGCCCACGGGCAACGAAGCGCGGCTCGGGCTCGTCATCGGTAAAAAGCAGGCGCCGCGCGCCGTCACGCGCAATCTGATCAAGCGGCTTGCGCGCGAAGCGTTCCGGCTGCGTCGAGAGCAGTTGCGTGGATTCGACATCCTCGTGCGGCTGCACGCGAAAATCGACCGCAAGGCGATGCCGAGCGCCAGTTCGCCGCCGCTCGGCGCGCTGTGCCGCGGCGAACTGGAAGTACTTTTCGACCGTGCCGTGCGCGAAGCAGCGCGCCGCGCGGCCGAACCCGTGGCGGCGCCGCCTTCGGCGCCCGCCGTCGACGATTCATCCGGCCCTTCCGGGTCATGAAGCGCGGGCCGCGTCGGTTTGCCTCTCACCGCAAACCGGGGCGCGCAGCGCGAAGCTTATGCAAACGGCACTCATCGCGTTGTTGCGCTTCTACAAGGTTGCGATCAGCCCCCTGCTCGGCAACCGGTGCCGCTTTTACCCTTCCTGTTCCGACTACGCGCGCGAGGCAATCCAGTATCATGGCGCCGCGCATGGCACGTATCTCGCCGCAAAACGGCTCTGCCGCTGCCATCCCTTTTCGGCGGGCGGCGTCGATCTCGTGCCGACACCGTCCCGTGCTCCCGGTTCTTCGTCCGCTTCCACGCAGGCGGATAGCCCGGCTGCAGGTTCCGCTCAAGAAAAGCATTCACCACTAAACGGCGCAAAAGCGCTTACCGATCGACACTGAGACAACGCATGGATATCAAACGCACCGTCCTATGGGTCATCTTCTTCGTGTCAGTTGTCATGCTGTTCGACAACTGGCAGCGCGACCATGGGCGCCCGTCGATGTTCTTCCCGAGCGCGACGCAGCCGGCCAAGACCGCCAGCAATCCGGCACCGGGCTCGGCCACGCCGGGCGCGCAGCCCTCCGAACTGACGAACGCGCCGGCCGGCGCCGCGCCGGGCACCTCGACGCCGCCCGCCACGGCGGCTTCGCAGCTCGTCAAGTTCACGACGGACGTGTATTCCGGTGAGATCGACACGCGCGGCGGCACGCTCTCGAAGCTCTCGCTGCTCAAGGAAGGCGACGGCAAGCAGCCAGACCTTTACATCACGCTTTTCGATCACACCGCGAACCACACGTACCTCGCGCGCACCGGCCTGCTCGGCGGCGACTTCCCGAATCACAACGACGTCTTCACGGCGGTGCCGGGCCAGACGTCGCTGTCGGGCGACGCGAAAACGCTGACGCTCGCGTTCGAATCGCCGGTGAAGGGTGGCGTGAAGGTCGTGAAGACGTACACGTTCACGCGCGGCAGCTACGTGATCAACGTCGATACGAAGATCGAGAACGTCGGCAATGCGCCGGTCACGCCGAAGCTCTACATGGAACTCGTGCGCGACAACACGCCGGTCGAGACGCCGCGCTTCTCGCACACGTTCATCGGGCCGGCTGTCTACACCGATCAGAAGCACTTCCAGAAGATCGATTTCAGCGACATCGACAAGAACAAGGCCACGTTCGAGCCGTCGGCGAACAATGGCTGGATCGCAATGGTGCAGCACTACTTCGCGTCGGCGTGGATTCCGAAGGAAGGCGCGCAGCGCGATATCTACGTCCAGAAGATCGATCCGGACCTGTACCGCGTGGGCGTGCAGCAGCCGGTGCAGACCATCGCGCCGGGACAAAGCGTGACGGTCGATGCGCGTCTTTTCGCCGGTCCGGAAGAAGAGCGCATGCTGGAAGGCATCGCGCCGGGTCTGGAACTGGTGAAGGACTACGGCATGGTGACGATCATCGCCAAGCCGCTTTTCTGGCTGCTCGAAAAGATCCACGGTTTCGTCGGCAACTGGGGCTGGGCGATCGTGCTCTTGACGCTGCTGATCAAGGCGGTGTTTTTCCCGCTGTCGGCGGCGAGCTACAAGTCGATGGCGCGCATGAAGGAAATCACGCCGCGCATGCAGCAGATTCGCGAACGCTTCAAGAGCGATCCGCAGAAGATGAACGCGCAGTTGATGGAGCTGTACAAGACCGAGAAGGTGAATCCGTTTGGCGGCTGTCTGCCGGTGGTGATTCAGATTCCGGTGTTCATTTCGCTGTACTGGGTGCTGCTGTCGTCGGTGGAAATGCGCGGCGCGCCGTGGATCGGCTGGATTCACGATCTGTCGCAGCAAGACCCGTATTTCATTCTGCCGGTGCTGATGGCCGTGTCGATGTTCCTTCAGACGAAGCTGAACCCGACGCCGCCGGACCCCGTGCAAGCCAAGATGATGATGTTCATGCCGATTGCGTTTTCGGTCATGTTCTTCTTCTTCCCGGCGGGTCTCGTGCTGTATTACGTGGTGAACAACGTGCTGTCGATCGCGCAGCAGTACTACATCACGCGGATGATGGGACAGCGTAAGAAGAAGGTGGCTTGAGGTTCTTGGCTGCTGGTTTTGGATGTGGAAACGCCCGGCTTTGCCGGGCGTTTTTTTGCGCTGTTTGGACCGCTTATCTCACCGCTTCTTTCACGACTGCGTCTTTCCTCGTGATGCGCTGCCGGAAAGATGCTCGCTGAGTCGTTCGTCTAGCCTGTTCAGCTTGGCCAGAATAAGGTGCGCGGCGGCCGTTGCCTCACGAATATCGCGACGAAAAGCGTCCTCGTGTTCATAGCCTTGGAACGCCGGTACGGTTTCAGCCGCCTCCAGCCGGGTCGAGACATACGGCGTAATGTCCTCACCGTCCAACAGCATCGTTCCCCGGTGGCCGAGCAGCATGGCCAACGACGTCCGATTCTTTCCCCGCGGCATCGTCTTTGCATCGAACCAGTTTTTCACGGTCGTAGGCGTTACGCTTGCGTCCGGGTCCGCATGCGCGAGTGCGTGAACGAGGTCGTCCGGATGTCCGACGCGGAAGAGCTTCTGCTTGAAGTAGGGAACGTCACGCTGGATGGTGTCGGCCACATCTGCAACCAGCAGCCGTAAGCCGCGCGCGAAAGCCTGTTTTGTACGATTGGTCGCCATGCAGGTAGTGTCTTGGACATTCCAGTCCGCGTCTTCAAACTCGAATTTGCAATCTCGAATTCGAATTTGTATCCGCGGCTGGACCGAGCCGAGCCCCTTGCGCCGCAAGGCTTTCCGCCCTCAACGGCGCAAGATAAATCTCGCGAATCAGAATTGGAAAATTTGGTCGCAGCCGGAAGTCGCTACCGCTTCATCGCCCCATAAAACTGGTCGATAAGCTCCTCGAGCAAATACCGATGATGCGGCGACAGCGCCTCTATCTTCGACGCAAGTTCCAGCGTGTCCTCGGACGCCGGGTACTTCTCGTCGCGCGCGAGCGGTTTGGGGGCGGTCTGCGCGCCGCCGCTCGGCGGCGGGCCGTAATGCAGCCAGTGCAGATCCACCTTCAGCCATTCGGCGAGCGTCTGAAGCTTGTCACTCGTAGGGATCGACCGGCCGGTGAGCCACTTGTGCGCCGTTTGCGGAGACACCGGCTCGCCCTGGTACCGCAGATTGAATTTGTTCGCGAGATCGGTCGCGCCTCGCATCTTCTCGGGCGACCGGGCCATGGAAAATTTGAGCCGTTCTGAGAAATCGGCCTTCTCTTGCTGTGTTGGCATGCGTTCAATTGTGCAAGGCAATCGCTGCCTTTACGTCAACCAACTGCGCTAGATCTGGCGCGTATCAGACGTCGTTTATCCTGTCCGAGTGACTGAATGCTTGCCTGATGTCAGCCGTGCGACGGCTGGCTGGCCATGCTCGACGAGCGTTAGCTCGTTAGCCAATCAATACGCTGCTGCACAGCGCGATCTGGAATCGTATCTTGTTTAAGATAATGCAAGAATTGTCCTAGCAAATCGGACCGATATCCCCGCGATACAATGCCGGCTCCTCCCGACGCCTCCGCTCCGACCGCCGCCATGCTGACCAACGACACCGATCCCATCGTCGCTATCGCCACCGCGCCGGGACGCGGCGGAATCGGCGTCGTGCGGCTTTCGTTCGGGCGAGCAGGCGAGGCGGCCGCGCAGCAGGCGATGCATGCGCTCTGCGGCCAGCCGCTCACGCCGCGCCACGCGAGCTACGTGCCGTTCATCGACGGCAACGGTGAAGCGCTCGACCGCGGCATCGCGCTGTACTTTCCCGCGCCGCATTCGTACACGGGCGAGCACGTGCTGGAATTGCAGGGCCACGGCGGGCCGATCGTGCTCCAGCTCTTGCTGCAACGGGCGATCGAGGCCGGACGCGACTTCGGCCTGCGGCTCGCGGAGCCCGGCGAATTCACGCGCCGCGCGTTTCTCAACGACAAGCTCGATCTCGCGCAGGCCGAAGCCGTCGCCGACTTGATCGAAGCGAGTACGGAAGCCGCCGCGCGTTCAGCTGGCCGCTCATTGGAAGGCGCGTTCTCGCGCGAGATTCACGCGCTCGTCGAGGACGTGATCACGCTGCGCATGCTGGTCGAGGCGACCCTCGATTTCCCGGAAGAAGAGATCGACTTCCTCGAAGCCGCCGACGCGCGCGGCAAGCTCGCGCGTATCCGCGAACGGCTGGATCGCGTGCTCGCCGATGCCCGGCAAGGCGCGCTGCTGCGCGAGGGGATGTCGGTGGTGCTGGCAGGGCAGCCGAACGTCGGGAAATCGTCGCTATTGAATGCGCTCGCCGGTGCCGAACTGGCGATCGTCACGCCGATTGCGGGCACCACGCGCGACAAGGTCGCCCAGACGATCCAGGTCGAGGGCATCCCGCTGCATATCATCGATACCGCCGGCTTGCGCGAGACCCAAGACGAAGTGGAGCGCATCGGCATCGAGCGCACGTGGGGCGAGATCGAGCGCGCGGACGTCGTGCTCCACTTGCTCGACGCTCGCACTGGGATGACTGACGACGACGAGTCGATTGCTGCCCGCTTTCCGCAAGGCGTGCCGATCGTCCGCGTTCTGAACAAGACTGATCTCGCGGGCGCGCCCGCCGCCGTGCGAGAAGGCGACGACCAAGCGCGCGAAGTGAACCTGTCCGCCAAGACGGGCGACGGCATCGCGCTGCTGCGCGAGCAGTTGTTGAAAACCGCCGGTTGGCAGGCGGGCGCCGAAAGCGTGTACCTCGCGCGCGAACGGCACCTCATTGCGCTGCGCACGGCGCGCGAGCATCTCGCGCTCGCCGCGGATCATGCGAGCCAGCAATCGCAGGTGCTCGACCTTTTCGCCGAAGAATTGCGGCTCGCGCAGGACAGCCTGAACGCGATCACCGGCGAGTTCACTTCCGACGATCTGCTCGGCGTCATCTTCAGCCGCTTCTGCATCGGGAAGTAAAGCGGTCAAGCCGCGCGCGGCGGCCCCAACTCACGCAATTCGGCCGTGAGCTTTTCGGCTTCCTCGGGTCGTCCGTGAAATGCTGCCGGCGTGTTCTGGAACATCTCGATCGCGTACGCTCCGTCGCAAAGGGAAAGCACGAGCGTCTGCACGGCATTGAAGCGCGGATCGAGCGCGTCCTGTCCGCGCGGCCACATGCCGGCCACCGCCCGCAGCAACAGCGTCTGCCCGGCCGCCATGCGCCTGACCTCGCGCACTTTTGCGACAAAAAGCGGCGTCGGATGCGCCGCGAAAATCGGCGTCAAATGCGCCTGGATGCATGCCCTACCGTCGATGGCGCTACCGTCAAAGCCGACCAGGCTGCCTCGCTCGGCAAAGCGCCCGGCCATGGCGGCGGCGTCCTGCCGGTTCCAGTCGTCCAGCAGCGCGAAAAACACGCGCCGCGCGCTGGCGGTCCAATCGTCGATGCCGTTCATGCTGCCCTCTTCCAAGCCGCGGCGAACACGCCCGCGCCCATCAGCAACGCGCCGCCGGTGCGGTTCACGGCGCGCTGCACCGAAGTCTTGCGGATCGCGCGGCGCGCTCCGGATGCGAGCAGCGCATAGGCGAACGCGTTTGCCGCCGCGATGCCCACGAACGTGGCTTCCAGAATAGCGATCTGCGAGACGGACGCCGCGTGCGGATCCACGAACTGCGGCACGAAGGCGACAAAGAAAATGATGCTTTTGGGATTGAGCGTGGTGACCGCGTAGGCGTGCGCCATGATGCGGCTCGTGCGCAGCTCGCCGGCCGGCTTGACGGCATCCGCATCGACGACCGGCGCGCGCCACAGCTTCACGCCGAGATAGAACAGATAAGCCGCGCCGATCCATTTCACAGCCATAAAAAGCTCCGCCGATGCCGCAAGCACGACGCCCAGACCGAGCATCGAAGCAGTCATGGCGGTGAGGTCGCCGAGCGCGACGCCGACCGTCGTCGCGAGCGCGTATTTGCGGCCGTGACCGAGTGCGTACGAGACGACAAGCAGGACTGTCGGCCCGGGAATCGCCACGAGAATCGCCGAAGCGATTGCAAACGGCAGCCATTGAGCGAGCGTCATTCCGAATTCTCCTTGAGTAATGCCGTCGATTTATCCACGAACCGGCGTGCGTGACAATAGGCCGTTCGGCTAGCTTCCGCCACTGACGATCGGCTGCTATGCGCGTTGTCGCGGCCCGACAAGAACCGCTTCTGCGGCGCACCAAAAGCGCAACGAGACAAATCGCCGCACCGACACATTGCTGCTGGTGAATTCATTTTCGATTCGCCCTTCAATCGGCCGGTTCGTCGTACAGGTGAGGGCAACTAATCTCCGGGATAAATACTGCGACATTGCGTCTTGTTGCAATCGCACACAACATATGCTTGCAACGCGACGCCGCTCATTTAGCATGAGTTCACGCAACCGGTTTTATATACGTTGCTAATGTCGCGGCTCGAGTCCGGAGGCTCTATTCATGAAGAAACGCGCCAGTGCTGTCTTCACCGTGGTGAGCTTGGTCGTCGCGGTTTCCGCGGCGTACGCGCAGGACAACGCCATCCAGCCACAGCAGACGTTCAAATTCAGGCCGAATTCGTACGGCTGCTTGTCGAAAGATAAATTCGATTCAGCGGATCAGCACGCAAAAGCCGGCGAGCATCAGCAAATGCAGCAGTTCTTTGAAGGCTTCGAGTGCATATCGACGCCGGTGGATTCGCATTTTCGCGTGCTGCGCGTGGTGGGCCACGACATCGAATTCGTGAATGCCGCCAATAGCGACACGCAAGGCATGTGGACCGCCGACCGCTTTATCGATCAATAAGCGGTCGCATCAAAGCGCGCCTTGAATACGGCGCGGTCGCCCGCTCAGGCTGACCGCGCGATCCGCACTTCCAATTCCACATCGATTCGCCGCACAATGTCGGGCTCATCGCGTCCGATGTGCGGCTTTCGCCGTTGCGCCGTGCCGCTTTCCAACTTCTTATGAATCGCCGGTCGCGAGCGCCGGCGTCATCGCTGCATGGCTCTGAAATCCACCATCTATAAGGCCGATCTCCAGATCGCCGACATGGACCGTCATTACTATGGCGACCACTCCTTGACCATTGCGCGGCATCCGTCCGAGACGGACGAACGCATGATGATCCGCGTCGCGGCGTTCGGCCTCTTCGCCAACGAGCGACTCGAATTCTGCAAGGGCCTCTCGGATACCGACGAGCCCGATCTCTGGCAAAAGGACCTCACCGGCCAGATCGAGTTGTGGATTGAAGCGGGCCAGCCGGACGAGCGGCGCATTGCGAAGGCGAGCGGGCGCGCGGACCGCGTGGTCGTGATCGCGTATGCGGGAAAGACGGCGGACATCTGGTGGCAGGGCGTGCGCGCGAAGGTGGAGCGCCTGCAGAACGTGACGGTATGGTCGCTCGCGGACGGCGTGGCGGAAGCGCTCGGCAAGCTGGCCGAAAGGACGATGCGCCTGCAACTGACGGTGCAGGATGGCGAGGCATCGCTCGGCAGCGCGACGGTCGACCCGGTGGCGATTCGCTGGAACGTGCTGAAGGCGCCGGGCGCGTGAGCGTCAGGCTTCTGGCGGCCCTTTGAGCTCGATCATGTTGCCTTCGGGATCGAACAGATAAAGCGACGGACCGAAACCTTCGGCGCCGTAACGCCGCGCTTCTTCGCCGATGCGCGCGCCGTGCGTCTCGAGATGCGCGCGCAGGGCTGCGGCATCGAAGGGTTCGACGCGCAGGCACAGGTGATCCATGTTGCGGCCCGCGCCCGGCTGACCGCTTTCGGGTCGGTCGATGGATGCGCCGACAGCGAGCAGATCGATCAGCGAGCGGCCGGCGCGCATCTGCACGAGACCGATATCGCGCTGCTCTTTCTCGACCGCGCAGCCGAGCGCGGTGCGATAGAAGTGGATCATCGCGTCGAGGTCGATGCAGCGAATCACGACGTGATCGATTTCGCGGATGTGGATGGGCATGGTGCGTTGCTCGCTCGCGGGGTCATTGACGAGCAGTGTACGCGGGATGCGGACTGCGGGAGACGCGGAAAAGACAAAGGGCTCGGTGTGATACCGAGCCCTTTGGGATTCGTGGTGGAGAGGAGGAGGATCGAACCCTCTCCACCTGATCACGCATACCCATTGACTTGTCAACGCCCGGACCAAAGGCTTGTATGCTGCGTCGTCCCGTCTCGGGACACCGGAGCGGGAGTCTACCAGATGCCGCACAAGACTACCGGTTCTCGGCAATGCAAACCCGACGGTCGGTGCCCAACACACGTGTAGACTACGCTCTAACTTGTCAGCGGTTGGAATTCTGGGTAAGGAGCCAGATTGAACGTCGCGTCGAGCGAAAGGACGCGATCTACAACTTGCTTATGGTCGCTCCAGGCCGCTCGTCGATTGTAAGTCTGGTCGTTTTTCTCCACGCATTTCATCAGGTGAACGAGGTCATCGAGGGTATATGCAGGCAGCGATGGACGAATGGCCTCATTGAAACGGTTGTCGGCTTCGTCGAAAGACCAACTTTTCGCGTAATATTTGTTCGCTAGGCGCCTGACTTGGGCAGACCATTCAGGTGCTTCAGAGAATTCGTTAAGAGCGGTCCAAACATATTTGTCGATCGCAGGGTGTCCGTCCTCGTCCAACCATGCAGACAGCATCGTGATGTGAGATGCGAGACTGTCTGCCAGGAACCATGCTAAGCATCTTGTAAGACCATCGGATGCTGCATCTTTCTGAAGGGCGATCTTCACGTGCTCGTTGAGCAACGGATACATTTGCGGATTCTTGGATAAACAGCCGGTGAGATAGATCAGCATTACATGAGTCAATGAGATCTGACTGAAGTGATCTGGATCTTCACGAATCAATGCTTCGAATCGCGCAGGATTTCGCTTGATCAATAACATCAACGTCCGATAGTTGATATATCTGTTCGCCTCGAAGTCGTCGCCTTCTTTCTTAAAAACGAATAACCAAAGATCTCTGAAGACTCGTTTTTCAACTGCCGCATTGAACCGCTTGAAATATTTTTGCTCTACGTAGGTCGCGAGAGCTGCATCATCGATCAATATTTTCTGGTGCTTGGCGATGTCAGCAACCAGCTCGGAGGTGACTTTCGTCGCCAAAATCGGGGGCTTGATTAAAACATCGTCGAGCGTATTTCGAATCAACGCACGAACTTCGTCACGGTTGGGGCGATGAAGTTCCGAATGGTCATCGATCAAAGGATGCGCCGCGAGATGCCTCTGCTGCTGGAGATGCTCAAGAGCCTTCATCTCGACAACGCCGATCAGCTGCGTTCGCTCGACCACCGCCTTGACAAGATCCATTTCCCATGCCGACGAGGTTGGATTCTTGAGTTTCTTAGCGGAGATCTCCAACAAAATATTCTGTGCCGTCTGATCTTGATAGGTTTGCGCAAGATTCTCCAACTTGAATATCAAGTCGCAAATGGCAACCGACCAGAGCATTACAACTGCGGACCGGTAGTTACCAATCGTATAGCTGGAATAAACTTCCGCAAAATATTCGCGCGTTCGCGAGTCGAATATCTTTCCCGCCTGATGATCGATAGAATACTCGTCTAACATGTAGACCCTTAACAATTGAATGGCCGGTGTAAAAACACCTTAGGGGCTTCGCAAGTTCTCAGAAACGCGCGATCCGACGATATTGCAACGCTTCGTTATTCTAGACTGCAAGGCTCGATCGGCAATACTTCGATCGCCGGTATCGATCTCGAAGCGTCCTCGTGCGGGATTGAGTATGTGGCGGCGAGTTGGCGAAGCTTCGACAAAGCGATCAGGCTCTTGTTGTCTCGCTCAGACCGACGCGACGCGTCAGCGATAGGCGCGAACGGACCGTAGTATATTTCAGTCCATGTGCCGTCATCTTTTACGGCGAGGACAAGCAGAAGATCCGCTTGTCCGCGAAAGCCCACTTGGCTCGCGGCAAAGTTCGCTTTTATTTGCACCGTTCGGCCATCCGGATCGACTGCATCATAGCCACTGGAGCCTGCGGGCGCCTTGGTGAGTCCGTAGGCTTCGATTGCCACCAATTCTCCAAAGTCACCCAGCAAGTTTCCCAGACCGGCCCACTTGAACTCTGGGGCCAGCACACGTAGCGTTCGCTGCGACGCGAATATGCCAGCCAGAATATGTTGTATTGCTCGAGTCCGCTGAGACGATGCTGCCACTTGATCCATGGTCTTCTATTTCTTTGGCTGCTGGTCGGGGCCCAGCACGTGGTGAGACGCTGGAAACGCGATCGAGTTGAAGTAGTTCTCGACGTCACGCATAACCTGCTCTTGATTTTCATCGCGAACTCTACACTTGTCGGCCCATGTGCGGCCCGGATGCAATAGGTCCCACCGCGGACGAAGACCGTTGTAACGGCCAGCCCCGGGATCATGATTGCCGAATCCGTCAATGAGCGCGTTCCAAAGCGGCGCAAATTTCGCGATCAGCAGTGACTCGCCAAGCGGGATCCAAATGTCGTCGACAACAAGGAAACGGCAGAAAAAATCACAGAGGTTAAGATTATTTGCCAGGTTAACGCTTTCGGCATGCTCCCGTAGCCGATCAAAAAGAGCGCGGCTTTTTATTTCTCCGACGCCGCCGCCCTTCCTTGCCCCTTTGGGCACCGCCTTTCCGACATAGATAGGTGCGGTGAATCTGCCCTCGCGATTGCGCTCTGCGAGCGGCGCGTATGGTGCGAAGTCGCCCGTGTAGTAGATCGCATAGATTCCAACACCCATGAATTGCTTCAACTCACCAAGCGGCTGCGCCGCTTGTTCCAGCATTGCCTCCGCTACGCTTGCGCCAAGATTCTTCTTATCTAGAGGGTTGAATGGAATGATGTGGCCCGTCATGCAGCGCCCCGCTCGCTGACACGCTGGCTAGACGCTTTCTCCAGTTGCACCCGGATCAAACGCTCTGCAACGCTGCGCGCGACCGCATGCCCTAGTGCGACAGGGACGGCGTTACCCAATTGCCGCATAGTTTCAGTCCACGATCCATGAAAAACGAAGCCATCGGGAAACGTCTGCACACGTGCCGATTCACGGACCGAAAAATAGCGGACCGTGCCGTCCGGATTCACCAACATATTCTCCCCGCCCGGCACGCCATGATCCCCTGCTTTGAGCGTCTTAGCGGGAAGGTCGAGTGGGCTCCCTGTATGACCCGGATAGACCCTCGCACCAGGCTGGAACCGATGATCGGCATATGCACTGGCCGCACGTGACTGTGGACTTGGCAGCCCAGCGACTGCATCTCGGACCGTCCGCCAGGGCAACGTCTCAAGCGGTAGCAATGACAATGCGAGCTTTCGAACCCTTGATTCCAATACCTGCGGCATGGTCGGTCTGTTCTTCCTGGATACCGCGTGGCGTTCCCAATATTCGCCGGTCACCCACTGCGTGTGCAGTAGCGCGTCATAACTGTGTGTGGCTCGAGGGAAACTCCATTCGACGCCAAGATCGGAGCGAAATCCGACGATGAAGACGCGTTCGCGTTTCTGCGGCACCCCATAGTCGGCCGCGTTCACTAGTGTCGGGACGACGTTGTAGGTCAACCGGCGCCCTTTACTGCGGCCGCTCGTGCGCTCGGCCTGGAGTCGGAGCAAATGATCGAACCACTCCTCGGATTTTCGGCGCGGCACCTCGGGGAATTCGAGCTGAAGAAGAATGTATTGGTAATAGTTAGCGAAAGTAGAGCGTGTCAGCCCCTTGACGTTCTCAACGATGAACGCCTTCGGCCGCAGGCGCCGGACAATATCGACAGTTGCGGGAAACATGTCGCGCGTATCATCGTGCGCTTGGTGCTTGCCGCCCATGGAGAACGGTTGGCACGGCGGTCCACCAGCCAGCAAGTCAATATCTTGGGGAACCGCAGACCAGTCGAAATGCCGGACATCGCCTTCGTGGAGCGGCCAGTCCGCGACGAGCGGAAATCCGCGACGCTGATTCTCTCGAATGGTGTCGCACGCCCATCTATCCCACTCGACAACAGCTAGCGGCTTAAACCCCGCCAGACTAACGCCCATCGCCAAACCGCCAGCACCTGCATAGAGCTCAACCGCTTTCATTTTGTTGTTCTCCGTTCCTCAAGGAACTCTCTGATCCTCGTCGAGAGCGCACCCTTGTCTTTCAACTCGCACTCCCATACCACCAGGCTCCGCCAGCCCATCGCGTCGAGCTCATGAAGGACGCGTTGATCCCGCAACCTGTTTCCCTCTAACTTGGGTCCCCAAAAGTCCAATCGAGATTTCGGCAAACGCGCGAGGGCACACTCTGTATGCCGATGCCAGAAACAACCATGAACGAAAATCACTTTTTTTCGCCCTGGGAACACCAGGTCTGGTCTGCCGGGGAGCTTCCGACCATGCAAGCGGTATCGGAAATCCATGCTAAACACGAGCTTCCGGACGATCAGTTCAGGCTTGCTGTCGGTCGCCCTGATGCGCCCCATTCGCTCGCTTCGTTCCGTCGGACTCAATGAGTCCATCTGCCCCCCCCAATCCTAGCCGCCGAGTCACTGGTGCGCGCCATCTTTGGCTCGGAATTGTATCGTGGATGGAACGTGCTGCGATCCCCGGCCGCGAACGCTACGATGAGGGGCATCTCCTCAAACGGCCCTCGCGTTCGTGGTTAAGCGTTCAGCGTCGTCTCGTCAGCGATTCGTGCGAAAACGCCGTTCTCAAAGACGAGGGTCACGCGATACAGCCCAGCGCCGGGGAGCGGCGAGGTTCCCCATGTGCAAACGGCAATCGCGCCGGACGTGCTTCGTGCATTGGGCGCCCCGACTATCGATACAATCTCGTCGTAGGTCTTGCCCCCCATGTTGCCCAGAGACACGAACTTTTCGTTCAACGATCTCGCTTGGGACTGTCCGGTCATTCCGTTTAGCACTCCGCCTATGACCAACACGACGAATGCAATTCCCATGAATATCAAGTAGCTCTCGGCCATCTATCGCCCGGTGCGCGGTATAAGATTTTTTTGTGGCGTGCAAAAAATTTTTAACGACCCCCCACGCCACCACTCAATTTTTCTAAGACTACCGACATGCCAGACCGGCGGTTGTCTAGCTGGGTCAGGGTGCCTCTCTTAAGCCGGGTTGTTTGTCCACCTCTGAACGAGAGCCCGAAGTTACTAACTGCGGAGTCAAACGCTTGCCTGCTGCGGCTGCGAAGATGACTTGCGGGAAACGCTCAAGGGCCACTTGTCGCATTTGTTGATCGCCTTCTGCGACTGATCTTTGTTATTTCGTGCTGGTTTCTCATGAGGCTGAAAAAGCGCTGCAATGTCAATGAAACTTACGCGGCTTTCGTCTGATTATAGCGGCGCCTAACCCAAGTGCGTGCATGGCAGCGCGAAGAACGAGGCGAACGATGAGGCCACGCTTGCGGGCCTGCCGGCTTTCCGGTGGGACGCCTGATATGCAGCGGCAACTGAAGACTAACAGTAGTAAATATAGTCTTTAGCGCCGCATCGCAGCTCTCTTTCAATTCAAAGACTTAGGCCGATTGAAAAGTCGCAAAATCCGCCGCCGCTCATACTCAGACATCGGCGCCAGCATCTGCCCAGTGAGCCGATCTAGTGCTTTCCACGCCCTGCTGTTCAATGCGCTGTCGGCGCGCGTCATGCTTGAATACATGCGCGTGCTCCTATCCGATTGGCGACGACGCGACGCCCGCTCGCCAATTTGCGGTGCCGCGTCGGCAACGATCGCTTGAACGGGATGAAGGCCGCCCCTGAGCGTTCGAAACTTGAAGTATGAAGCCAGCGCCGTAAAATCAAATTCACGCGCCGCCTGGAGCGTGGCGAATGGCATCGCACCGCCCTTCAGCGTCAGCTCCATGCGTGCGCGGTGCTCGGTCGTTGGCAGCAATTGCTTATCGTCTACAGTCTTGAAATAGACTCGCTGGCTTAGGTCATCGGTATTGTTGCCGATGTTCAATACCCGATCGGCGGCGATAAGGACTCGAGTGCGCCGATGCCGGGTGATGCTCGTCACATCTCCCTTGAACCGTCCGCCAAAACGCCGGTTTGCGCTAACAACGCTGGCGCTGAACTTATAAAAATTGGCGGCAAGATCGATCAATTCGTCTCTCGTGGCAGTCCGAGCCCTAGCGTCGAAACTCACTTCTATGCCGACCAAAATCGGGCCTTTGGCGAGTGGGAACTCTCTCTCAATGCACGCCATCCGCACTTCGGCGTCTTCCCAGCTCTGCACATCTTGCAGAGTCACAATGAAGCGTGTTGCCGCGCCGCCGTCTGCTCTATCTAATGGTTCGACATAGTTTTTCAATTGGAACCGGCGATAGATGGCGTCGCCCTTCGTTGGGTTGGTCGTTTCGATAAGAAAGCTCACCCAATCCACCACGGCGCGAAACTTGAACTTGCTGTGTTCCATCCCCGCACCATTAACGCGGAGTTGCCACGACCGTGCGCACTCGCCACGGGCAATGGAGCGTCGGATCGATCTCGATTTCGAAGGCGTCGATCTCGGCAGGCTTGCTTGGAGGCGTCGCCAACTCACGCGCTCGGCAAATGAATGCGAGCACGTCCCGAAGCAAGTAAACCGGGCGAGGGTAGCCCTGGCGCTGCATTCGGCCATACGGCTCTAGCCGCAGTCCAAGGTAGTTGGCGCTCTCATTTCGTCGCATCTCCTCCAGCGCGCCGTCCCATGCTCGCACAGGTCCAAGGAACTTTCGCACCATGTGCGCGGCCTCGCTTGAGCTAACAGCCTTATCTTTCATCACCCGACCTCGCCATAGGACAGCGAATAGGTGATCTTTTCGACGACTGCCCTAGCCTGCTCGCGAGTGAGTCTCAGCGAAACGCCGTCTGTGATTTCCACCTCGATTGTTCCATCGCTTATCGCCTGGTGGTGCTTATTCATCGCCGCCATGCTCGAGGTCAGCCGAAGGAGGCCAAGGGTCGCGAAGAAACGAAGCGCCCCGGCCCGGTTCACGGAGGTGAGCTTTTCAGGGTCAATTTCCTCCTTCACCTGCTCCCACACATGCCGCACCCATTCATCCCAATCGCAGCATGAATGCAAGGCCAGCATGTCGATAGCCTTCCATGTGGCCGAATCCAGCCGAATGAAGGTCTTTTTCCCGTCGAGTTCAAGTGCCCGCGCCTTAGCGTCGCTATCGAGGTCGGTTTCGTTTTGCTTCTCGTTCGTCACGTCGAATCCGTTAAAGGTCTTAAGTAACGTGACAATAGCAATCGTTGCCGATAAAGTCAATTATTGCCTTTATTGGCAATTGATATATCATTGACCGCACATTGGACGATCGTCCTTCAACGAGGTCAGAGAATGGCAAATGGAAAGTTCGTCGCCTACTACCGTGTGTCGACGGCACGCCAAGGCGTAAGCGGACTAGGTTTGGATGCGCAGCGCGAAGCGGTTGCGCGCTACCTGAACGGCGATGCGTGGGAGCTGGTAGGCGAGTTCACCGAGACGGAGACCGGCAAGGGTGCGGACGCGCTGACGAAGCGGCCTCAACTGCGCGCCGCCATCGAGCTTTGCCGAAAGATGGGCGCCCGGCTGTTGATCGCCAAGCTCGACCGCCTTGCACGGAACGTGGCCTTCATCGCGGGAATGATGGAAAGCAAGGTAGGGTTCGTCGCGTGTGACATGCCGGAGGCGAACGAGTTGACCATACACATCATGGCAGCTTTCGCGGAGCACGAGGCGAAGCGCATCAGCGAGCGCACACGCGATGCGCTCGCGGCTGCTAAAGCTCGCGGCGTCGTGCTCGGTGCGACCGGTCCGGCCAACCTGAAACGAAACATAGAGGACCGTCAGCGCACCGCTGATCAATTCGCGGCGAACCTTGCCCGCACCATCGCGAGCTACCGCACGGCCGGTCTGACACAGCGTCAGATCGTTGAAGAACTGAACAGGACCGGAGTCACCGCTGCGCGTGGCGGTCGGTGGACCCTTGGGCAGCTACAACGCGTCTTGGCGCGGCTACCATCGTCCGCCCCGATCTAATTCGAAGACTGCACGACGGTCACTTGCTCGACCGCAGGAAGTAGCGGTGCAATCTCCTCAGGCACGGCCAGCAGCCGCACGACCTCACGACGCGCACGCGCGTCGCGCTTGTTCCAATAGGTATTTCCGGTGATGAGCTTTTCACCATGACCGACGATCGGGGCAAGCTGACTCAAGTTTCCGCCCGCATCCATGATGCGCGTGATGAACGTGTGGCGAAAAGAATGGAATGGTGCCTCAACTCCCGTGACGCCGCAGCGCACGCGGTAACGGCCAAACCATTTCGACGCAACATGGCTAGCGCTGATGCTGAGATCGATCTCCGGAAAGAGGCGAACCTGCCCCTCACGCTTAGCTTTTTCGACGTGCCGCACGAGTCCCATCTCGATCAACTTGTCGTGGAGAGGGACAAGTCTTTTCGAGTTGCGATTTTTTAGGGCTTGTTCCTCGCCAGCATCCGTTATCTCGATGCAGCAAACGTCGTCTACATAGACGAAATTTGCTAGCTCAAGCTGGCACAGTTCGCCGAGCCTAGCGCCAGTGAATAGGGCCATCGGTATTAGCCAGAACGAATACCAATTGGGGAACCGGCGCTCCAGAAACTCTTTCGAACTGAGGAGCCGCGTCAGTTGTTGATCTGAGAACGGCAGCCGCTCAGTGCTTCGGGGGCTGCCGAGAGCTAGGCCATCGGCGGGACTGCGTTCGAGCCCACAGTCGCCGCGCTCGACGCACCATTTGAAGAACGCGATTACCGCGTCCAACCGATCCACCACAGTCTTTTCAGAGACGGGTGGCAACGCCAGCGCGGCGATTTCGTGTAGCGGTTTGCCCTCCATCGCCTTCATCTTCTGAAGGTTCGGCGGTAGACGACGCAGCAACTCAAGAAATTCGACAACCTTTGGCTGTCCGATATGGCTTAGGGGCTGGTCACCGACCGCACGTAGGAACAGACCGAGCGCCGCTCGCATTTTTCCTTCCGTCTTGCCTCGCCATTCTTTCTTTGCCAGTTTGAAGCGAGCAAACTCTTCGATTGCAATCGACAGCATGACGCGAGGCTGCTCGCGCTGCTTCGGTTCGGCGGACAGGGCAGCCGACGCAAGAGCCTGCACAACAGTCCGGGCATGAGCAGCTTGCGCCGCCTCCAACACACGGCGGTGCTCAGCTTCTACGCGGAACTGGTCGGACTTCATCTGGGAAATCCGCTGCTCCAGGTCTTCCCGCGCTTCCATGTCGCGCGCTCGCCGCCTTCGACTCTCAATGACTGCGCGCAGCGCTGCTTGGACGCTCTCGCTCACCCCTTCCTCGCTCATTCCCTTCAACTCCTCGAAAAGCCGCTGTAGCGCGATTCTGAGGGTCTGAGCGCTATCGGCGGCATGCCGAACGCTGGCCGTGCCCAGACTGCGGTAAATCTCCGCCTGTCCGATTAATGGGCGCAAGTCTACCGGAACGGTCAGCCGGAAATACAGCGTGCCGTAGCGGTTGCGGTGAAGATGTGCAGGAAGTTTGAAGGCCATTCGCCGGATCGTTTTGGGACACCCATTCGGGACACCAAGCCAAATCCGGCGACGACTCGGGCAAGATTGCCTTGCCCTTCAATGAGATAAGAATTCGTGGTGGAGAGGAGGAGGATCGAACTCCCGACCTTCGCATTGCGAACGCGACGCTCTCCCAGCTGAGCTACCCCCCCAACGAAGTGCGATTCTACCACAGCGAAGCAGCCTTCGAGCAAGCCCCTCCGCTACGCCACAACATGTTACTTCTGCGGCGCCCCGGCGAGCACCCACTCGACGACGGTCTTGATGTCGCCATCGTTCATCGCGGGGTGCGAGGGCATCGGGATCGAGCCCCAGACGCCGGCGCCGCCGTCCTTCACTTTCCTGGCGAGCTTGGCGCTCGCCTGAGCATCGCCCTTATACTTCTGCGCGACCTGCTGGAACGACGGCCCCACGAGCTTGCGATCCACCGCATGACAGCCCATGCACGCATTACTGCGCGCAATCGCCATCGCGCTCGCAGAGGAAACCGACGCAACCGGCTGATCCGCCGCCACCGCATAACCCGATGCCGCCAATAACGCAGCCACGACAAACCTTGCTTCAACCATCTTCACGCACCATTACTTCGCTGAACTGGAACTGCCCGGACGCACATCAGAATTCTTGACGGGCGCCGGAGACTGCTGATCGAGCGGCCGCGACGTCACCGACGAATCCGGCACCGTGCCGACCGTCGCTTCCGCAGGCGCGGGCGTCGCCGCCGTCGACGCGCTCGCGCCCGATGCCGCCGCCGCTGCCAGCGCCTTCGCTTCTTCCGGCTTGATGTACTGATACACCTTCACGACTTGCTCCACGCCCGGCACGCGCGCAGCGACATCCGCGCCATGCGCGCCTTCGTCCTGCGTGACGAGGCCCATCAAATAGATGATGCTTCGCTCGCACACGACCTTGTAGTAGTTCGTCGACAGATCCTTCTCGCCGACCATCGCGGTCTTCACGCGGCCTTCGAGGTACGAATCGTTAGCACGCGACGAAATCGAACTCGCCGGCTGCACCGACAGTTCGTTGACGATGCCGCCCACGTTGTTAATATCGCGCACGACGGCTTCGGCCTTTTGCTTGGACGCGTCGTCAGGCACTTCGCCCGTCAGCAGCACGCGCCGGTTGAACACCGTCACGTTGATATGCGCCTGGTCGGACACGTTGTCCTTGATCCGCGAAAGCGCCTTCACCTGAATCTCGCGGTCTTCGGTCTGCGCGCCGAGCGTGCGGCGATCCGTGGCGATCAGCGTGCCGCCCGCCGCCGCGCCCACCACCGCGAGCGCGCAACCCTGCATCGTCAGCGCGACGCTGGACAACAGGCTGACCGTCAGCGTGGCTTGAGCCAGCGCCGCCTTGACGCGTGTCTTCTTCATCAACTCCGTTCCCCCTTTTGGATTCAGTCTTCGCCCAGCAGCATCGCGTCGATGCCGTCGCACAGGCAATGAATGGTCAACAGATGTATTTCGTGGATACGCGCGGTCCGTTCGGACGGCACGCAGATGTGGATGTCGGTATCGGCGAGCACGTCGGTCATCGCGCCGCCGCCGTCGCCGGTCAGCGCGATCGCGACCATCTCGCGTTCGTGCGCTTCCTGCACGGCGGCAAGCACGTTCACGCAGTTGCCCGATGCACTGATCGCCAGCAAGACGTCACCCGCTTGTCCAAGCGCGCGGACCTGATTCGAGAAGATCTGCTCGAACGCGAAGTCGTTGCCAATGGCCGTGAGAATCGAGGAATCCGTGGTCAGCGCGATAGCCGGCAAGCCGGGGCGCTCGCGCTCGAAGCGGCCGATCAGTGCGGCCGCGAAGCGTTGCGCGTCCGCCGCCGACGCGCCGTTGCCGCATACGAGAATCTTCGAGCCGTTGGCCAGCGCGCTGAACAGCGTATCGACGGCGGCCGCGATGGGCACGGCGAGCGTATCGAGTGCTTCGAGCGTGTGCGCGGCGCTGTCGCGGAATTGCTGTTGAATGCGTTCGACTGACATCGACTCTCGGTGTTCGGCCGCGATGCGGCGTTCGTTGCGTGTGGCGTTGGAAGCGAGGCGCGCGCAAAACGCGGCGCGTCCCTGCGTTGAGTCTGCGCAGTTTACCGCATGCACCCTGCGCCGAACCGCGCGCTACGACTCGTCCGCGCGAAAGGCATCCGGCAGCCAGCGAATCTCGCCCGCGTCGAACGCGATCACGTCGAAGCGGCATGCCGGAAGCGCGCCGCGCCACGTCGTCAGATAGTGCTGCGCGGCGCGCACGAGGCGCGCGCGCTTCGTCGCGCCGATGCTCGTCGCCGCATCCGCGAACCGGCGGCTTCTGCGCGCCCGCACTTCGACGAACACCAGCGCGCCGGCTTCATCGATCATCACGAGATCGATCTCGCCGCCGCGACACCGCACGTTTCGCGCGACAAGTCGCATGCGCTGCCGCTCGAGATAGTGAAGCGCGCGTGCCTCGAAAGCATCGCCGAGCGTTTTGGACATTCGTGCCTCGTGAAAGTCGTGGGCGGGCAGGCCGAAGCGCGCGTGGCAAAATGACGTCCTCTCCTCTTTGCTCTACGCCCGCCCGCGCACATGCTGCAAATCACTGAACTGGCCGCCGGGCAGCAGTATCCGGCGGGCGCGCTGTACGTCGTCGCCACGCCCATCGGCAATGCCGCAGATATCACCGTGCGCGCGCTGCATGTGCTTTCCCTCGTCGATCGCATCGCCGCTGAAGACACGCGCAACACCGCGCAACTGCTCGCGCGTTACGGCATCTCGAAGCCGTCCATCGCCGTGCACGAGCACAACGAACGCAGCGCGGCCGAGCGCGTGATCGAGCATCTGCGTAGCGGCGAGCGCGTCGCGTGTGTGTCGGATGCAGGGACGCCAGGCATTTCGGACCCCGGCGCGCGTCTCGTCGATGCCGTGCGCGAAGCCGGCCTGCCCGTCGTTCCGCTTCCGGGGCCGAGCGCGGTCGTCACCGCATTGAGCGCGGCGGGCGCGTGGGTCAACGGCTTCACCTTCGTCGGCTTTCTGCCGGCGAAGGCCAAGCAGCGCGCCTCGCAATTGCACACGCTCGCGCGGCATCCGATGGCGCTCGTCTTCTACGAAGCGCCGCATCGCATTCTCGAAACGACGCGCGCGCTCGCCGATGCGTTGGGTGGCGAGCGGCAGCTTCTAATTGCACGCGAGTTGACGAAGTTACACGAGAGCCTGCATCGCTGCACCCTGGCCGAAGGGCCAACGTGGCTCGAAGGCGATGCTAATCGTCAGCGCGGCGAGTTCGTGCTCGTAGTTGAAGGCGCGCCCGAAGCGGAGGATGCCGAGGACGCGCACGATGCGCTGCTTCTGACGCTGCTGGAGGAGTTGTCGGTGAAAAGCGCGGCGCGGATCGCGGCGACGCTGACGGGCGCGCCGCGCAATGCGCTGTATGAGCGCGCGCTGCGGCTCAATAAGCCCGCGCAGGAATGAAAACGGGCCGTCGAGAGACGGCCCGACGATAATCGAGTGAGGCGAAAAAGCTCAGTTCACGCTGTCATCCGCGAGCGACTGCGACTGCTCGCGCGCCGCACGCGCTTCCTGCTGCGTGAGGCCCTCGATCTTTACTTTCTGCGTACCCACGCCGCGCATGCCGAGCGCGGCGGCGGCAGCATACGACAGGTCGATCACGCGGCCACGCACGTAAGGACCGCGATCGTTGATCTTCACCACGACGGTCTTGTGGTTCGACTCGTTCGTCACGCGCACCCATGAGGCGAGCGGCAGCGTGCGGTGGGCGGCGGTCATCGCGTTCATATCGAACTTCTCGCCGCTCGCCGTCTTGCGGCCATGGAACCAGCGGCCGTACCACGAAGCCTTGCCCTTTTGTTCGAACGTGCCGACGTTCGGACCGTCCGTGATCGGCTCCGCTTCGGAGAGCGACTGGCTCTTGTTCGCGTTGTCGGCCGGAACGGTGCTCAGGTTCGTGTCGAATGCGAGCGGCGCATTCGAGCGGGCACTTGCCATGCTGATACTAGGCGTGGTCTGATGATATGACGCGACGTCGCCTGAACCGGGCGCGGCGCAACCTGCCAGGACGCCGACAGCGAACAGGCTTGCAATATGTCGAATGAATCGAGCATTCATAGGCGGTTACCAACGGTAAAAGGGCCGCCGCGCCGCGCTGGTGAGCGCGCGTCAGGCAGCCAAAGGCTTGTCCGCGCAAAGCAGCGCGCCGCTCGCGTAAGCGAACGGCAGACTGATGCTCGGATGCGGCGTACTCGTGCCGCAAACGCCCGGTTATCGTTCACGTCTGGCGCAACCTGTCCCCGGCAGCCTGACCAGACCCCACATGCCGCCATCGAACGTGGCATCACGCTCGTGCCCGCCTCGACCACGAGACGGCGCAGGAACGGCGGCGTAGGCCCCATCCAGCGTGACGGCGGCAAAGGCCATCGAACGGACGCGCAGCGCCCGGCTGGACAAGACGTGTGCACCTACAAGAAGGTGCGTTGAGTTGCAGTTGCGAGGCTTTTGGCCCCTAACAGCTTACTGATGGCGATTGTAAAAACGCACTGGCGTTTCGGCAGTCGCCCATTGACGGCATGACCAAATCCATGCACTAGTGAGCCCATTATACAAAAAAAGCGGGGTCTGGCTGCGCCGACTGTGGAAATCGTCATTGATTCTGCCTATGGGCGCAAGAATTTCCGATTGCGACAGTCTTTTCCAAGCGTCTGCATGCGACCGTCGCGGCTTCGGAGCGGCCGGTACAATGAACGTTTTTACAGGCGCCGTCCCCCGGACAGACCGATGAAAGTCACTCTCGTTCCCGTCACGCCGTTCCAGCAGAACTGCTCTATCGTCGTTTGCGAAGCGACGCGCCGCGCGGCCGTCGTCGATCCGGGCGGCGACATCGAGCGGATCATCGCGGAGGTGGATCGGCAGGGCGTGACGGTCGAGAAGGTGCTGCTCACGCACGGTCATCTCGATCACTGCGGCGGCGCGAAGGCGCTCGCGGATCATTACGGCGTGCAGATCGAAGGGCCGCAGAAGGAAGACGCGTTCTGGATCGACCAGCTGCCGGCGCAGTCGCAGCGGTTCGGCTTCGCGAATGCGCAAGCATTCACGCCCGACCGATGGCTGGAAGACGGCGAGACCGTGCAGTTCGGCAACGAGACGCTGGAAGTCTTCTTCTGTCCCGGCCACACGCCGGGGCATGTCGTGTTCTTCAGCCGCGAGCATCGGCTTGCGTTCGTCGGTGACGTGCTGTTCGCCGGCTCCATCGGCCGAACGGACTTTCCGCGCGGCAATCACGCCGAGCTCATCCGCTCGATCCGCGAGAAGCTCTGGCCGCTCGGCGACGACGTCACGTTCGTTCCGGGCCACGGCCCGGCATCGACCTTCGGCGAAGAACGCCGCACGAATCCGTTCGTGGCCGATGGAGTCGCCGCATGAACGCGATTCCCGAAATCTACGTCAGCACGGACGTCGAAGCAGACGGCCCCATTCCCGGCCCGCACTCGATGCTGAGTTTCGCGTCGGCGGCGTACACGGCCGACAAGCAACTCATCGCCACGTTCTCCGCGAATCTCGAAACGCTGGAAGGCGCGGCCCCGCATCCGGTGCAGGCCGCGTGGTGGAAAACGCAGCCCGAAGCATGGGCCGCATGCCGGACCGATCTGCAGAAGCCGGAAGTGGCGCTTGTGAACTACGTCGAATGGGTCGAGGCGCTGCCGGGCAAGCCGGTGTTCGTCGCGTATCCGGCGGGCTTCGACTTCACGCATATGTTCTGGTACATGATGCGCTTCGCCCAACGCTGCCCGTTTTCATGGTCGGCGCTCGATATGAAGACGCTCGCCTTCGCCATCACCGGCCTGCCGTATCGGAAGGCAATCAAGCCGCGCTTGCCGAAGCACTGGTTCGACGACTTGCCGCACACGCATGTGGCGCTCGACGACGCGATCGAGCAAGGCGCGCTCTTCTGCAACATGCTCGCCGATCTGCGCGGAGCGCAGGCGGCTTTGGCTTCATCCCAAGCGGCAGCGAGCGCTGACGAACCGACGGAAGATCATCCTGAAGGTAAAACACCGCCCGCAGGGCAGTGAGTTAGGGAATCTCCCTCGTTGCGCCCACGTTGCATTGCGCTTCTTTTCTGGGGCCTCTACCATTGGAGTCAGATCGCGACCGAACGGAGGCGCAGTTGACTCTCGATACATTCTCACAAAAAATCCTGCGTCTTCTGCAACTGGACGCGCGGCGTTCCGTTCAGGAAATCTCCGATCAGGTCGGGCTGTCGAGTACGCCGTGCTGGCGCCGTATCAAGGACATGGAGCAGTCCGGCGTCATTCAGCGTTATACGGCGCTGCTCGACCGTGAAAAGCTCGGCCTACACGTCTGCGCGCTCGCGCATATTCATTTGACGCGACATACGGAAGGCGGCGTCGAGCAATTCGAACGCGAAATCGCCACGTGTCCCGAAGTGACCGAGTGCTACAGCACGACGGGCGAATCTGATTACATCCTGAAGATCGTCGCGCCCGATATCAAGGCGTACGACGCGTTTCTTCACGATCGCATCTTCAAGATTCCGGCGGTCGCGCAAGTGCGCACGAGCGTCGTGCTACGGGAAATCAAGTTCGATACGCAATTGCCGCTTTAACCGCGCGCCTTATTCCGAGGCGTTTCTTGCGGCTTGAGGCGCGGCCACTTTCACAGCCTGCGTCACGCGAATCTGACGCGCGCCCAGTCGTTGCCTGAGCGCATCCAGATCGACGTCCGCGAGTCGGGGCGCCGTCTTGCTTTCCGCAGCGTACGGCAGAACGATTTCCACGTCGAAGCCGCGCTTCAGATAGTGCAGATTCAATGTATCGACGGATAAGCCCTGCTCTGAAAACGCAGCAGTCACCGCCTTCGTCACCGTGGAACGCAGCGGGAAATTGCCGGGCAGCGGATTCACGGCATCGCTTTCCGGATCGACGTGAATGAGCGCGTCGATTACGCGCGAATCGGCCAGGATATGCGCCCGCGCGGATTCGGCGATGTAATGACCCTCCGAAACCGAAATCAGCGGGTCCACCAGTATGTGCGCATCGACAATGGCGAGATCGCCCATTTTGCGGGTACGCAAGTCATGCACATCGCGCACGCCGGGTGTTCCCAGCAAAATGCCGCGAAAATCGGTCGTGGTCGATTCATCCAGCGCGCGGTCCGAAAGGTCTTGCAGCGCATCCCACGCGAACGTCCAGCCCATTCGGCCGACCAGAAAACCGACAAGCGCCGCCGCAATGGGATCGAGAATGCGGAACCCTGCGATACTGCCGACGATGCCGAGCGCGACGACAAGCGAAGAAGCGGCATCTGATCGCGCATGCCACGCATTCGCGACGAGCATTGCAGAGCGCACGCGTTCGGCCGCGCGCAGCATATAGCGAAACAGCGCTTCTTTCGAAACAAGAACGATTATGGCGACGACCAGTGCGCTTGCATGAACCGGCGGGATTTCGCCCAGATTCATGATGCGAACGCCCGCGCGCCATAACATGCCGATACCGACAGCAATGAGCAATCCACCGAGGAATAGCGAAGCCACTGTTTCGTAACGGCTGTGGCCATAGTTATGATCCACATCCGGCACGGCCGCCGCCTTTCGGTTCGCAATCAGAACCACGAGATCGGAAACGATATCGGCGAGTGAATGAACGCCGTCCGCAATCAACGCCTGCGAATGCGCAACGAGACCGACCGCGAGTTGCGCGGTAGTGAGTCCGCTGTTAAGCGCGATACTCGTCCAGGTCGTCCGAACTGCGACATCGTGCTTTTCTGTTGCGTGCGCCGTCGAAAGTGTCATGTAAAGTGCTCGGGGTGTCCATTGACAGCATTTTATCAGGCACGCACCGGTTCTGCTTTTAAATCAACGTCTTAATAACGCGACGCATTCTCGTCGCTAATTTAACCGAGCGTCGTGAATGAATAGCGCGGCGCCAACAAAAAAAGCCGCGCCATTGGGCGCGGCCTTCATTCTCCGACTGAAGCGCGGCTTATTTACCGATCAGGAAACTATCGCGATCCTGGCCCGCAATCCACTTGGGCGGCTTGCCGCGGCCGGACCACGTGCTGCCGCTCTCGGGATCGCGGTATTTCGGCGCGACACCCGTGCGGCTGCGCGATGCCTTAGCGGTTTTCGCGCCGCGGCCACCGGCCAATTCCTGAAGCGTGATGCCGTAATCGGCCATTTTCTGCTTGATCTCATTAAGTACTTCGGCGTATTCGCGCGACTTCGCTTCTTCGATCTGACGCTCAAGAGACTCGCGCTGTGCGAGCAGTTCCTTGTATGAAGGCATGGCAAATCCCTAAGTGGTGTATTGGCTTGCGAGTCGGTGCTCGCTCTTCGGTTATCAGTATAGCCTCGGACTGAATCGCAGATTAACACATTTCCGCTAAATCGCGGCATAGCAGGATTGCGATTAATTGTATTGGCTAATTACTCGTAACATTTGCCGACTCGTTCGCCGTGTTGAACGCTGACGCGCTGACGTAATTCTCCGATTCAGTGTCCGATGAGCCTGAGAATCGCATGAGACGAAAACAACCCATCGGCATTGCATACAAATTCTCATGCGATGGCAGCTTCTCGTGCCATTTCTTGGCTCAGCGACAGTCAGCAGTCGCCGTAAAGCGCATGCGAGCGTCGATGCGTCTTACGCGTGCCGTTCGAAACAGTCTATGAGCGCGGCTTTCAGTTCTTCTGCATTCAGCTTGGGTTTATCGAAAGTAAAACGATTGCGCATGCCTGATTCGAGCAAATCGCAGCCGTACCGGTCTATCCCCAATAATCGAACGTCGGCTGGCCGGCTTGCATGGGTGTCGGAGAACGCGCAAAGCGCGGCTTCTTCGTCATCGCTCAACGGTTCCAGCGAATCGATTTCGTTTCCGTCGAGCCAGCCCATCGCCCCGAAGCCGCCGATATAGCGCATGCGCTGCGTCGAAAGCACCCAGAATGCGAAGTCGCCTAATGCGAGATAACGCGCCGCATCAGGGTGATAGCGCAGATATCGCCGAGCCAGCTGTTCGTGATCCGATTTCGCCGCAGGTTCGAACGTGCCCAGCAAAGTCAGGCGCTGACCTTCCAGGACGCTTGCGCCATTTGCATGCGCGACGAGAAACCCGGCGCGGGGATCGGCTTGAAGATTGCGCGTGTGTTCCGCGAGGTGACTGATGAGCAGCATCGGCGCATGACGCGCGGTAAGCGCGAATGGCAATGCAGTCGGATAAGGAAAGCCGGCTGGATCGCGCGAATGAGTCGCGAGGGTTCCTTCCGAAACACGATGCAGCAAATGAAGCGGCGCTTGCGGCGGGATATTCATGAAAAGAGGTCGACAAGTGAACTGCCGAAAATGGTAAATCAGCGCGGTCAGCGTGTCTCCTGGCCGTTCGATAGAATCGTAAGCTCTCGCGAAAGGCGGCATGATCGGCGGTTGTTCCGCGTCATTGCCGCCGCGCGCCACCTTTCCAATGGCTCAACCGTGTCCGACTCGACTTCCGCTTCTTCCACCCGCGAGTCCAACCCATCGCTCGCGGTGCATCGCAGTCTTCCTCAAGCCACGCGCCAGCGCGCCCGATACGCCACGATGGCCGTCTTCTTCATCGCCGGCATGATGTACGCGTCGTGGGGCGTCCACGTCCCGACCGTGCGCGACAAGTTCGCGCTCAGCCCCGGCATGCTGTCGCTCGCGCTGTTCGCGGTCGCCGGCGGCTCCATTTTCGCGATGATCACCACGGGGTCCTGGATCGCGCGCGCCGGCACGCGCACGGCGTGCATGGCGGGCGGCATCGCGATGACGGCATGCGGCGCGCTAATCCTCGTCGTGCCGTCTTTCTGGCTGCTGCTGATGGTGCTCGCGATGTTCGGCGCGGGAATGGCCACGCTCGATGTCGCGATGAACGCCGAAGCGAGCGCCGTCGAAGAGGCGCTCGGGCGGCCGATCATGTCGTCGCTGCACGGCATGTTCAGCATCGGCGGGATGGCAGGCGCGGCAATCGGCGGCACGCTGCTCGCGCACGGGCTCGCGCCGGCGGCGCATCTGGCGCTCGCGGCGGGCGCGAGTCTCGTCGTGCTGCTGGCTTCGATGCCGTCCGTGCTGCCGCACGTGCCGCATCACGAGGCGCACGCGAAGGCGTCGTCGTCGAATCGCTGGCGCTCGGGGGCGCTGTGGGCGTTGGGCGGCCTGGCGCTCGTCGCGCTGATCGCGGAAGGCGCCATGTACGACTGGGCCACCGTCTATATGCGCGATGTCGTCGAGGCGTCGCCGTCGTTGTCGAGCGCCGCGTATGCCGCATTCTCCGGCGGCATGGCGGCCGGGCGCTTCGGCGGCGATGCAGTGCGCGCCCGCTTCGGCGCGCCGCAGCTCGTGTTCGGCAGCGCGGGGCTCGCGTTCGTCGGCATGGTGATGGCGCTCGTCGTGCCGAACGCCTTCGTCACGATGACGGGCTTCACGCTCATGGGCCTCGGACTCGCGAACATGATGCCGGTGCTCTTCGCGGCGGCGGCGCGCGTCGAAGGCGTCACGGCGGCTGAAGGGCTCGCGCAGGTCGCCGGGCTCGCGTACTTCGGCTTGCTGCTCGGACCGGTGCTGATTGGCGGCGTCGCGCAGGTGAGCACGTTGCCCATCGGCTTGTGCGTCGTCGCGGCGTGCTGCGCGGCGATCGCGCTGATCGGCCCGCGCATCCTCAGGCGCCTGAAGATATAAAAAAACGCGCGGACCTTCGAAAGTCCGCGCGTTCTTCCCGGGCTCACGCCCAACCGCGATTACATCTTGACGACGTCGAGCAGCGTCTTCTTGCCTGCCTTGTAGTCGTACAGCGAGATCACGCCATGCTTCAGGTCGCCCTTCGAATCGAAGGTCGTCTGGCCGATCACGCCCTTGTAGTCCGTGTTCGGCATCGCGGCGAGGATCTTGGCCGGATCGACCGAGTTCGCGCGCTTCATCGCGTCGACGATGATGTACACGGCGTCATACGTGAACGGCGCGTAGATCTGGATCGGCTGGCCGAAACGCTTCTGATACTTCGCAGCGAATGCCTGACCGCCTTCCATCTTCTCCAGCGCCATGCCTGCTTCCGAGCACACGACGTTGTCGGTCGCGTCGCCGGCAAGGTCAGCCAGCTTTTCCGTGCAGACGCCGTCGCCCGCGAGCACCTTCGCGCGCAGGCCGAGCTGCTTCGCCTGCTTGGCGAACGGGCCGCCGGTCGCGTCCATGCCGCCGTACATCACGGCGTCGGGGTTCTCGCCCTTGATCTTCGTCAGAATCGCGCGGAAGTCGACGGCCTTGTCGTTGGTCGCGTCGTGCGAAACGACCTTCAGACCCAGCGACTTCGCGGTCTTCTCGAACTCGTTCGCGAGACCCTGTCCGTACGCGGTCGAGTCGTCGACCACGGCGACGCTCTTCACCTTCAGGTTCTTCGCTGCGTAGTTCGCGAGCGCCGGGCCTTGTTGCGCATCGGTCGCGACGACGCGGTACGTCGTCTTGAAGCCTTGCTGCGTGTAGGTCGGGTTCGTTGCGGACGGCGAGATCTGGACGATGCCCGCGTCGCTATAAATCTTCGATGCCGGGATGGACGTACCGGAGTTCAGGTGGCCGACCACTGCGACGACCTTGTCGTCGACGAGCTTCTGCGCGACTTGCGTAGCGGTACGCGGGTCGGCTGCGTCGTCTTGCGGGTCCAGTTGCAGGGTGATCTTCTGGCCGCCGATGGTGAGACCCTTCGCGTTGATCTCTTCGACTGCGAGCCGCGCGCCGTTTTCGTTGTCCTTGCCCAGGTGAGCGATACCGCCGGTCAGCGGAGCGACGTGACCGATCTTGACGACCTGGTCGGCTGCTGCGGACGTTGCCAACGTAGCGAACAGCACGGCTGCGGCGCTGATCGGCAACACTTTGTGAAGCTTGGTGTTCATGTAAGTCTCCAGTTTCGGTCCCAAAAACAACGTAATCGCCCTGTGCCCCGTCTTTCATCACGATCGCTCAGTCCCGTGGACGACCACGCCGGATGCATCGTATTGCACTTGGCAAGTCCTTCCGGCCGGCTGTTTGTGGCAGCCGCCATCCGCACCGCGCGAGAAGTGTAGGGTTGTCAAATTAATTTAGGGAAGTTTTTTAAGATACTGGTGTGACTACCGATTAACGGCCAGTTGAGAACGCCGCCCGTTTGTGGTGGCGATTGCGCCGCCAGGCCCAACCGATGCGGGTTTCGGGCCGGCCTTCGAGTTCTTTCGCATGCCTGCCGATAATCGCGCGGCGCTGGTCGCCATTAGCCGGTTTCAAAAGCTGTTTAACGCTTGGCTTTAGGCACTCGCCTCTAAAAATCGCCTGCCCGGTCAATCCGTGTGCCTGCTTCCCGCCAACGACTGACCGCGCTCAGGCGGCCGAAAGGGAAAGCTGGCAAACTCACTCGCCTGCGTTCTTATAGTCAACCAAGCAAGGAGCATCGACGTGACCGTAACCGTGACTTCCCGATGGATCGACATTCCCGCCGACGGCGGCAGCTTCCAGGGCTACCTCGCGCTGCCCAAGACGGGGATGGGGCCTGCCGTGATCATCCTGCAGGAGATCTTCGGGGTGAACGCGCATATCCGCAGTGTCGCCGATCAATACGCCGCTGACGGCTATGTCGCGCTCGCGCCCGACGTTTTCTGGCGCACGCAGCCGCGCGTCGAGCTCGGGTACGAAGGCGCGGATCGCGAGAAGGCGATGGAACTGCTGCAAAAGACCGACGTGGATTCGGCCGTCGCGGATGTCGGCGCCGCTGCCAAGGCGCTGCGCGCGCTGCCGGAAGCGAGCGGCAAGGTCGCCGCGATCGGCTATTGCTTCGGCGGCCGGCTCGCGTATCTCGCGGCGGCGCAAGGCTCGGTGGATGCGGCCGTCGCGTACTACGGCGGCGGCATCCAGAATCAGTTGGACAAGGCCGATCAGGTGAAGGCGCCGATTCAGTTCCACTACGGCGAACTCGACGCGCACATTCCCGCTGACGCCGTCGATGCGGTGCGCCAGCGCTTCGCCGGCCGCGCGGACTCGGAACTGTATGTCTACCCGGCCGCCGACCACGGCTTCAACTGCGGCGATCGCGCGTCGTATAACGCGAAGGCGTCGGCGCTCGCGCACGGCCGCACGCTGACGTTCCTCGGCCAGCACCTGTAAGTAGCGAACGCGCGCGGCGCACGCCGTGCGCCGTCATATCAGCGCGGGCAAGCCCTCTACCAGCAGGAACGCGACGAGCACGCCGACGAGCGCCCCGCACGCTCGCAGCACGTTATTCTTGAAGTGCGATGCGCACGGAATGGCGCCTAAGAACAGCGCGCCGGCAAGCGCCATCGGGATGACCAGAATGAAATCGCCGATCGTGAAATACGTCATGGTGCGTCTCCCATCGTCCTGCTTTTCTCGCTCGAATCGTGCCGGCGCGAACGTGCGCATCGACGATTCGAGTATAGGCGGCGGGAGAAAGCGCGTTGCGCCGTCGTCGCGAAACAGGGTTCGCTGAAAACGCCGGAGCCTTGTGACAGAAGGCTCCGCAGCCCGCGTTATTAAGCGGACGCGGTAAAACCCTTAGTTTCGTCCGATTTCATTCGGCTTTCGACGGCGCGCGGATCAGCGCCCGTTCGCGGCCATTCAGATAAGCCGCAGCCGCGACGCCGATCACGAGCAGTCCCGCGATCAACCCGACCACGCCCGGCCAGCCGAAGCCGGTCCAGAAGTGCCCGCCATACGATCCGATCAGGCTCGATCCCATGTAATACGCCAGCAGATACAGCGCGGCGGCCTGGCCTTTCGCCTGTGTCGCGAGCCGGCCGACCCAGCCGCTCGCCACCGAATGTCCCGCGAAGAAGCCGAACGTCAGGCAAGCGATTCCGCCGATGATCACCGGCAGCGACATCGAAAGCGTCAGCGCGATGCCGGTCATCATCAGCACGATCGCGGCAATCAGCACGCGGCCACGGCCGAAAGCATCGGCCATCTTGCCCGACCACGGCGACGCGACCACGCCAGTGAGGTACACGGTGAAAATGGCGCCGATCTGCGTCTGGTTGAGCCCGAACGGCGCGCCCAGCAGCCGATAACCGACGTAGTTGTACACCGTGACGAAGCTGCCCATCAGCACAAAGCCGATCAGAAAGAGAAACGGTAGGCCGCCATGCCGCAGATGCCCGACTAGCGAACTGCGGTGATGCGCGAACCCGACGCCGCGCCGCGGCTTGAAGCGTCGCGACGGCGGCAGCAGCGACCGGAACGCCAGCGTCGCGAGCAGTCCGAGCACGCCGATGCCGCCGATCGCCACGCGCCAGCCGAAGAAGTCCGCGAGCACGCCGCTGATCACGCGCCCGGCCATGCCGCCGATCGCCGTTCCGCCGACATAGAGGCCCATCGCGAGGCCGAGTCCTTCGGGATGCACTTCTTCCGCGAGATACGCCATTGCGACGGCCGGCACGCCGCCGAGCGCGAAGCCTTCGAGCGCGCGCACCACGAGCAGCGCGTGCCAGTTCGGCAGCAACGCCGCGACGACCGTCAGCACCGACGACGCGAGCAACGACAGCGTCATCAACCGATGACGGCTCCAGCTCTCGGAGACGAATCCCGCGATGAAAATAGCCACCGCCAACGCCGCCGTGCTCACGGACACCGCGAGCGCGCTGACCGCCGGGCTGACGCCGAAGTCCTTCGTGAACTCCGGGAGCAGCGGCTGCACGCAATAAAGCAGCGAAAACGTCGCGTAACCCGCAAAGAGCAGCGCGAGCGCAGCGCGCCAGTAAGCTCGCGAGCCGCGCTCCAGATAGAGTTCCGCAGACGCGGGCGGCACATCTTTGCGCTGCGGCGCGGGTGATGCGTTCACGAATGAAGTCTCCGCTTAAAACTGAAACCCTCAACGATACGCCGTCCCTCAGGGTTTTGCCGGATGCAGCGGCGCATTCCATGTGCCGCAGACAGCAAATGCGCAGTGAACGTCTGCGCTGGGCAACAAATCGCGGCATTGGGCATCGCGTTTGCGCGTTGCCATAGGCTAAAGTAAGCGCACAATCGTTCATGAAAGCCGCGCAGGTCGCGCTTCCCGCAACAAAGACGCGGCGATTGTCTGGTGCACGCGCCGTCACGAGCGCGTGCTGTTGGAACATATGACCGGCGTCTCATTGAGCCGGCATGGATACGGGGTTTCATCATGCAAATCGGTTCGATTGTCCGCTCCGTGCATATTGCCGTGCCTCACGGCGCTCGCGGCATCGTCATGCGCATTCTCGGCGACATGGCCATGGTCGCGTGGTACGCAGGCGAGCCCGGCGTCACGAAGCTCCTGAACACGGAGCCGTTCTTCCTCGAAGACCTGATCGATACGGGCGATATCGTGCGCCCGTCGAACTCGGTCGTTCATTGAGCGGCGTTGCGCCGGCGACCCGAGCGCCGAGTTGAAGCGACGCTGATGCCTGCCGCCGGAAGGCGCACAATGCCGGAATGAACTCAAATCATTCCGACTCCGCCGGCGTCCCCGCTTCCGACGCCGCGCCGCCCTTCGCTGGCCTCACGCCCGAGCGCGTGCTCGACGCCGTCGACAGCGTGCTCATCACCGCCGACGCGCGCACGGACGGCCGGCTGCTCGCGCTCAACAGCTACGAAAACCGCGTGTATCAGGTGGGCGTCGAAGACGGGCCGCCTGTCATCGCGAAGTTTTATCGGCCCGGGCGCTGGTCGAATGAAGCGATTCTCGAAGAACACGCGTTCGTCGCGAGCCTCGCCGCGCGCGAGATTCCGGCGGTTCCGGCACGCGTTCTCGAAGGCGCGACGCTCCACGAATTCGAAGGCTTTCGCTTCGCCGTCTTCGACCGGCGCGGCGGCCGCGCGCCCGACCTCGACAACCGCGAAACGCTCGAATGGCTCGGACGCTTCATCGGGCGTATTCACGCCGTCGGCGGCGTCGAGCCGTATCGCGAGCGGCCGACGCTCGATATCCACACCTTCGGCTTTGAACCGCGCGAGTTCCTGCTGACGCATGGCTTCGTGCCCGACGACGTGCGCGAATCCTACGAGCGCGCCGTGTCGATGGCGCTGGACGGCGTCGCGCAATGCTTCGAGCGCGCCGGCGACGTGCGGCATCTGCGCATGCACGGCGACTGCCACCCGAGCAACGTGCTGTGGACGGACGCGGGCCCGCATTTCGTCGATTTCGACGACAGCCGCATGGGACCGGCGATCCAAGACCTGTGGCTCTTGCTGCCGGCCGGCCGCGCGGAAGCGTCACGTGCGCTCTCCGATCTGCTCGCTGGCTACGAAGACTTCTGCGACTTCGACGAGCGCGAGCTGCATCTGATCGAGGCGCTTCGCACGTTGCGGCTGGTCCACTACGCCGCGTGGCTCGCGCGCCGCTGGAACGATCCCGCGTTCCCCGCCGCCTTCCCGTGGTTCAACACGCAGCGTTACTGGGAAGACCGCATCCTCGAACTGCGGGAGCAAATCGGCGCGATGCAGGAAGGACCGCTCTGGCCCGTCTGAAATTTTTGGTGACGAAGCGGCGTCTTTACGCCGCCAGAAAGCATTGTGTCAGGCGTTTCGTCGTGCAATGATAACGATTCTCATTTGCCCGCCGTGAACGACCGAGAGTCGATCAGGGCGTGGCGTTGCCGACGAACCCGCCGACTCCGGAGAGACGCTTGAACGCGCCTGACACCCTCACCCCGCCGCCGACGAGCGACACCGCTCGATACCGTCCGCAAGGACGCCCGATGGACGACGCCGAACAAACTGGGCGCAAGACTCGCTCGCGCCGCTCGACGTTTCTGAAATGGCTGCGCAAGGTTCACGGCTGGGTCGGCTTGTGGGGGGCGCTGCTCGGCCTGCTGTTCGGCGTGACCGGTTTTCTGCTGAACCACCGCGCGCCGCCGCTGCGCGTCTCGACCGGCGAGCCGCAGGTTTCGCAGATGCAACTTCCGCTACCCGCAGGCGGTTTCAAATCGCCGCGCGACATAGGCATGTGGCTCAAGAAGGAACTGAAACTCGACGGCAACCTCGGCCGTACGCGGCGCGAGCCGGCGCATCCCGTCGGCTGGGGCGACAAGAGCGCGATTCAGCCCGAGCAATGGTCGACGATGATTTCATCGCCCAGCAGCAGCGTAATGGCCGAGTACTGGGTCGGCAACAACTTCGTCTCGGTGAAGCGGACGGAAAACACTTTCCTCGCGATGCTGACGAACCTGCACAAGGGCGTCGGCCTGAGCGTCGGCTGGGTGCTGCTGATCGACACGCTCGCCGGCAGCCTGATTCTTCTGTCGCTCACGGGCGTGCTGCTGTGGACTGAGCTCAACAAGCGGCGCATGGCGGGCGCGGCGATCGTGACGGTGTCGCTCGTCGCGATGATCGTGTGCGGGCTGATGTAAGCGGCAACGGCGGCGCTTTATTGTGCGGCCGTCAAACGCCGCACACTTCGCCATTTCCGGCGACTTCGCGCGCCGCCTTCGCGCCTTCCACTTGCAGCAGTTCCGGCAGCGACACCCCGTTCTTCGCCGCCGTCACTTCGGCGAGTATCGATACGGCAATCTCCGGCGGCGTCCGGCTGCCGATATAGATGCCGACAGGTCCGTGCAGCCGCGCGAGCTCGGCATCGCTGAGATCGAACTCTTTCAGCCGCTCGCGCCTCGCCGCGTTATTGCGCCGCGAACCGAGCGCGCCGACATAGAACGCCGGCGTCTTCAACGCTTCCATGAGCGCGAGATCGTCGAGCTTGGGATCGTGCGTGAGCGCGATTACCGCGCAACGCTCGTCGAGCTTCATGTCCATCACGGTGTCGTCGGGCATGGTGCGCACGATGGTCGTGCCCGGCACGTCCCACTCGTCGGTGTACTCCTCGCGCGGATCACACACGGTCACCTGATAGTCGAGCCCGACCGCGATGCTGCACAGATAGCGCGACAACTGCCCCGCGCCGATCACGAGCATCCGGTAGCGCGGACCGTGAATGGTCAGGAGCGTCGCGCCGTCGAAGAGCACGCCGTCCGTGGCCTGCGCGGGTTCGAGGCGCGCCGTGCCCGTCTCCATGTCGAGCGTGCGCGCGACGAGCCGTCCGCTTTCCACCGCCGCGCACAGTTCCGCGATGCCGCTTTCGCGCGTGAGCGGCTCCAGCACGAGCTGAATGGTGCCGCCGCACGGCAGTCCGAAGCGGTGCGCTTCTTCCGCGCTGATGCCGTATTTCACCGCTTCCGGCTTCGACTGCTCGATGCCCCGCTGCCGCACGCGGTCGATCAGATCGTCTTCGATGCACCCGCCCGACACCGAGCCGACCACGTGGCCGTCGTCGCGCACCGCGAGCATCGCGCCTTCCGGCCGGGGCGACGAGCCCCACGTCTTCACGACCGTGACCAGCAGCGCGCGATGCCCTTCTTCGAGCCATCGCGCGCTGTTCTTCAGGACTTCGAGATCCACGCTGTCCATGATTTCTTTCCTTTCTCTTCCTTGTCGGCGTCAGCCGGTTCGTCCGCGACGCCGTTCTGTTCTCGCTGCGCTTCGCCTGCGTCCTGCAACTTCGCGCCGAAACGCTTGAAGAACTCACCCGCGATCTTACGCGCTGCGCCGTCCACGAGCCGCGAGCCGATCTGCGCGAGCTTGCCGCCCACCTGCGCGTGCGCGCTGTAGGTGAGCTTCGTGGTGTCCGCGTCTTCGCCCGGCTCGAGGTTCACTTTCGCCGTGCCTTTGCTGAAGCCTGCCGCGCCGCCCTGTCCTTCAAAGACGATCGTATAGGTGTGCGGCGCGTCGATATCCGTCAGTTCCATGCGGCCCTTGAAGCGTGCCTTGACCGGGCCGACGGCGGCAGTCATCCCGACGGCATAGGCATTTTCGCCGTCCGCTTCGATGCTGTCGCAGCCCGGAATGCAGGCTTTGAGCATGGCCGTGTCGTTGAGCGCCTCCCACGCGCGATCCTGCGGCACCGGCAAGGTATGCGTTTCGGTCAGTTCCATTGCGTGTGTCCTCCTGGCATTCGGGGCGCGCCGCGCGCGGAAAGCGCCGCCATTTCCCGCCCGACAGCGGCGAGGCTGTCGAGGTTGTGAGCCGCGAGCATCGCGTCGACGTGCGGCAGGATCGCGCGCACGCCTCGCGCGCGCGGCGTGAAGCCGGCAAATCGCAACAGCGGATTGAGCCACACGAGCCGATGCGCGAAGCGCCTGAGCCGCGCCATTTCGGCATCGAGCACGTCGATGGCCTCGTGATCCAGCCCGTCGGTGACGAGCAGCACGGTCGCGCGGCCCGTCAGCACGCGACGCGCCCAGCGACGGTTGAATTCTGCGAGCGCCGCGCCGATGCGCGTGCCGCCCGACCAGTCCGCGACCTGTTCGCCGAGCGCGGTCACCGCGACATCGGGATCGCGCTCGCGCAACGCGCGCGTCGCGTTCGTCAGCCGCGTGCCGAACAGGAACACCTGCAAGCGTTCGCGCGATTGCAAAAGCGCGTGACAGTAGTACAGCACGGCGCGCGAATACGCGCTCATCGAACCCGAAATGTCGAGCAGCAGAACCAGCGGCGGCCTGCGTTCCACCGCCGCGCGATACTTCCACACGGTCCAGTCGCCGCCCGCGCGGACCGCTTGCCGCGCGCTCGCGCGCAAGTCTGCGTGCGTGCCGCGCGACGCCGCCTTCAGCCTGCGCGTCGGCTCAGTCGCGAGCGGCAGCCGATGCGCGCGAATCTGATGCCGCAACGCGCGCCATTCGTCGGCGCTGAGCGTGTCGAAATCGCGATGACTCAGGCGCTCCTGCGCGCTGAACGACAGCCGCGCGTGCGTCTCTTCGGCCTGCGCTTCAGGCTGCGCCTTCTCGCGCGTGTCGCGCGTGTCCGCGCGCGTCGCGAGCGCATCGGCGAGACGGTTGTTGCGCTTCGGCGGCGGCGCGGCGCTTTGAATCTTCGGCAGCAAGAGCGCGCGCAGCTTGCTTTCCCAATCGGGATCGCGCCAGAACAGATCGAACGCCGAGTCGAAGATCTCGCGCTCGTCGCTCGCATGAACCAGCAGGCACGCGAGCGCCGCGCGCACGTCGTCGCGCCGGCCCAGGTCGATGAGGCGCAGCGCGTCGAGCGCATCCACCGCCTGCGCCGGCGACATGCCGAGCCCCGCGCCGCGCAGCAAGCGCACGAAGTGCACGACGTTGCGCGCGAACGGTGGCATGGTCACGCCCGCGCCGTCGAAAGGCATTGCGCGAGCGTCGCGGCGTCCATGCGCGCGAGGTCGTCCTGATACTTCAGCAGCACGCCGAGCGTGTCCTGCACCGATTGCGGATCGAGTTCCGAGACCGACAACGCCGCGAGCGCGCGGCACCAGTCGATGGTTTCCGCGACGCCCGGCGCCTTGAACAAGTCCATTGTGCGCAACTGATGGACGAACGCGACGGCCCTCGCCTGCAACGCCGCGCCCGCTTCCGGCGCACGCGCCGCGACGATATCGAGTTCCACGTCCCGCGCCGGATAGCCGATCCACTGATACAGACACCGGCGCTTCAAAGCGTCGTGGACTTCGCGCGTGCGGTTGGACGTCATCACGACGAGCGGCGGCCGCGCCGCGCGCACGGTGCCGTACTCGGGAATCGACACCTGAAAGTCCGACAGCAGTTCCAGCAAGAACGCTTCGAACGGCTCGTCGGCGCGGTCGATCTCGTCGATCAACAAGACGCGCCGCGCATTCGCGTTCCCGGGATCGGGCAGAAGCGCCTGCAACAGCGGCCGCTTCAGCAGAAACTCGCCGCGATACAGCGAATCGTTCGACGGCGTTTCGCCCGCGGCTTCCGCGAGCCGCAGCGCCATGATCTGACGCGGATAGTCCCATTCGTACAGCGCGCTCGCCGTATCGAGCCCTTCGTAGCATTGCAGACGCAAGAGCGTCGTGCCGCACAAGCCCGCCGCCGCCTTCGCCAGCTCCGTTTTGCCGACGCCCGGCTCGCCTTCCAGAAAGAGCGGGCGCTGCATCTTCAGCGCGAGAAAGAGTGCCGTCGCCAGTTCGCGGCTCGCGAAGTACTGCTGCTCGCGCAGGCGCGCGAGCGTCTCGTCGATGGAAGCCGGTTCGTCGATCATCACGCCGAGAACGACAGCGCGCGTTCGATCGCGCGGCCCGCGAGCACCGGGATCAGATGCGCGCGGTAGGCGGCGCTCGCGTGCATGTCGTCGTTGAGGCCGTCGGCGGAAATCGTCACGCTGCGCGCGGACGCCACCGAGAAGTCCTTCGACAACGCCGCTTCCAGTTCGGTCGGCCGGAACGCGGAAGGCGCCGCGCCGGTCACGCCGACGCGCACGCCGTCCGCGTGCTTCGCGACGAACACGCCGACGAGCGCGAAGTGCGACGCCGGATTGCGGAACTTCTCGTAGCCCGCGCGCTCGGCGAGCGGAAACTCGACGGCGGTGATCAGTTCGTCCGGTTCGAGCGCGGTCTCGTACATGCCGAGGAAGAAGTCGTCGGCGGCGATGCGGCGGCGGTCCGTCACGATGGTCGCGTTGAGCGCGAGCACGGCGGACGGATAGCACGCTGCGGGGTCGTCGTTGGCGAGCGAGCCGCCGATGGTCCCGCGCTCGCGCACCTGCCGGTCGCCGATGCGGCTCGCCAAGTCGGCCAAGCCCGGCAGCGCGCGTTTCACATCCGCGTTCGCGCCGACCTGCGCGTGGCACATCGCGCCGCCGATGGTCAGCTTGTCCGCATCGAGCGTGACGGTTTTCATCGACGCGATGCGCGTCACATCCACGAGCGCCGACGGCTGCGCGAGCCGCAAACGCATGGTCGGCAGCAAGCTCTGGCCGCCCGCGAGATATTTGGCGTCGCCGTTCGCCGCGAGCGCGGCCACCGCCGCTTGCGCCTCGTCCGGGCGTTGATAGTCGAATGCGTACATATCGGTCTCCGTCAGGCGGTTTCGGCAGTGTGGGCGGCTTGGGCGGCGTGCATCGCGGTCCAGACGCGGTGCGGCGTCGCGGGCATCTGCAAGTCTTTGACGCCGAGCGGCGCGAGGGCATCGACAATCGCGTTGATGACGGCGGGCGGCGAGCCGATCGCGCCCGCTTCGCCGCAGCCCTTCACGCCGAGCGGATTGTGGGTGCACGGCGTGCCTTTCGCGGTCTCGACGGTGAAGCTCGGCAAGTCGATGGCGTGCGGCATCGCGTAATCCATGAACGAGCCGGAAAGCAGCTGGCCGCTCTCCTTGTCGTACACGCAGCGCTCCAGCATGGCCTGGCCGATGCCCTGCCCCAAGCCACCATGCACCTGGCCTTCCACGATCATCGGATTGATCACGTTGCCGAAATCGTCCACCGCAGTGAACTTCTGGATGCGCGTTTCGCCGGTGTCGCGATCCACTTCGACTTCGCAGACGTACGCGCCCGACGGATACGTGAAGTTGGTCGGATCGTAGAACGCGTTTTCGTTGAGACCCGGCTCCATGGTTTCGAGCGGGAAGTTATGCGGCACGTACGCAGCGAGCGAGACTTCCGCGAAGCTCTTCGTGCGGTCCGTGCCCGCGACGCGGAACACGCCGTTGGCGAACTCGATGTCTTCCGCCGACGCTTCCAGCAGATGCGCGGCGATCTTCTTCGCCTTCGCTTCGACCTTGTCGAGCGCTTTCATGATGGCCGAGCCGCCGACCGAAATCGACCGCGATCCGTACGTGCCCATGCCGAACGGAATGCGCCCGGTGTCGCCGTGAATGACCTCGACGTTTTCGATCGCCACGCCGAGCCGGTCCGCCACCACTTGCGCGAATGTGGTCTCGTGGCCCTGACCGTGGCTGTGCGAGCCGGTGAACACGGTGACGGAGCCGGTCGGATGCACGCGCACTTCGCCTGCTTCGAAGAGCCCCGCCCGCGCGCCGAGCGCGCCCGCAATATTCGACGGCGCGAGCCCGCACGCCTCGATGTAGCACGAATAGCCGATGCCGCGAAGCTTGCCTTCTTTCTCCGACTGCGCCCGCCGCTCGGCGAAACCCGCGACGTCCGCCAGTTCCAGCGCGCGGTTCAGGCACGCGTCGTAGTCGCCGGTGTCGTAGGTGAGGCCAACGGGCGTCGCATACGGAAACTCGCGGATGAAGTTGCGGCGGCGCAGTTCGACCGGATCGATGTTCAGCTCGCGCGCCGCCGTCTCGACGAGCCGTTCGACCACATACGTGGCTTCCGGACGGCCCGCGCCGCGATAGGCATCCACGGGAACGGTGTTCGTGAACACGGCCTTCACTTCGGCGTAGATGGCGGGCGTGGCGTACTGGCCGGCGAGCAGCGTCGCATAGAGCACGGTCGGCACCGACGACGCGAACGTCGACAAATACGCGCCCATGTTCGCCGTCGTGTGGACGCGCATCGCGAGGAACTTGCCGTCGTTGTCGAGCGCGAGTTCCGCTTTGGTGACGTGATCGCGGCCGTGCGCGTCGGAAACGAAGGCTTCGGAACGCTCGGCGGTCCATTTGATCGGACGCCCGACTTTCCTCGATGCCCACGTCAGCGCCACGTCTTCCGGATACAGGAAGATCTTCGAGCCGAAGCCGCCGCCCACGTCCGGCGCGATCACGCGCAGCTTGGATTCCGGCAGCGACAGCACGAACGCCGCCATCAACAAACGCTCGACGTGCGGATTCTGATTCGCGACGTAGACCGTGTAGCTGTCGTCGTGCTTCGAATAGCTCGCGTTGACGGCGCGCGGCTCGATGGCGTTCGGCACGAGCCGCTGATTCACGATATCGAGTGTGGTGACGTGCGCGGCCTGCGCGAACGCGGCGTCGGTGCGCGCCTTGTCGCCGTGGCCCCAGTTGTAGCAGACGTTGTTCGGCACGCTGTCGTGCACGAGCGGCTGGCCTGCGTCGGCGGCGCTGCCGGTATCGACGATAGCGGGCAGTTCTTCGTAATCGACCTCGATCAGTTCGAGCGCGTCCTTCGCTTCCTTCACCGATTCGGCGACGACGAGCGCCACCTGATCGCCCACGTGCAGCACCTTGTCGTGCGCGATGACAGGATGCGGCGGCTCGTGCATCGGCGAGCCGTCCGTGCTGTGGATGAGCCATCCGCACGGCAAGCCGCCGACGTTCTCGCCTGCGAGATCCTTGCCGGTGAACACGCCGATCACGCCCGGCGATGCGAGCGCCTGCTCGGTATTGATGCCGCGAATGCGCGCGTGCGCATGCGGCGAGCGAAGGAACACGCCATAGCTTTGGCGCGGCAGCACGACGTCGTCGGTGTATTGGCCCGCGCCGGTCAGGAAGCGATAGTCTTCTTTGCGCTTGACGCCAGCGCCGATCAGTTTCTGTTGCTCAGGGGCATTCATCGCGGTCTCCGTGATAGGCGCGATTCGTGGTGTCGAAAAGGGAACGAGGGAGTCAGGCGCCCGCTTTCATGTTCTGCGCGCCTTCGAGGACCGCCTTCACGATGTTGTGATAGCCCGTGCAGCGGCACAGATTGCCGTCGAGTTGATCGCGGACTTCTTCCTCGGTGAGATCGGGCGATTCGGCGGCGAGCGCGCTCGCGCTCATCACCATGCCGGGCGTGCAGAAGCCGCATTGCAGGCCGTGGCATTCCCTGAACGCCGCCTGCATCGGATGAAGCTGGCCGTCTTTCGACATGCCCTCGATGCTCGTCACGCTCATGCCGTCGGCCTGCGCGGCGAGGATGTTGCACGATTTGATCGCGCGGCCGTCGAGATGAACGGTGCACGCGCCGCACTGCGCGGTATCGCAGCCGACGTGCGTGCCGGTCAGCCCGAGGTTTTCGCGGAGAAACTGAACGAGCAGGACATGCGGTTCCACCTTCGCGGTCAGGGGTTTGCCGTTGACCGTCAGGCTGATGCTGAGCGTCATTACTGTCTCCTTGTCGACCGCGGCGGGCTTTTCGCCTCGCTACGGTCCTTGCATGATTGCAAGGGGATGGACCAGCCTTAACGTCACTCGGGTCACGCACGTCGCCACGTCTCTACCTGCCCGCGCGTCGCGTCCGGCTGGAATTTCGTGTTATGTGTACGGCGAGTAAAGCACAAATCAGCGGGCGTCGCTATTAGGCGCACGCCCGTGCCGCGCCGCCGACGGAGGAAAAAAAACGCCGTCCCGAGGGACGGCGCTCTTTAGCCGAACGATCAGACGAACACTCAGTGCGTAACGGTTTCGCGCTTCGCGGTCTTCGCGTTCGCGGGCTGCGGCTGAACGCGGCCCAGCGCCGAATGACGGCGCGAATACGCGAAGTAAATCACGAGCCCGATCACGAGCCAGACGACGAACGCAATCCACGTCGTCGCCGTCAGGTTGAGCATCAGGAAGAGGCACGACGCCACCGCGAGAATCGGCACAACGGGCACGCCCGGGCAGCGGAACGCGCGCGGCAGGTCGGGGTGCGTGCGGCGCAGGATCAGCACGGCGATGGACACCATCGAGAACGCGGCGAGCGTGCCGATGTTGATCAGCTCGGCGAGCACGTTGAGCGGCACGAGCGCGCCGATCAGGCCGAAGAAGATGCCGACGAGCCACGTCGTGAAGAACGGCGTCGAAAAGCGCGGATGCACGCTCGAGAGCTTCGCGGGCAGCAGTCCGTCACGCGACATCGCGTAGATGATGCGCGTCTGGCCGTAGCTCATGACGAGAATCACGGTGAGCATGCCCAGCACCGCGCCCAGGTCGATGAAACCCGCCACCCAGTTCTGCCCCGCCACTTGCAACGCGTACGACACCGGATGCGAGATGTGCGCGAACTGCGCCGCCGGCACGATGCCCGTCACGACCGCCGCCACCGCCACGTACAGCACCGCGCACACCGCGAGCGACGAAATGATGCCGATGGGCAGATCGCGCTTCGGGTTCTTCACTTCCTCGGCCGCGGACGACACCGAATCGAAGCCGATGAACGCGAAGAACATAACCGCCGCCGCGCCGAAAACGCCGGACCAGCCGTGCGGCATGAACGGATGCCAGTTCGCCGGCGTGACGTGAAACACGCCGACCGCGATCACCAGCAGCACGACCGTGACCTTGATCGCGACCATCACGTTGTTGATGCGCGTGGATTCCTTTACGCCGATCGACAGCAGCCACGTAATGACCATCATCACGAGGAAAGCGGGCAGGTTGAAATACGTGAGGTGGTCCGGCAGGGCGCCGGGCGCGGCGGTGAGCGCGGTCGGCAGGCTGATGCCGAAGCCCGACAGCAACGATTGCAGATAGCCCGACCATCCGACCGAGACGGCGGACGTCGCGAGCCCGTATTCGAGCATCAAGTCCCAGCCGATGATCCACGCGGCCAGTTCGCCGAGCGTCGCGTACGAATAGGTGTAGATGGAACCGGCGACCGGAATGGTCGACGAAAACTCCGCGTAGGCGAGCGCGGCAAAGCAGCAAGCGATGGCCGCGACGATGAACGACACCATCAGCGCGGGCCCGGCCTGCACGACGCCCGTGCCCGTGAGCACGAAGATGCCGGTGCCGATGATCGCGCCGATGCCGAGAAACGTGAGGTCCAGCGCGCCGAGCGTTTTCTTGAGTGACGTGCTGTGCGCGCCGGCCAGCATGTGCTCGATGTTTTTCTTGCGGAACAACGACATTGCGATAAGTCTCCATGCGGCGCTCGCGCGCCCTGCTGCGGGAAAACCCGACATTCTATCGGAGACTTCGAAAATGCCCGGAAATTGGGCAACATGCGCAGCGCCGGTGTTTTTTATCTTGTACGAGATAAATCACCGCTCAGCCTGCGATCGCAGGGTTCATATCGACGAGGCGGTTCGAGAGGACGTAGAACGTGAGTTCGGCGTTGTTGGCCAGCTTCATCTTGTCGAGCAGGCGCGCGCGATACACGCTGACCGTCTTCACCGACAACGACAGCGCATTCGCGATGTCGGTCAACCGCTTGCCCGATGCCAGCATGCACAGCGTCTGGAACTCGCGGTCCGACAAGTTCTCGTGCGGCATCCGTTCGCTATCCAGCGAGACGTAATTGGCGAGCGCCTCCGCCATTTCCGGGCTGACGTACTTGCGGCCGGCGGCGACCTGTTGAACCGCGCGGATCATGAGCGCGGGGTCCGCTGTCTTCGATAGATAACCTGCCGCGCCCGCCTTCAACGCGCGCACCGCGTACTGGTCTTCGCGATACATGGAGAACATCAGCACCGGAAGACGCGGCGCGTCGCGCTTCAGGCGCTTCAGGACGTCGAGGCCGGTCGTATCGGGTAATGAGATATCGAGGAGAGCGACGTCGAACGAGGCGCGCGCCGCCAGCGCCAGCGCCTGTGCGCCCGTTTCCGCTTCGCTGACCTCCGACGCGACGCCACGCTCCAGCAGCAATTGCGCGACGCCACGGCGCACGATGGCGTGATCGTCGGCAAGAAGAATCTTGAGCGCCATGCGCGCGCTCAGTCGTTGACCGCGCGCAGCGCGGCGCGCGGCGCGGCCGTCCACGGCAGGCGGGCGCGCACGCACGTCCCGCCCGTTTTCGATGCGCCCACGCGCAGCGTGCCGCCGAACGCCTCGCAACGAGAGCGCATGCTCGCGAATCCAAGCCGCCCGGCTTTGCGGCGCGCAACGGGCGCCATCCCGATGCCGTCGTCCTCCACCACCAGCGTGAGGGCGTCGTCGTCGGCTGCGAGCGTCACGTTCGCGCGCGTCGCATGCGCGTGCCGCGCGACGTTGTTCAGCGCTTCCTGCGTGATGCGAAAGAAGGCATGCGACAGACCCTGCGGCAGCCGCTTCGCGTAGATTTCCACTGAACAGGATAAATTGACGGAGAGCCCGGCGCGCGCGCCGAAGGTTGCGAGCCACTCCGCGAGCGCGGCGGGAAGGCCGTCGTCGAGCGCCGGCGCGTGCAGGCCCTCCACGATCCGGTGATTCGACGCAGCGACTTCGGCGAGACATTCGCGCGCCTGGCGCAGCGCTTCGGAGCAGGCAGCGGGCGCATCGGCGGGCAGCAGATATTCGGCGCGCGCCACCGCGAGGTTCGCAGCGGTGAGAATGGCGCCGGCTTCGTCGTGCAGATCGGCGGCGATGCTGCGGCGAACGCGCTCATCGGCCGCGCAGACTTGCGAGGCGAGATCCCGTACGCGGGCGCGCAGGCGCTCGACCTCGCGGTCGCTTTCCAGCTTGGCGTCGAATAGAGCGGAAAACGGTAAGCCGGATGCTTCCGGCGTCGCTGACGACACGCCGCGCACGGTGGCGCAGGACGTTGCACGCTGATCCAGTCCGATCAGGGCCGACGGGTTCATTTTTCCTCGCTTTGAGCGCAACTTGAGCTACGTCCTCGGCAGACCACGAGTCGGCGTAACTGAATTTACACTCTGTAACATGGAAATCGGACGATGCACGTTTTGCGCATCGCTTCGACGTGACCGCATCATATCTCAAAAATATGATTAATCCATGTCCGACAAGGCTGCGGCGGCAGAACTTCATGTCGATTGGTAACAGCAGTGCGGCCGAACCGCCAACAATGCCTGTCCGCAGATGTAACAAGTTGCCCGCAAGCAGGCGAAAAAAAACCGGAGCGATGTGCCCCGGCTTCTCTGCAAACACGCCAACCACGAATCAGCCGACGAACGCCTTCTCGACGACGTAATGCCCCGGATGGTTGTTGCTGCCTTCCTGGAAGCCCAGCGAGTCGAGCAACTGGCGCGTGTCGCGCAGCATGTGCGGGCTGCCGCAAAGCATCACGCGGTCGTTCTCGATCGAGAACGGCTCCACCGACAGATCCGAGAACAGCTTCTTCGTCTCGATCAGGTCCGTGATGCGGCCGCGGTTCGCGAATTCTTCGCGCGTCACGGTCGGGTAATAGACGAGCTTCTCGGAGACGATTTCGCCGATGTGCTCGTGCGCCGGCAGGTGCTCGGTGATGAAGTCCTTGTACGCGAGTTCATCGACGAAGCGGCAGGTGTGCGTCAGCACGATCTTCTCGTAGCGGTCGTAGACGTCCGGGTCCTTGATGATCGACATGAACGGCGCGAGGCCCGTGCCAGTAGAAAGCAGCCACAGCGTCTTGCCCGGCAACAGGTTGTCCGCGACCAGCGTGCCCGTCGGCTTCTTGCCGATCAGCACGGAATCGCCGACCTTCAGGTGCTGCAGACGCGAAGTCAGCGGGCCGTCCGGCACCTTGATGCTCAGGAATTCGAGATGCTCTTCGTAGTTCGCGCTCGCGAGACTGTAGGCGCGCAGAAGCGGCTTGCCGTCGACTTCGAGGCCCACCATCGTGAACTGGCCGTTCTCAAAGCGGAACGAGGCGTCGCGAGTGCAGGTGAAACTGAAAAGCGTGTCGGTCCAGTGGTGGACGCTCAGAACGGTTTGAGAGTTGAGGTTGCTCATGGCTTCTTGGACTATGCGAAAACGGTGACGCTCACGGCCGGAACGCCGGAATGCGGGTCGCTCGACGCCGCGCGAAAGGACGAGCGGCTTGCGCTTTCGTCCGAACTTTCGGCTTGGTGCGGCGTGTTTGCGGCAGGCCCGCGTCGGCAGTCGTGCAGCCGGGCGTTGCATGGGCGCAATCGGCTATTCTAACTCGATAGCCGCGGGGCGTCCTCGGGCCGGATCGCCAGCAGCGCGTGACGATCCGCCACGCGCCGCCGCCGCCGATTGTGCTCGCTGCCGGTCAGCAGCGAATGGACCGCGAGCCCGCATGATAGCAACCGTCGCCGAGCCGCTTCCGAATCACCCTTCTGACGGAAGGCGGCTGCAAGACATTCAGATGCGCTGATCCGTCGACGGCTTTTCCCACAGATTGATGCCGCCTTCCTGCGCGTACTTGTCGATTTCCGCGAGCTCTTCCGGGCTGAACTCCAGATTCTTCAACGCGCCGACGTTTTCGGTGACTTGCTCCGCGCGGCTCGCGCCGATCAGCACCGAGGTCACGCGCCCGCCGCGCAGCGCCCACGCCAGCGCCATCTGCGCGAGGCTTTGGCCGCGCCGCTGCGCCAGTTCGTTCAGCTTGCGCACATGCTCCAGATTTTCCTGGCTCAGGTGTTCCTGCTTGAGCGATCCGCCGCCCGGCTTGTTGACGCGCGCATCCTGCGGCACGCCGTTCAGATACTTGCTCGTGAGCAACCCTTGCGCGAGCGGCGTGAACGCGATGCTGCCCGCGCCGATCTCGTCGAGCGTATCGAGCAGTTCTTCTTCGATCCAGCGGTTCAGCATGTTGTACGACGGCTGATGGATCAAAAGCGGCACCTTGTGCTCGGCGAGCAGCTTCGCCATTTCGCGCGTCTTCGCCGCCGAATACGAGGAGATGCCGACATACAGCGCCTTGCCCGAATGCACGGCGGTCGCGAGCGCGCCGGCGGTCTCTTCGAGCGGCGTATCGGCATCGAAGCGATGCGAGTAGAAGATATCGACGTAATCCAGCCCCATGCGCTTTAGGCTCTGATCCAGACTCGCGAGCACGTACTTGCGCGAGCCGCCGCCCTGCCCGTACGGACCGGGCCACATGTCCCAGCCGGCTTTCGTCGAAATCAGCAGTTCGTCGCGATACGGCTTGAAGTCGTCCTTGAAGAGACGTCCGAAGTTGGCTTCCGCGCTGCCGTACGGCGGCCCGTAGTTGTTCGCCAGGTCGAAATGGGTGACGCCGAGATCGAACGCGGTGCGCAGGATGTCGCGTTGCGTCGAAATGGGCGTGGTGTCGCCGAAGTTATGCCAGAGACCGAGCGACAGCGCCGGCAGCTTGAGACCGGATTTGCCGCACGTGCGGTATTGCATCTGCGAGGAGTAACGCTCGGATGCTGCTTCGTAAGCCATGACAGTTTTCCTTTGCGAGTGGCGGTTTTGGACTAACTTTGACAATCGTGAAGCTGGTGGATGCGCGCGGCTGCTCTATGCTCGCGAATCGACCAAAGCCGTCAATGTTAAGCCAATCGGCGACGGCGCGAGCGCCGGGCATCCGTGTCCCGATATGCGGGAGCACACGGCGCGCCGCCCGGTCAACGCACACATCGCACAAGGAGCACTCAATGGATTCAATCGACAAACTGCGCCCGGCCTACGACTTCATGCTCACGCTCGGGCTGACGTACGGCATCAACATTCTGATGGCGATCCTGATCGTCGCCGTCGGCTGGTGGATCTCGAACATCGTCGCCAACGCGCTGCGGCGCACGCTCAACCGCACGAACGTCGATGCCACGCTGACGCCGGTGCTCGCCAGTCTCGTGATGTGGGCGATACGCGTGGTCGCCATCGTCGCGGCGCTCGGCAAGTTCGGCATTGCGGCGGCGAGCATCCTGACCGTGCTCGGCGCGGCGGGGCTTGCCATCGGACTGGCGCTGCAGGGCACGCTGCAAAACATCGCAGCCGGTTTGATGTTGCTGCTACTGCGGCCGTTTCGCGTGGGCGACTATATCGAGGGAATCGGCGTGACGGCGGGCACGGTCAACGAGATCGGACTTTTCACCACGCGGCTCACGAAGGCGGACGGCGTCGTCATGTACGTGCCGAACAGCATCATCTGGGCGAATCCGGTGACGAACTACAGCGCGAACGAGCAGCGGCGCGTCGTGCTCAATTTTCTGGTGCAGCACGGCCAGGACGTCGAGCGCGTGCTCGGCGAGCTGCGCAGGCTCGTTACGGGCGATGCGCGCATCGTGCAGGACGGCGCGTCGGCGCCGTGGATCGCCGTCACCGATTACACCGATACCGGCGTGAAGTTCAACGTCGGCGTGTGGACGCGCGCAAGCGACCATCCGGCCGTGCAGGCCGACTTGCTGCGCCAGATCCAGCCGCTCACGCGCGTGCCCGTCGCGGCGTGACTTTGGCCTGACTGGACGCTCTGCGGCGTGCCTTGTAAGCTGGCGCGCCCTATCCCGAAACTAACGAGGATCCTTGATGACCCGAGCGATTTCCCTTGCCTTGCTCGTCGGCGGCATCGTGCTTTTGTACTTCGGCGGGCAGTCGTTTCACTCGTTGAGCAACGACGTCTCGCGCTTCTTCACGGGCTCGCCGACCAGCAAGACGATCTGGCTGATCGCGGGCGGCATTGTCGCGTCGCTCGCGGGGCTGATCGGACTGGCGCTGCCCTCGAAACGCTGAACGCTCGCTCAGACGAGCGCGACTTCCGGTTTCGACGCGGATCGCGTGCCCGGCAACGCCGCGTTGCTCGCGCCGCGATACGTGTAGACGAGCGAGAACTTCACCTGATCGGTGAGATTCTTGCCTGCGGAATGCAGCGTGTTGCAATGAAAGAACACGACGTCGCCCTTGGCGAGCTTGGGCGAAACCGCCGTGTGAATCAGCGCCGTGTTTTCCGGCAAATCGGCGCGGAAGAATTTGGCTTCGTCGAATCGGTCCGACGTGAACGCGAGCTTGTGGGATCGCGGCACGAACCACAGCGCGCCGTTTTCGACAGTTTCATCGCCGAGCGCGACCCACGCGGAAACCAGATCGTCGCGCTCGAACGCCCAGTAACGCACATCGCGATGCCAGCCCGTCAGGCTGCCGTACGCCGGGTGCTTCGTCATCACGCAGTTGTGATGCGCGCGCGATAGATACGGCGTTTCGCCGAAGTACAGTTCCATCCAGCCGCGCACTTCCGGCGATGTCGCGAACTCCGCGAATAGCGGGTGGCGCCCGTACGCGTCCAGAAGCCGCCGCACGGTATGTCCGCCCGGCGCGTGCTTCGATTCCGGCGCGCCGGGATACTTCAGGTCGGCTTCGTATTCAAGCGGCGCGGCGGCTTCGGCCAATTGACGCTGCGCGACCTCGCGCAGCGCGTCGCAGCGCGCCTCGGACACGAGCCCCTTCACGATGACGAAGCCCATTTGGCGCAGCTCGTGCACCTGATCACTCTTCGATTTCAGCGACGTTTGTTCAGACATGTTGGTCGGCCTCGGCGCGGCTTCGATATCGCCTCATGCAGCCAGCGCAATACCCGGAAATTGGGGCGAATACGGGCATTGTAAGTCGCACGGGCCGCAAAGGCGCTCGCAGCATGGCTCGCGCGCCGCGCCGTGAAGGGACTGCTTCAGTAGCCGGCAGGGAAAACGCGGACTTACGACAGTCACGCACGTCCGGTACATTGGCCGCATCGTTTCGGTGCAACTTCGCTGCCGGGGTTGAATCGAAGCCTTGAACGCTATTTTTGAGACGACTACTGTCGAGTTTGCCACCACGCAGACGAACCTATCGCCGACATGAACCACCGAATCGCTAAGGGCCTTCGACGCGCCGCATCCCGTGCCGCTCGGCCCGCCCGGCGCGGCATGATCCGCGCGTTGCGACATCATTCCGCTCGCACGCAGGCGCTTGCGCCGCAACCCACGAACGCGCATCCGGTCGATGGCATCCGCTCCTGGTTTCGCGGATTCTTTCTGAATCTGCGCGCGCGCGCCGCCTCGCGCGACGTGTCGCTGCGCACGCTGCTGCGCCGCCCAATGCAACTGCGCGCGCCATCACCCAAGCCGCGAGCGGCCGCGCTGACAAGCCGCCGGCCGCGTCGCACGTCGGCGACCAGCGCCGGCTGGTACGCGTTCGCGGTGCGCTGAAGAAAGACGCGCGTCGCCCCCAAAAAAAACCGGCAGGCGCGATGCCTGCCGGTTTTTTATTTATCGCGCCCAAAGGCTTACGCCACGCGCACCACCGGTTCCGTGCCGGCAGCTTCAGCCAGCAACAGCGCCTTGTCCGCGGCTTCCCACGAGAATTCCGGCTCTTCGCGGCCGAAGTGACCGTACGCCGCCGACTTTTCGTAGATCGGGCGCAGCAGATCGAGCATCTGAATGATGCCCTTCGGACGCAGATCGAAATGTTCGAGCACGAGCTTGGTGATCTCGGCATCCGACACGCGGCCGGTGCCGAACGTGTTCACCATCACCGACGTCGGACGCGCGACGCCGATGGCGTACGACACCTGAATCAGGCAGCGCGACGCCAGACCGGCCGCGACCACGTTCTTCGCGACGTAACGGCCGGCGTACGCCGCCGAGCGGTCCACCTTCGACGGGTCCTTGCCCGAGAACGCGCCGCCGCCGTGCGGAGCCGCGCCGCCGTACGTATCGACGATAATCTTGCGGCCCGTCAAACCGCAGTCGCCTTGCGGACCGCCGATCACGAACCGGCCCGTCGGGTTCACCAGGAACTTGATGTCGCCCTTGATGAGTTCCTTCGGCAGCGTCGGCTTGATGACTTCTTCGATCACGGCTTCGCGCAGTTGCGGCAGCTCGATGTCCGGCGCGTGCTGCGTGGAGAGCACGACGGTGTCGATGGAGTGTGGCTTGCCATCCACGTAGCGCACGGTGACTTGCGACTTCGCGTCCGGACGCAGCCAGGGCAGACGGCCGTCGCGGCGCAGGTTCGCCTGACGCTCGACGAGACGGTGCGACAGGTGAATGGGCAGCGGCATAAGTTCGGGCGTTTCGTCGCACGCGTAACCGAACATCAGGCCCTGGTCGCCCGCGCCCTGGTCGAGATTGTCGTCGTGCGCCTTGTTCACGCCTTGCGCGATATCCGGCGATTGCTTGTCATACGCGACGAGCACCGCGCAGCCGCGATAGTCGATGCCGTAGTCCGTGTTGTCGTAACCGATGCGCTTGATGGTGTCCCGCGCGATCTGGATGTAATCGACGTTGGCGGTGGTCGTGATTTCGCCCGCGAGGACGACGAGACCGGTATTGCAGAGGGTTTCCGCCGCGACGCGCGAGTATTTGTCCTGAGTCAGGATGGCGTCGAGAATAGCGTCGGAGATTTGGTCGGCGACCTTGTCCGGGTGGCCTTCGGAAACGGATTCGGAGGTAAACAGGTAGTCGTTCGACACGCTTCAGACTCCAATTAAGTACGGTTGAGATTCACGTAGCCGACTTCGTTTGGAGTCTGAAGCGGCGACGCTTTAGCGGATGTCCTTTCTCCGTCCTGAACCTCGATGCACGCGATGCATGCATTCGGCTCAGGCCGGCTTCGCCCCGCAAGTTGTCCATTAACTCGGCGAAGGTCTTATTATACCGGTTTCCCGTGTTTTTACAGAGTCGAACGCTTGTCGTCATTCGTCCCGCGCTTATCCTCCGCCGGTAGCCGCCGCCCGTATGTTCGCGGGAGCACCTCATGTTAGGGCGCATCGGCGTGTCGCTCGCCATCGGCTTTCTGAAGTTTCTCGCCATCATTCCTTACGGCATTACCGCGCGTTTCGGCGATGCCCTCGGCTGGCTGCTTTATAAGATTCCGAGCCGGCGCAAGCGCATCGTGCATACGAACCTCAAGCTCTGCTTTCCCGAATGGTCGCCGGAGCGCCGCGAGGAAGTCGCGCAGATGCACTTCCGCCATGCCATTCGCAGCTATGTCGAGCGCAGTGTGCAGTGGTTCGGATCGGCGAAGAAGCTGGAAAAGCTGATCGAAGTGGACAGCGCCGTCGATCTCAGCGATCCCGACCTGCCGCCCACGCTCTTTCTCGGGCTGCACTTCGTCGGCATCGAGGCGGGGTCGATCTTTCTGAACTACTCGCTGCACCGGCAATGTGGATCGCTCTATCAGCCGTTTTCGAATCCGCAGGTCGAAGAGATCGCCAAGCGGCAGCGCGCCCGCTTCGGCGCGGACATGGCGAGCCGCGCGGATAGCGCGCGCATCGTGCTGCGCTGGCTGCGCGACCGCAAGCCCGTCATGCTCGGCGCGGACATGGATTACGGCATGCGCAATTCCACCTTCGTGCCATTCTTCGGCATTCCGACGTGCACGCTGACCGCCGTCGGCCGGCTGGCGAAGACGGGCAAGGCGCAAGTGGTGCCGTTCATCGGCGAGGTGCTGCCGAACTACAAGGGTTATCGGCTGAAAATCTTCGCGCCGTGGCAGAACTACCCGACCGGCGACGACGAAGCCGACGCACGTCGCATGAACGCGTTTCTCGAAGAGCAGATTCCGCGCATTCCCGAACAGTATTACTGGGTTCACAAGCGCTTCAAGACGCGGCCGCCGGGCGAGGCGAGTTTTTATTGAGCCGCGCGGCGCCAAGCGGCACGAAACGCCGCACCGAGGCTCACATACAATAGCGGCCATGAAACTCAAGTTCACCAAGATGCAGGGCGCGGGCAACGACTTCGTCGTGCTCGACGGCTACTCGCAGGCGCTCGATCTGAACGCCGCGCAGGTTCGCGCGCTCGCCGACCGTCATTTCGGCGTCGGCGCGGATCAGCTGCTGCTCGTCGAAAAGCCGACCGTCGATGGCGTCGACTTCAAGTACCGCATCTTCAATTGCGATGGCGGCGAAGTCGAGCATTGCGGCAATGGCGCGCGCTGCTTCGTGAAGTTCGTGCGCGATCGCGGGCTGACCGCTGCTTCGACGGTGCGCGTGCAGGTGCAGAAGGGCGTCATCACGCTGACGATGCAGGACAACGGCGAAGTGACCGTCGACATGGGCGCGCCGGTGTTCGATCCGCCGCGCGTGCCGTTCGACGCGAGCGGTCTCGACGGCCGCAGCGAAGGCAACGATACGCTCTGGCCGCTCGATATCGGCGCAAAGACGCGCTGGGTGTCGGTCGTGTCGATGGGCAATCCGCACGCGGTGCAGGTCGTGGACGACGTCGAAGCGTATCCCGTGCTCGCCGAAGGGCCGCAGATCGAGCGCCACCCGCGCTTTCCGGAGCGCGTCAACGCGGGCTTCATGCAGATCGTGGATCGGCATTCCGTCAAACTGCGCGTCTTCGAGCGCGGCGCGGGCGAAACGCTCGCCTGCGGCACGGGCGCATGCGCGGCGGTGGCCGCAGGCATCCGGCGCGGCGTGCTGGATTCGCCGGTGCGCGTCGAGACGCACGGCGGCACGCTCACGATCAGCTGGGACGGCGCACGCGACGAATCCGCCGCGCTTTTCATGGCCGGACCCGCCGCGACGGTCTTCGAAGGCGAGATCGAGCTTTCGGACATCGGCTGACTTGAGCCCACGCATTCAAACGTATCAGGCAAACATGAATCCACGCGAAGTCGCCGACTATCTGCTCGACAACCCCGATTTTTTCGTCGAGCACGCCGAACTGCTCGGCACCATCCGGCTTTCGAATCCGCACGGCAAGTCGGCTGTGTCGTTGCAGGAACGCCAGATGGAAATGCTGCGCGACAAGAACAAGCAGCTCGAGCGGCGGCTCGCCGAACTGCTGCGCTACGGCCACGAAAACGACAGCATCGCCACGAAGTTCAACCGCTGGACCGTGCGCGTGACCGGCCAGCGCGACCCGTACGCGCTGCCGTCCACCATCAGCAAAGGACTGTGCGAAGTGTTCGACGTGCCGCATGCCGCGCTGCGCATGTGGGATGTCGATGAAGCGTATCGCCAGGCGGATTTCGCGCGCCATGTCGGCGAGGAAGTGCGCATTTTCGCGGGCAGCCTCGACGCGCCGTATTGCGGCGCGAACAGCGGCTTCGCGGCGGCGCAGTGGCTCGGCGTGGCGAATTCGGCATCGGCGTCCAGCGGCGCATCGCTGGAAGACGCGTCCGCCGAACGCGGCATTCAGTCGATTGCGCTGGTCGCGCTGCGCGATCCGCAAGCCGGCCCGGATGCGCCCGCGTTCGGCCTGCTCGTGATGGGCTCGCCCGACGCGCGGCGCTTCCACGACGGCATGGCGACGGATTTCCTCGCGCAGATCGGCGTGCTGGCGAGCGCGGCACTGTCCCGCCTTCTGCCGAACTAAGCGACGCGACATGCAGCCCGCCGACCACATCGCCGCTTATCTCGCGATGCTCGAACACGAGCGGCGTCTGTCGGAGCACACGCTGCGCGGCTACACGTACGAACTCGGCGAACTGCGCGCGCTCGCCAAGGGCCGCGCGCTCGAAACGCTGACGGCCGCCGACATGCGCGGCGCGGTCGTGCGCGCGCACGCGGCGGGGCTGTCGCCGCGCTCCATCGCGCATCGGCTGTCGGCGTGGCGCGCGTTTTACCGCTGGCTCGCCGAACGCGTCGACATGTCCGCGAATCCGGTCGCGACGGTGCGCGCGCCGAAGCGCGAAAAGACGCTTCCGAAGGCGCTTTCCGTCGACGACGCAATGGCCCTGATGGACGCGCCGCGTGCCGACAGCACTGAAGCATTGCGCGATCAAGCCATGCTCGAACTGTTCTATTCGTCGGGGCTGCGGCTTTCGGAACTGGTCGGGCTCGATGTCCGTCACGTCGATACGAAGGAACATCAGTCCGCCGGCTGGCTCGATCTGGCTGCAGCCGAAGTCACCGTGCTCGGCAAAGGCAAGCGCATGCGCAAGGTGCCGGTCGGCCGCAAGGCGATCGATGCGCTGCGCGCGTGGATCGACGTCCGCGGCGAATTCGTCAAGCTGGACCCGCACGCGCTCTTTCTTTCCGTGCGCGGCAATCGCATGTCGCCGGGCGTGGTGCGCGAGCGCGTCAAGCGCATGGCGCTCTTGGCCGGCATTCCGGCGAATGTGCATCCGCACGTGCTGCGGCATTCGTTCGCCACGCACGTCTTGCAGTCGAGCGGCGACCTGCGCGCGGTGCAGGAACTGCTGGGTCATGCGAGCATCACCGCGACGCAGATCTATACATCGCTGGACTTTCAGCACCTTGCTCGTGTCTACGACTCGGCGCATCCGCGCGCGAAGAAGCGCGACTAACACCGCGGCGCCATGCGCGCTGCTCCGATCATCGCAATGAACACCATCACGCTCAAACCGGCGAAGGACAAGTCGCTCGTTCGCCGCCATCCGTGGATTTACGCGAACGCCATCGCGCGCATCGACGGCAATCCCGCGCCCGGCGCGACTGTCACCGTGCGCGCCGCCGATGGCCGCTTTCTCGCGCGCGCGTCGTACAGCCCGCATTCGCAGATTCGCGCCCGCGTCTGGACCTTTGACGAAGCCGAGCCCGTCGATCACGCGTTCTTCAAGCGCCGCGTGCAGCGGGCGGTCGCGCATCGGCAGACGATGGTCCGCGATACCGGCGCGACGCGCCTCGTCTTCGGCGAAGCGGACGGCTTGCCGGGTCTGATCGTCGATTACTACGTCGCCGATCAAGGCTCGCGCGCGCAGCTCGTCTGCCAGTTCATGGCGACGGGCGTCGAGGCGTGGAAGACGGCGATCGTCGATGCGCTGATCGCCGCGACCGGCTGCCCGAACGTCTACGAACGCTCCGATGTGTCGATCCGCCAGAAGGAAGGGCTGGAGCAGACGACCGGCGTGCTCGCGGGCGATCCGCCGCCGGACACGCTCATCACGAACGAATGCGGCGTGCGTTATCACGTCGACGTGAAGCACGGCCACAAGACCGGTTTCTACGTGGACCAGCGCGACAACCGCGTGCTCGTGCAGCAGAACGCGCAAGGCCGCGACGTGCTCAACTGCTTCTGCTATACGGGCGGCTTTTCGCTCGCGGCGTTGAAGGGCGGCGCTGCGCGCGTGGTGTCGGTGGATTCGTCCGGCGAGGCGCTCGCGCTCGCGCGTGAGAACGTCAAGGCCAACGGCTTCGACGCGGAAAAGGCCGAATGGCTCGACGCCGACGCCTTCAAGACGCTGCGCCGTCTGTACGACGAAGGGCAGCGTTTCGACCTGATCGTGCTCGATCCGCCGAAGTTCGCGCCGTCGCGCGAAACCGTGGACCGCGCCGCGCGCGCGTACAAGGACATCAATCTGAGCGGCTTTAAGCTGCTGCGTCCGGGCGGGCTGCTGTTCACCTATTCGTGCTCGGGCGCGATCGATGCAGACTTGTTTCAGAAGATCGTCGCGGGCGCGGCGGCCGATGCCCGCGTCGATGCGCGCATCCTGAAGCGCCTGGGCGCGGGCGTCGATCACCCGCTGCTCACGGCGTTTCCGGAAGGCGAGTACCTCAAGGGCCTGCTGTTGCAAATCGCGTGAGCGGCCTTATCTGGCTGCGGCAAGGTCACGCGGCGCAAAGCGTCCGCTTAGCGAATATGTTTCAATAACCGATTCAGTGCGCCACCGACCGGCCGCGCGATTCCGAACACTGACAAGGAAACAGGCGACACCATGATTCCCGTAACCATCCTGACCGGCTTTCTGGGCAGCGGCAAAACCACGCTGCTTAAACGCATCCTGAACGAGAAGCACGGCATGAAGATCGCCGTGATCGAGAACGAGTTCGGCGAAGAGAACATCGACAACGAAATTCTCGTGCAGGAAACGAACGAGCAGATCATCCAGATGAGCAACGGCTGCATCTGCTGCACGATTCGCGGCGATCTGGCGCGCGCGCTGGAAGACCTCGCGAACCGCAAGAAGGCGGGCACGCTCGACTTCGACCGCGTGGTGATTGAAACCACGGGTCTCGCGAATCCCGGTCCGGTCGCGCAGACGTTCTTCATGGATAACACGGTCGCCGACGAATTCCTGCTCGACGCGATCATCACGCTCGTCGATGCGAAGCACGCGAACGCGCAGCTCGACCAGCACGAAGTGGTGCAGCGGCAAGTCGGTTTCGCGGACCGGCTGTTCATCACGAAGTCCGATCTGGTGGATGCAGACGCGCTCGAAGCCCTGAAGCACCGGCTGGTGCACATGAACCCGCGCGCGGCGATCAAAGTCGTCAACTTCGGCGATGCCGACATCAAGGAAATTTTCGATCTGCGCGGCTTCAACCTGAATTCGAAGCTGGAAATCGATCCGGACTTCCTCGCGGAAGACGAGCACGATCATGACCACGATCACGCGCACGACGATCACGACCACGCCACCTGCGGTCACGACCACAGCCACGATCACGAGCATCATCATCACCACCATCACGCGCACCACGACGACAAGATCAAGTCGTTCGTGTATCGCAGCGACAAGCCGTTCGATCCGAACCGCCTCGAAGACTTCCTCGGCGGCATTTTGCAGATCTATGGCGAGCGGCTGCTGCGCTACAAGGGCGTGCTCTATATGAAAGGCGTCGATCGCAAGGTCGTCTTTCAGGGCGTGCATCAGATGATGGGCAGCGACCTCGCCGCCAAATGGATGCCGATCGAGAAGAAGAACAGCAAGATGGTGTTCATCGGTATCGAGCTGCCGAAAGATCTGATCACCGACGGCCTCGACGCCTGCCTGGTGAAGTAACGACCCGGCACGCATTTCGCTGATCTGCGCCAAGCGCGCGAAAGGCGGGACGCAACGTCGATGCGAAGATGCGCCGCCCGCGAGCCTCGCCGGCGGCGTTTTTCTTGGGCGTTTATTGTCGCGGTTATGTAGTCGCGCCCACCAAGCGACATCGCTTTTTGCGTGTTCAGGCGTTATATTTTTGAAATTCCGGCGGCTTTCGACAGGGTTTTCCTCGGTTATCGTCGGAAATTGCGGTTCAGTTACAATACAGCCCCACTGGAGAAGGGCGAATCCGTTCGGCGCATACGAATACGGGCGTTGGCCGTCGGATGTCAGAAAAGGATGCCCCGGCGGACGATCTGCTGATAGGCCGCGAGGGCCATAAGGCGAGCGTTGAAACGGAGCAGCCAATATCGGTTTCCAGAGGAGTTCGGCCCCGCATCGAGTGTCGCGTGACGCCAAAACGCTGCATGCATGCGGGCAACGCAAGTGCGGGCGTTGCCAAGACATCGCCTTACATTGAAGAAGCAAGCAGATGACAACGAAACTCTTGACCGAAGCCGAAATCCTGAAGATGAGCGAGAAGGACTACATGAACGAGGAACAACTCGCCTTCTTCAAGAACCGGCTCGAGCAGTTGCAAGCGGACATTCTCAAGAATGCCGGCCAGACGACGGAAAACCTGCGGGAAACGGTGATCGTGCCGGACCCGGCGGACCGCGCGACCATCGAAGAAGAGCATGCACTGGAACTGCGCACGCGCGACCGCGAACGCAAGCTGCTGAAGAAGGTGCAGCAATCGCTCGCGCGCATCGAATCCGGCGACTACGGCTGGTGCGAAGAAACCGGCGAGCCGATCGGCATTCCGCGTCTGCTCGCGCGCCCCACGGCCACGCTCTCGCTCGAAGCGCAAGAGCGCCGCGAACTGCGCCAGAAACTCTTCGGCGACTGAAGCGGCAAGCGCGGCGAACGGTGCGGGCCCGCCCGCAACGGGGAACGCGCCGCCGCGAAAATCCGCGAAGTCGGGCGCTGGCACGAACAAAAGGCACACGTGAATCGTGTGCCTTTTTGCTTTTCGGGCGTCCACGAAACCCACACCTTGATAATTCCGGCCGCGCCCTAAACTGATCTCGACGCGCCCGCTCATCGCGAAGGCGCGCGCGCGGCGCCGTACGCTTCGAGCCTTCCGGCCAGGCGGAACCCCGCGCCGTGCACTCCATCGAATTCTCGACTGCGTGGCGGCTCGTCACTGATCGCAAGCCGCCCGCGTTCTTCTGGTTTTCTTAAGGAACGCACATGGAACAATTTCACGGCACGACCATCGTCTCCGTGCGACGCGGCGGCAAAGTCGCGTTGGGCGGCGATGGTCAGGTGACGCTCGGCAACATCGTCATGAAGGGCGGCGCCAAGAAAGTGCGCCGCATCTATGGCGGCAAGGTGCTGGTCGGCTTCGCCGGCGGCACGGCCGACGCGTTCTCGCTGCTGGATCGCTTCGAAGCGAAGCTGGAGAAGCACCAGGGCAATCTGACGCGCGCCGCCGTCGAACTGGCGAAAGACTGGCGCACCGACCGCATGCTGCGCCGTCTCGAAGCCATGCTGATCGCCGCCGACGCGCAGGCCACGCTCGTCATCACCGGCAACGGCGACGTGCTCGATCCCGAAAACGGCATCTGCGCGATCGGCTCCGGTGGCGCGTATGCGCAAGCCGCCGCGCAGGCGCTCGCGGAAAACACCGAGCTCTCGCCGCGCGATATCGTTGAAAAGGCGCTGACCATCGCCGGCGATATGTGCATCTACACCAACCACAATCGCGTCATCGAGACGATCGAATAAAGGAACCCAGCGATGACCACCATGACTCCCTCCGAAATCGTCTCCGAACTCGACAAACACATCATCGGCCAGGGGCGCGCCAAGAAGGCGGTTGCCGTCGCGCTGCGCAACCGCTGGCGTCGCCAGCAGGTCGCCGAGCCGCTGCGCCAGGAAATCACGCCGAAGAACATTCTGATGATCGGGCCGACGGGCGTCGGCAAGACCGAAATCGCGCGGCGTCTTGCGAAGCTCGCGGACGCGCCGTTCATCAAGATCGAGGCGACGAAGTTCACCGAAGTCGGCTACGTGGGCCGCGATGTGGACAGCATCGTGCGCGATCTGATCGAAATCTCCGTCAAGCAGACGCGCGAGGCGGAAATGAAGAAGGTGCGCACGAAGGCGGAAGATCGCGCGGAAGACCGCATTCTGGATATCCTGCTGCCGAGCGCGCGCCCGGTCGGTTTCGGCGCGGCCGAAGCGACCAGCGAAGGCGATAACACCACGCGCCAGACGTTCCGCAAGCGCCTGCGCGAAGGCGCGCTGGACGATAAGGAAATCGAACTGGACGTCGAGTTGCCGCAAGTCGGCATGGACATCATGGGCCCGCCGGGCATGGAAGACATGACCGAGCAGATTCGCTCGATGTTCGCGAACATCGGCGGCGGCAAGAAGACGCGTCGCAAGGTGAAAGTGAAGGAAGCGCTGAAGCTGCTCACCGACGAGGAAGCCGGCAAGCTGCTCAACGACGAAGAGGTCAAGACGAAGGCGGTGCAGAACGTCGAGCAGAACGGCATCGTGTTTCTGGACGAGATCGACAAGATTGCGTCGCGCAGCGAAGTCGGCGGGGCGGAAGTGTCGCGCGCGGGCGTGCAGCGCGACCTGCTGCCGCTCGTGGAAGGCACGACCATCAACACGAAGTACGGGATGATCAAGACGGATCACATCCTGTTCATTGCGAGCGGCGCGTTTCACCTCGCCAAGCCGAGCGATCTGATTCCCGAACTGCAAGGGCGTTTCCCGATTCGCGTCGAGCTGGATTCGCTGTCCGTGGGCGATTTCGAGTCGATCCTGAATTCGACCGATGCGAGTCTCGTCAAGCAGTACAAGGCGCTGCTCGCCACCGAAGGCGTAGAACTGGATTTCGCCGAGGACGGCATCCGGCGTCTGGCCGAAATCGCGTTCTCCGTGAACGAGAAGACGGAGAACATCGGCGCGCGGCGGCTCTATACGGTGATCGAAAAGCTGCTGGAGGAAGTATCGTTCGCGGCGGGCAACCACGCGGGCCAGCCGGTGAAGATCGACGCGGCGTACGTGGATCGCGCACTGGGCGATGTCGCGGAAGACGAGGATTTGTCGCGCTACGTGCTTTAAGTCGCACCGGCAAAGGGAGAACCGGGCCTTCGCGCCCGGTTTTTTTTCGCCTGGTGCGCGAGAAGGCAAAAAAAAGCCCGCCTAGTCGGCGGGCTGAATCCATATCAGGAGGAGACATGGAGGAGACAGTTCCAATCATACACAGCGGGTTGATGCGACGCAATAGAAATTTTAGTAAAAACCCCTATGGCGTCGATGTGTGGTATCTGCGCGTCACTTTTTGTTGCAACGCTGGACGAGCCGAAAATGACAGAGCAAGGAACGGCGCGTAACCTCACCGGCACGGCTTTACATTGGACGCGTACCCTGAAGCCGCCGAGGTCATCATGAACGCCGCTGAATTCCCCCGCTATCAAACCGACGAAAGCCGCTGGCAAGCCGTCGCCAAGCGCGACGCCCAAGCCGACGGCGCATTCTTCTTCGCCGTGCGCACGACCGGCGTGTTCTGCCGGCCGTCATGCGCGTCGCGGGCGCCGCGTCGCGAGAACGTCTCTTTCTTCACGACGACCGACGAAGCGCAAGCCGCCGGATATCGCCCGTGCAAGCGCTGTCAGCCGACGAGCCTGCCGCGCGAACTCGCCATTGTCGAGCGCGCGTGCAAGGTGCTCGACGCCGATCCGCAGCAGCGCATGACGCTCGCGCAACTGAGCGACGCCGTGCATGTCAGTCCGTTCCATCTGCAAAGGCTGTTTTCGCGGATCGTCGGCATTTCGCCGCGGCAGTATCAGGCCGCGAGGCGGGCAGGCGTGCTGCGCGACGCGTTGCAGCGCGGCCGCGACGTCACGCGCGCGGCGCAGGACGCGGGCTTCGGTTCCTCGTCGCGCATGTACGAGGCCGCGCCCGCCGAACTGGGCATGACGCCTTCCGCGTATCGGCGCAAGGGCGCGGGGCTGACCGTGCGTTATGCTACCGCCGCCACGCCGCTCGGGGCCGTGCTCGTCGCCGCGACCGACAAGGGCGTCTGCAAGATCGCATTCGGCGACGATCCCGCCACGCTCGTCGAGCAACTCGCGGCCGACTTCGCGCTCGCCGAGCGCATGCGGGACGACGCGCGCATGGAGCCGTTCATCGCGCAGATTCGCGCGTATCTGCACGGCACGCGCGAGCGTTTCGATCTGCCGCTCGACATCGGCGCGACCGCGTTTCAACAGCGCGTGTGGGACGCGCTGCGGCAGATACCGTATGGCGAGACGCGCAGCTACACCGACATCGCCGCGTCGGTCGGTTCGCCGGGCGCGGTGCGGGCCGTCGCCAGCGCGTGCGCGTCGAATCCAGTGGCGCTCGCGATTCCGTGTCATCGCGTGATCGGCAAGGACGGCGCGATCGCGGGCTATCGCTGGGGACTCTCGCGCAAGGAAGCGTTGCTGGACACCGAGCGCGCGCATAGCGAAGCAGGAAAGGTCGCCTGAGAGCCGGATTTCGGCCGAAGCGCCCGGCGTCGAACGACGCGCGGGCGCTTTTTCGTTGCATCGGCGTTTCGCGTCGATCGCGCTGCGAACCGCGCCAATCGGTGCCGCAAGCACGGGCAACACCGAGATGTTAAAGTGCCCGCTACCCGAAAATTTGACCGAGCGCGTTCCAGTGCGCTCTTCGCAGAACGCTTCAATGGCAAACACGAATCCCGCTCACTCCGCAGCCGGCGCGTATCGGCGCAGGCTCGCCGCGCTCGCGTCGGGCTCGCATGCCGACGCCCTGCGCCAGGGCTTGCGCGGCATCGAAAAAGAAAGCCTGCGCGTGACGCTCGAAGGCAAGCTCGCGATGACGCCGCATCCGCGGTCGTTCGGCTCGGCGCTCACGCATCCGCTTATCACGACGGACTACTCCGAAGCGCTCGTCGAACTCATCACGCCCGCCGAGCCGGACGCCGCGCGCGCGCTGGAGCGGCTCGACGCGATCCATCGCTTTGCGTACGCGCATCTCGGCGACGAACTGCTGTGGAACCACTCGATGCCGAACGCGTTGCCGCCCGAGAACGAGATCCCGCTCGGCTATTACGGCACGTCGAACATCGGCAAGCTGAAGCACGTGTATCGCCGCGGACTCGCGCTGCGCTACAGCCGCACGATGCAATGCATCGCCGGCATTCACTACAACTATTCGCTCGACGAAAACGTGTGGCGCGCGTGGCAGGCGCTCGATCCGGCGAGCACGCTGTCGTTGCAGGACTTCCGCTCGGAGCGTTACTTCGCGCTGATCCGCAATTTCCGCCGCACGAGCTGGCTCTTGATGTATCTGTTCGGCGCGTCGCCGGCGCTGGATAAGCGCTTTGTCGAAGGCAAGCCGCATCAGCTCGAAGCCTTCGACAGCGACACGTTCTATCTGCCGCATGCGACCAGCCTGCGGATGAGCGATCTCGGCTACACGAACAATCCGGCGCAGGCCGATCTGCTGCCGAGCTACGACCGTCTGGACGCTTACCTCGACGTGCTCGCGAAAGCCGTGAGCCAGCCGTACGCGCCGTACGAAGCCATCGGCACGCAGCGCAACGGCGAGTGGGTGCAGATCAACACGAACGTGCTGCAAATCGAAAACGAGTTCTACTCGACCATTCGCCCGAAGCGCGTCACGCGCTCCGGCGAGCGTCCGCTGCACGCACTGGCCGAGCGCGGCGTGCAGTACATCGAAGTGCGCTGTCTGGATATCGATCCTTTCGCGCCGGCCGGCATCGCACTTGAGACCGCGCGTTTTCTGGACGCGTATCTGCTCTACTGCGCGCTCGAAGACAGCCCGCTGTTGCCGCGCGAGGCGAGCATCGAAGCAAACGACAACTTCAGCGCCATCACGAAGGAAGGACGCAAGCCGGGCCTCACGCTGCGTCGCGACGGCGCGAAAGTGTCCATGCAGCAATGGGCGAACGAATTGTTCGATGCGATTGAGCCGGTCGCCGACACGCTCGACGCGCTTTCCGGCAGCGACGACCACATTCGCGCGCTCACTGCGCTGCGTCCGCGCATCGCGGATGCTTCGCTGACGCCGTCGGCGCGCGTGCTTCAGACGATGCGCGACAAGCAGCAGTCGTTCGAAGAATTCGCGTTCGACATCAGCCGCGAGCACGCGGAATACTTTCGCCGTCGCCCGCTGCCGCCTGAAGAAGAGCGCAAGATGGAAGCGCTCGCGGCGCAGTCGCTCGCCGAGCAAGCCGCCATCGAACGCGAGCAGACCGAGCCTTTCGACGCGTTCATCGCCGCGTACGGGAACTACAAGCCCGACAGCGTCGGTGTCTGAGCGCACACAACGAGCCGTTTTTTCTTGCTGCGCCGTGGCGCGTGCGGCAAAAACGACGTGTTTTGCAACAGAGCGAAACGCGCCGAACACCGTACGCGCGTGCGGGCCAAAATCGGCTTTTTATCGACTATCGGGAATGCGATGAACTACCGACTCATCAGCGCAGCCGCGTCGCTGGCCTTGATCGCCGGATGCGCGGCCGAAACGCAGGTCAGCAGCCAGACGATCGAGCAGGCCACCGCGCCGCTCACCTGCATGAGCAAGCTCGAATGCGACGCCTGGTGGGCGCGTGCTCAGGTCTGGGTGACGAATCATTCCGAGTACAAGTTGCAGGCCATCACCGATTCGGTGATTCAGACGGCGGGTCCGTCGAGCGGCAAGCGCGCGCTCGCGTATCAGGTCACGAAGACGCCGAGCAACGAAGGCACCGCGACCATCGGCTTCGCGGCGCACTGCGACAGCCCGCTCGGATGCGATCCGAATCCGTGGCAGGCGGGCGCGGACTTCAAGCAGTTCGTGCGCAACGGCACGTCGCGGCCCGTGAGCGCGACGCCGCAAGCCGTTCAGCAGCCGCAGCAGATGCAGTCCGTGCCGCTGAATCTGGACAGCCAGCCGGCGCAATCCGTCACGCCGATTCAGTGACGCCCGCGCGTCAATGCCCCATCGACGCCGACGCGCCCTTGCGCGGACGCGTCAACCAGACCATCGCGGCGAGCACCAGAAACGCATAGAACGAGACGCGGAAGAAGTCGTTGGTCGACATCATGTACGCCTGCGCGGCCACGACGCGATCCAGTTGCGCGGTGAGCGCCTGCCCCGACAGGCCGACGCCCGCGAGCAAATCGGAATAGGCGGTGGTCGTCTGCGCGTACGGCGTGACCGATTCGGTGAGCACGGCGTGATGCCGGATCATGTCGTTTTCCCAGAACGTGGTGCTCACCGCCGTGCCGATCGCGCCCGACAGCGTCCGCAGAAAGTTCGACAAACCCGCCGCGCCCGCGAGCCTTTCGTCGGAAACGCTGGAGAGCGTGATCGTCGTCATCGGCACGAAGAAGCACGCCACGCCGATGCCCTGGATCAGACGCGGATACACGATGTCGTGAAACGGCGTGTCGAGCGTGAACGTCGAGTTCCAGTACGACACGAAGGCGAACACGATAAACGCGAAGCTCGCCACGACGCGCAGGTTCATGCGATGCATGTTCTGGCCGATCATCGGCGAAAGCACCAGCGCGAGAATGCCGACCGGCGCGGTCGCGAGTCCGGCGAGCCACGGCGTGTAGCCGAGCACCGTTTGCAGCCACAGCGGCAGCACGACGACCGACCCGAAGAACGCGAGAAAGCCGAGCGACGTGATGAGCACGCCCATCGCGAAATTGCGGTCGCGAAAGAGCGACAAGTCGATGACCGGCTCTTTCTCCGTGATCTCCCAGACGAACATGAACGCGAGCGAGATGGCCGCGATGATCGCCAGCGCCACGATGAAGTTCGAATTGAACCAGTCGCGGTCCTTGCCGAGGTCGAGCATCATTTGCAGACTCGCGACGCCGATCACAAGCAGCGCGAGCCCCACGCCGTCGATGCGCTGATTCGTCGTCTTCGTCTCATGGCCGCGCAACAGGAAGTACGCGATAGCCGCCGAGAACACGCCGATCGGCACGTTGATATAGAAGATCCACGGCCACGTGTAGTTATCGGTGATGTAGCCGCCCATCACCGGGCCGAAGATCGGCGCGACGATCACGGTCATCGCCCAGAGGCCGAGCGCGAGCCCGCGCTTCTCCGGCGGATAACTGCGCATGAGGATGGTTTGCGAGAGCGGGACCATCGGGCCGGAGACGAGGCCTTGCAGCAGCCGGAACGCGATCAGCGACTCGAAATTCTGCGCGAAGCCGCACAGCGCCGAGGCGACCGAAAACAGCAGCACGGAAATGGTGAAGAGTTTGACCTCGCCGACGCGCCTCGCGAGCCACCCGGTCAGCGGCACCGCGATCGCGGACGCGACCGAATACGACGAAATGACCCAGGTTCCTTCGCTCGTCGCGACGCCGAGGCTGCCGGAAATCGTCGGCACGGCGACGTTGGCAATGGACGTATCGAGCACTTCCATGAACGTGCCGAGCGCGAGGCCCATCGTCAGCAAGGCGAGGATGCCGCCGGTCAATGGAGCCGGGGCGGCGGGATCGGGCGCGGTCGTGGCGGTCGTTGACATTGTTCTTGTGCTCCAGCGCGTGGATTATGCGTGACGCGGCATTCTCTGCCCAGACAGTGATTAGGGCAACTCGTGCCGGCTTAAAGTCGATGAATTGCTCTAGTCGGCGTCGGGGTCGTCGAGCCCGCAGCCTGCGCTCGCGTCCGTCGGCGAATTGCCGATGATGCGCGCCAGCATGGCGATTAGAAGGTCCAGTTCCGCGCGGCTGAAACCGTGCAGTTGCTGGTTGAGCACCGCCGCGCCGATGGCCGGCAGCCGCGCGGCGGCGTCCTGGCCGCGCTCCGTCAACGTGAGTTCGACGATGCGCCGGTCCGCGTCGCTGCGCGTGCGACTGACGAAACCTTTCTTCTCCAGCCGGTCGAGCATCCGGGTCATCGACCCGCTGTCATAGGACATCTCTCGCGACAGTTCGAGCGGCGTGCGCGCCCGCCCCGACGCCAGCGAAAGGATGACGCCGATCTGCTGTGACGTGAGATCGAGCGGCTTCAGCGCCTCATCCGTGCGCGCGACCAACACATTGCGCGCCTTCGCGAGGTGATAGCCGAGGCTCGTTTCGAGGCGGATCGTGGCGGGATCGTAGAGCGGTTCGCTATGCATGCGGTTTGACGTCGGCGCGGCGTGCCGCGAAACAACAGTTCGGTAAAAAGCAATCGCCAGTATCTTGAAAAGTAGTTGCATAGTCAATATTATTCTATGCAACGAGTTATGCGCTTCATGCGCCGCCCGAGACTATGTTTTGATCCCAGCTGCGTCGTTCGAACGACGCTTGAAGAGACCGTAAATGACCCGCTTCGCAGAGACCGCCCGCACCGCCAGCCGACGCATCGGCCAAGTCAGCAGCACGATCGCCAGTGCTTCCCGTCACTTCGTCCCGCCGAAGCTGAATTCGTGGAAGCTCGCGCTTTATCTGATCGTGTTCCTGCTGCCGGGCGGCTCGCTGGCGGTGCTCGGAATGGGCTGGTTCGAGAATCGGCATCGGCGCAAGGGCGCAGCTTCCGAGAAAGCGGGCAGTGCGTCGTCGCGCACGCTGATCGGCGGGCCGTGCGCGGGCGGCTCGACCGGCCGTTGAATCGCGTTCATCGTCGCGAGTAACGCGCCGTAACCTATATCTTCCCGCACGTAACACCCGCCTTACGGCTAAGCCGTTACCCTAACGTCTGCCCGACGCCCGCTGCGAACCGCGCTGCGGGCGTTCCGTTACTATCTCGGCTGACCGCGTTCGCCGCGCCGGACGAACCGCCGCCAACCGAATTCTCGACAAGCAGATGCCGTATCGCCCCGCCGTTTCCGCCTCCATCGCGTCCCGCCGTTCCGCCGTTCGCCGCACTGTGCGCAATCTGAGCGCCATTTCGATTGCCGCTGCCTGCGCAATGTCGATCGCGGGTTGCGCCGTCGGCCCGGATTATCAGCGGCCCGCCACGCCCATGCCCGCCGCCTTCAAGGAAGCGCCCGAAGGCTGGAAAGTCGCCGAGCCCGCCGACCGCACGGACCGCGGCGACTGGTGGAGCGTCTACGACGACGCGCAACTGAACGATCTCGAAACGCGTCTGAACCGGTCGAACCAGACCATCGCGCAGTACGCGGCGGCGTATCGCCAGGCGCGCGCGCTGGTCGGCGAAGCTCGGGCGGCGTATTTCCCGACCATCGGGGCGTCCGCGTCGGCGTCGCGTTCGGGCAGCCGCCTGACGAACGGGACAGCCACGAGCCGCAGCACGGTCGGCAACGACTACAGCCTCGCGCTCGATGCATCGTGGGAGCCGGACTTGTGGGGCAGCATCGGCCGGACGGTGATGGCGCAGAAGGCGGGGCAGCAGGGCGCCGCAGCGGACCTCGCCAACGCGCGTCTGTCCGCTCAGGCGACGCTCGCGCAGACGTACTTCCAGTTGCGCGCGCTCGACGCGCAGCAAAAGCTGCTCGACGAGACCGTCGCCGCGTATCAGCAGTCGCTCAGGCTCACGCAGAACCAGTACGCGCAAGGCATCGTCGCGCGCTCGGACGTGATTCAGGCGCAGACGCAATTGCAGTCGGCGCAGGCCGCGGCCATCGACAACGGCGTGGCGCGCGCGCAATACGAACATGCCATCGCGGTGCTCGTCGGCGAGCCGGCGTCGACGTTCTCGCTCCCCGCGATGCCGCTCGACGCTACGCCGCCGACCGTTCCCACCGCGATGCCGTCCGCGCTGCTGGAGCGGCGTCCGGATATCGCGTCGGCCGAGCGGAAGGCGGCGGCGGCGAACGAACAAATCGGCATCGAGATGGCGGCGTATTTCCCGACGCTGACGCTCTCGGCGCAAAGCGGGTTCGAAAGCACGGTGTTGTCGCAACTGCTGCGCGCGCCGTCGCGTTTCTGGACGCTCGGGCCGGATATCGCCGCGACGATTTTCGACGGCGGCTTGCGCGCGGCGCGCACGGAAGCCGCCCGCGCCGCCTACGATCAGAACGTCGCGACGTATCGGCAAACGGTGCTGACCGCGTTTCAGGACGTCGAAGACAATGTCGCGTCTCTGCGCATTCTGGAGAAGGAAATCGTCGTGCAGCAGCAGGCGGTTCAGTCCGCGCAGCAGGCGCTCGCCATCATCAACAATCAGTACAAGGCGGGAACGGTCGCGTTCATCAGCGTGCTGACCGCGCAGACCACGGCGTTCACGGCAGAGCAGAAGCTCGCGAGCATCGCGGGCCAGCGCATGGTGGCGTCGGTGGGGCTGGTGAAGGCGCTGGGCGGCGGCTGGGACGTCGCGCAGATGAACCGCGAGACGGGCGGCGTAGAAGCGCCGGCGCCGGCTTCCGCGCCAGAGGCGATGTCCGCGACGGGGAAGAACGCAGCCGGCGGCTGATTTCGCGCTCTAATAATGGTTGAACGTCAGCGCGACGGTATCCGGATCGGTGTGTCGGCCGAGCAGATTCAAGAGTCCCGCGAGATTTTCGCGCTGCGCCGGTTCAGCCTTCGCGGTGCCTTCGAAGGTCGTCGCGTCTTGCGAGATCACGCCGCTGCCGGTCAAGAGCAGCGGGCCTCGGGTTGTCGAGAGATCAATGCTCGCCGTCGCCCCTTGCGCCTGCAACGCGACGCGGTACGACCCGAGCGGCTTGACCCGTGACACGCGCGAAGCCATGTCGTCGAGCGTCACCACGAACTGTCCGTAAGCGTTCCTGCCGAGCAAGCGGAATTCGGTCCACGAAAGCCGCACCGTTCCCTCGAAATTCAGCGTATTGAACGGCGCGCCCAGACCGGCGAGCAGCGTTGCCGGAACCGCGATTCCGCCCGCCGAAAGCGTCGCGCCACGCGTCGTGGCATCGACGATCACGGCGTCGGGCATCGCCTCGGTCTGCCGCATGGTCATGTGCACGCGGCCGGTGAAAAGCGGCCAGAACGCCGTCGTCCATTCGATGCGCCCCGGCAGCAGCGTCGCGCCGGAGCCGTCGCTGCTCGCCGCGAGCATCAGCGTTGCCGAGCCGCGCCAGAGTGAACCCGACGGATCGGCGAGATTGACGTGGCCGCCCGTCGCCTTCGCGAACTGCGGCGTGATCCACGCGGCGGGCATCATCACGAGCAGCGTGCCCGCCACCGAGAGCACCATCACGATGAGTCCCGGCAGCGCGAGCCTGAGTCGGCGAGTCCAGTAGCTCATTTGACGCTGGCCGGTTGCAGCGATGCCGTCAGGTCCACCTGACCGTCCGGCTTGAGCGCCTGAATGTGCGCTTCCGACACCTGCACCTTGAACTGCTTGCGCGCGTCGTCGAGCCACATCGTCCAGTTCGGAAACGACGCGTTCTTCAACTGAATCTGCACCGCCGCGCCAATGACCTGCACCTGCGTCGGCTGCATGTTGTTGTCCGCGAGCGACTTCGCGAGCGCATCGCGCAGCGCGCCGCCCGTCGGCGTCACGCCCTCGGCGCTGCCCGCGAGCGAGCGCGCTTCGTTAGCCTGCGCGGTCATCGTGGCGAGCTGGCGCTGCATCGTCGGCAAGGTGTCGCGCAGGCGGGCGCGGCCTTCATACGCGGGCGCCCACAGCACGAGATAAACCAGCGCGATGCCGAGCAGCAGGCCGCCCCACATCAACAGCGTCTTTTCGCGCGGCGTGCGCGCCTCCCAGAACTCGGAGAGCGTTCGTCCGATTTCCGCTTTCATTGGCCGCTCCTGATGGTCCATTTGCCGGTGTTCGTGTCGATGGCGCCGTTCAGCCCGTTGGCCGCGAGGCGCTTGCCGAGGTCAGGATCGACCTTGATGTCCGGCTTGAAAGTCACTTCCAGATGACGGTCCCGATAATCCAGCCCGGCGATGCCGTTCACCGGCACCGGGCCGAGCGAGCGCGCGAGGCCGTCCGCGAGCGACAGAAAATCCGACGGCGACAGTTCGCCCGACGCCACGCGCAGCCGGTCGAGATTGCGTGCCATCTGGTCGGGCGCGTCGAGCACGGTCGTGGTCTTGGGGAACGCGTTGAGCAGCAGTTCGGTCATCTGCGCGTTGATGGCGTCGCGCTGGCGCGAAAGCTGAATCCACTGCACGTTGATGCCGACAATCGACACGATGACCGACGCCGCCACGAGCGCGATCGGCACGCGCAGGCGGCGCATGGTCGCGCGGTCGAGCCGCCACGGCTGCGCCGCGAATTCGAACTGGCACAGGTCGAAGCGGCTCGCGAGCGCGTTGCGGGCGAGCGCTTCGAACGCGAGCGGCTGCGCGCCCGCGACGGCCGCATGTTTGCCCGACGCCGCGAGGCGCGGCTCGTCGCCGGGAATGTCGGCGAGCGAATACAGCGTGAACGGATGCCCGCCCGCCAGCGCGTCGAGCGTCGGCGCAATCGAATCGACGGGCAGCGCGAGCCCTTCGCCGAGCGCCGCGCGTTCGCCGCGCGCGATGGCGATTTCCACGCGCGGCGCGCCGCCGGTCCCGGGCGCCGCCGCTGGCACGTCGCCGATCAGCGCGGGCGCGGTCGAAATCACGTTGCCGAGCAATCCCGCGATGAAGGGCGTCGGCGGCGCTTCCGCTTCGGCGGCTTCGTCTTCGCCTTCCGGTGTCTCGATGACAGGCGCGGCGGCCGGAACGGGCAGGCAGCGCATGGCCGGAACCGCCTTCAGATTGCGATGCCCGGTGCTCATGAACGCATCGCAGACGAAGCGGAACCAGCCGCGATCGATGACGGCGACCACGCGCCTTCCGTCGGCGAGCGCGACCGGATCGACCGCGATGTGGCACGTCTGCGGGTCCTGGATCAACTGGTCTTCGACCACGTTCGGCAGCGCCTGACGCAGCCTCGGACCTTTGAGCGGCGGGACGGTAGCGGCGAGCAGCAGCGTGTCGCGCGCCGCGACGATCAGCACGGTCGCGTTGGCGCGCGGCAGAAGGCCGACAGCGGCGCGGCCGGCGCGCTGCGTCTCGCCGCGCTTGTCCAGCAGCAGAAACGGCAGGTCGGGCAGTTGCCACTCCTGCGAGCGCACGGCGGGATCGCGCGGCGGTAATAGAACGATCAGTGTGCTCAAAGGCCACTTCCTCTTGTCAGTAACAGCGTCATCAGAGCGCGTCGCGCGTAAAGACGATGCGCGTGGTGTGCGTCGTCGGATCGCGATACACGAGCGTCATGCGCTCCAGTTGCGCGCGCTCATGTTCGACGCGGCCGTGAATCACAAAATAGCGCGTGGTCACGTCGAGCTGGTTCGGATCGATCGACGTGGAACGGACGCCCGCGCCGGTCAACGCGAGCTGCACGTTGCCGATGTCGTGGAAAAACACCGTCTCACGCCGGGCGACGAACGCCTGCGCCTGCGAAAGGCTCATGCCCGGCACCACGGCCGCGATCACCGTGGCGGGCGCGGTGTTCATGTTCACGGCGGTCGTCGTCGGCAGCACGGTCACGAACGGCCGCAGCTTCGCGACCGCTTCGGCCGAAAAGCCTGGCACGTCGAGCAGCGAATCCACGCTGATCATTTGCAGCGGCGCGACCGGCGCGTCGCTATCGGCGTCCTTGAGGCCGGGATCGTCGGTGAAATTGCCGCCGCCCGTGCCGCCGCCTTGCGCAATCGCCGCCATGGCCTCCGCGGGCGAGCTCGCCGCAGTCGCGCCGTTGCCCGTCTGCGTCTGGAAGCGCGTGGCGGAGCGCGAGAGTCCCGCGCGCATCTGCAAGGCCACCGTCTTCGCGAGCGATCCGTTGATGCCGAGCATCGTCAAAAGCCGCTGGAACGCCTGAATCTGCTCGACGTTGATGGTGAGCACGCCGGGCGTCGGCGTCGCGACGAGGTTGCGCAAGTTGAACTTCGCCTGCGCGTCCTCGATGGAGCCGGACAGAAACGTCTGCGCGCCTTCCTGCGAGCGCACTTCGCCGATCTGCCCGAGGAAGTCGGAGAGCTTCGTCTTCGCGATCGGCACGCCCCACACGCCGCCGAGATACGTGACGGTCGGCGATGTATCGGCTTCGGAACGCAGAATGAGCCGCGTCCAGTCGAGCGCGCTGCGCGAAATCCACTGCGCCTGCGCAAGCAGCCGCTGATTTTCGATGCGCCGCACTTGCACCTGCTGCCGCCACAACATGCCCGAGACGAGAATCGACGAGAGCGCGACCACCAGCAACGCGCTGATGATCGCGACGCCGCGCTGTCTTTTGCTCAGGCCCGAGGCACGCATCGTCATTCTCCGACCAGAAACACGCGCGTGATCGGCACGCGCAGATTCGGCGCGCCAACCGCCACCTGAATGCCCGACACGGCACGCGCGAGCGGCGCGTTGCCGAGTTGCGGCACCTTCAGATTGTTGTCGTTCTCGTTGATCTGCGAAAGCACGTCGGCCATGCGCGTGGTCCAGCCCTTCTGCGGAATGTAGACGCGCGTTGCGAGCGACCGGACGCCGCCCAGCAACGGCACGGCGCTCCAGCCATCGGCGGTATCGCTCGACGACAGCGCGCGCCGCACCTCGCCCACGTTTTCCAGCGGCGGCGACGCAAATCGCACGATGCGCCCGTCCGTCAGCCGATACCGCACCACCTGCAGGCGCGGCGCGGTGGCGGGCGCGAACACGCCGCGCACGATCTGCAGCGTGCCGTTGCCGAGCGAGACGGCGGGCTGGCCGGCTTCGTCGTCGGTCGCGGCCTGACGCGCGTCGATGCGCATCTGGTCGAACAACTGCGCGACCACGCGCTCGTCTTCCATCGCGTTCGTGATGGTCGCGCGGCCGCGAATGATCTGGTCCAGCCCGCGCCACGACAACACGGCGATCACCGCGAGAATGGCGATGGCGATGAGCATTTCGAGCAGCGTGAAACCGCGCTGCCGGCGCGCCGCGCGGCGCGAATCAGAGCGAACGATTCGTTTCATTCGCCACCACCGTGACCATCTGCGCGAGATAACCGGCGCGCCCGGGCGTCGCGACGAACATTTCGACGCGACGGAAAATAGGATTCGGCGTCGCCGAGACGCGCTGCGTGCAGACGAGCTTCAGATTGCCCTGCGAGCAGTCGAAGGTGCGCGAGCCGATATCCGGAAACACATGCGCGAGCCGCAGTTGCGCGAGTTCGTTGTCCGCGCTCCAGCCTGCGAGCAGACGCCGATGCAGGTCCGCTTCGCTCGTCGCCATCGATCCGACCGCGCGCAGCGACGCCGCGAGCGCCACCGCGAGGATCGCCAGCGCGACGAGCACTTCGATCATCGTGAAGCCGCGTTGTGCGTCGCGTTCTGTGGATCGCGCGCGCATCACCGCACCTGAAAGCGGCCGTTGCCGCTGCCGATGATCGTCGCGCGCCCCACCGCCGAGACGAGCGTGATTTCCATGGGCGTGTCGATGGCTTCGGTGCCGAAGACGAGCCGGCTCACGGTCTTGTCGGAATCGAGAAATTGAATGCTCACGCTCGTCACGCCGCCTTCCCAGCGGCGCGCGCGCAAGAGGTCGTCGCGCAGCGGGCGCCAGCCGTCTTCGGTGCGAATGTCGAAGCGGAACCCGCCTTCCACCGGCTGAAACGCGATCGGCCGGGCGCGCACTTGCGCTTCGTCGCCCGCCGATTCGAACAGCAGCGCGAGCCGTTGCGCTTCTTCGTTCAGATCCGTGCGCGGATTGCGCGTGAGCTGCAGCGACGCGAGCGACACGAGCAAGCCCGCGATGACCAGCACGACGAGCATTTCCAGCAGCGTGAAACCCGCATTCCGACGCGCCGCCCTGTGCCTGCCGTGCCTGTTCACTTCACGTTCCTTTTACTGCCACGAGCCGACGTCGGCATCGTTGCCCTCGCCGCCCGCCTTGTTGTCCGCGCCGTAGCTGAACACGTCGATTTCGCCGTGCACGCCCGGATTCAGATATTGATACTGGCCGCCCCACGGATCAGCCGGCAGGCGTTCCAGATAGCCGCCGTCCTTCCAGTTGTTCGGCACGGGTTCCGTCGTCGGCTTTTCGACGAGCGCGCGCAGACCCTGCTCCTGCGTCGGATAACGGCCGTTGTCCAGCCGGTACAGCTTCATGGCCTGCATGATGGTGCCGATGTCCTGCTTCGCGGCCACCCGACGCGCTTCGTCGGGGCGGCTCATGATCTTCGGCACGATCAGCGCGGCGAGAATGCCGAGAATCGCGATCACGACCATGATCTCGATGAGCGTAAAACCCCGTTGACGGCGCGCCTTGGCCTTGGTGATTTCCATGCGGCGTTGCGTCCACATTTGCATGACTGCTACCTCGTGTTGATTCAGGGCTTGCGCCCGCTTGATTTAAGAAACATGCGGCTTCGTTTGACCGAAGCCGCCGAGCATTCTATCGACCGGCCTTCATCGCGCCGTGACCGTGCTCAACGGACGTAGATCGTCGGTCCGGGCGGCACGGGCGGCAGGAAAATTTCCGACTTCACGCCGTTGCGCTCGACGATGATCGAACGCGCCTTCACCTGCGAGAGCTTCACGCCCTGCGCGAGCGGCCCGCCGAGCGACACCGCGCGCGGCGGCTCGCCGCCGTAGCTCACGATGGCCGCCGCGCCGCCTTGCAGCGCGAGAATGCCGAACAGATGCACGTCCGAATTCGCTTGCCGCTCCAGTTGCCCGCCGAAGATCGTCGCGGCCTGTTCGACCGACGGCGTACGCGTCGCGGCGGCGGCGGGCAGCGGCGCGGTCTGGCGAGAAGTCAGCGTGACGACCCAATAGGTCACCGTCACGCAAAAGAGCGCGAGCGCGGCGAGCGTGAGCAGGCGGGTTTGCAGGGCGTTCATTACTGCACCAGATTATTCAGTTCGATGATCGGCAGCATCACCGCGAGCACGATCACCAGCACGACGCCGCCCATCGCGAGAATCAAGAGCGGTTCGAGCAGGCTGGTGAGGAACATCGTGCGGCGTTCGAGTTCGCGCGCTTCGCCTTCGGACGCGCGGTCGAGCATCGTGGTGACGTCGCCGGTGGCTTCGCCCGAGCGGATCAAATGCACGAGCACGGGCGGGAACGTCTTCGTATTGGCGAGCGCCCGCGAGAGCGCGGAGCCTTCGCGCACGCGCACGATGGCGTCGTCGACGTTCTGGCGCATCGCGGTATTGCTCAACGTTTCGCCCGCCGCTTGCAGCGCGCGCAGGATCGGCACCCCGGCGGCCGTGAGAATTGCGAGCGTGCTGGCGAAGCGCACGGTGTTATAGCCGCGCACCAGCTTGCCGACGAGCGGCGCCGTCAAGAGCCAGCGGTCGAACGCCAGGCGCGGTCCGGGCCGCGACAAAATGCGCCGCACGAGCCACGCGACCAGCACCACGCCGATCAGCACCGCCCACCAGTAACTGCGCACGAAGGCGGACAGCGCCATCATCATCACGGTGAGAAACGGCAGCGCCTGCTTCGTGCTGGCGAACACGTTCACGACCTGCGGCACCACGTAACTCAGCAGAAACGTGACGATGCCGAACGCGATGATCGTCACGATGCCCGGATACGTGAACGCGAGAACGATCTTCTGCTTCAACGCGTTGCGCTGCTCGATGTAGTCCGCGAGACGCGAAAGCACGAGCCCCAGCTTGCCGGTGTGCTCGCCCGCCGCGACGAGCGCGCGATAAATCTCCGGGAAGTCCTTCGGATGCTGCGCGAGCGCGTTCGCAAACGAATGGCCGCCGAGCACTTCGGCGCGGATCGCGGCCATCAGTTCGCGAATGTAATCGCGCTCGGATTGCTCGGTGAGCACGGACAACGTTTCGCCGAGCGGCAGCCCGGCGATCAACAGACTCGCGAGCTGGCGCGTGAGAATGGCCTGTTCGCGCTGCGACAGCCGTCGCCCGAGCGAGAGCCGCTGCTGCCGTTCGCCGCGCGTGCGCGTGCCCGCCGCCTCGACGACGAGCGGCGTCAGTCCTTGCGTGCGCAGGTGGCTGCGCGCGGCGCGGGCGCTGTCGGCGTCGAGCACGCCGGTCTGCGTCTTGCCCGCCTGGTCGATGGCTTCGAAACGGAACGCCGGCATACGCTTATTCTCCGCCAGTCACGCGCAGCACTTCTTCGAGCGATGTCACGCCCGCGTTCAGCCAGCGGTTCGCGTCCTCGCGCAACGTGCGCATGCCGTTCGCGCGGCCCGCCGCGAGAATCTCGGCGTCGGCGGCGTTGCGATGGATCAGCGGTCGGATGGCGTCGTCGATCAGCAGCAGTTCGTACACGCCGCGCCGGCCCACGTAGCCCGACTGGCCGCACCGGTCGCAACCGACGGGATGCCAGTGCTTCACGCCGTCTTCTTCCTCGCGCGCTTCCTTGCACACCGGGCACAACTGGCGCACGAGACGCTGCGCGAGTACGCCGAGCAGCGACGACGCGAGCAGATACGGCTCCACGCCCATGTCCGTGAGACGCGTGACGGCGGAGGCGGCGTCGTTCGTGTGCAGCGTCGCGAGCACGAGGTGGCCGGTCAGCGACGCCTGCACCGCGATCTGCGCGGTCTCGAGGTCGCGGATTTCACCGATCATGATGATGTCCGGGTCCTGACGCAGAATGGAACGCAGCGCCCGCGCGAACGTCATGCCGATGCGCTCGTTCACCTGCGTCTGGCCGATGCCCGACAGATCGTATTCGATCGGGTCTTCCACCGTCATGATGTTGGTGGTCGTGGTCTCGAGCCGCGACATCGACGCGTAGAGCGTCGTCGTCTTACCGGAGCCGGTCGGCCCGGTCACGAGCACGATGCCATGCGGCCGGCCGATCAGCTTGTCGAACTGGACGAGCGTGTCGCGCGCCATGCCGAGCGTTTCGAGATTCAGCCGCTGCGCGTCCTTTTCGAGCAGACGCAGCACCGCGCGTTCGCCGTGGCCGGTCGGCAGCGTGGACACGCGCACATCCACCGGGCGGCCGCCGACGCGCAGCGTGATGCGGCCGTCCTGCGGCAAACGTTTCTCGGCGATATCGAGCTGCGCCATGATTTTGATGCGCGAAATCAGCGCGCCGTGCAGCGCCTTCTTCGGACGCACGACGTCGCGCAGGGTGCCGTCGACGCGAAAGCGCACGACCGACGCGTTTTCGAACGGCTCGATGTGAATATCCGACGCCTGTTCGCGCGCCGCCTGCGTCAAGAGCGCGTTGATCATGCGGATGATCGGCGCGTCGTCTTCGGACTCCAGCAGGTCTTCCACTTCGGGAATGTCCTGCATCAGGCGCGAGAGATCGACTTCGCCTTCCACTTCGCCGACCACCTGGGCCGCGCTGCCGTCGTTACGGGCGTACGCCGAGTTGATGGCGGCTGCGAGTTCGTCGCCGGACTTGCGGACAATCGTGAGTGCGCCGAAATTGCGCGCGACTTCCGCGAGCGCCGCGTCGTTCGTGCGCTCGCTGATCCACACTTCGATGCCGTCGGCATGCTGCTGGGCGACCAGAATCTGGCCGGTACGCGCGAAGCCGTAGGGCACGAGCCGCGCTGCGAGCGGCGACGCGGCCGTTGCTTCCGTCGCGGTCGTGGTTTCGGCTTCGGCGTTCAGCGTGTTCACGGCTGTCCTCCCGTCTGATTGCCGCCGAGCGGCGCGGCGCTCGGCGCGTTGTTCGGCACCGCGTAGCCCGTGGCGGCGTTGCCGGGCATGGCGTTCGTCGCCGCGTTGCCGGGCATCGCGTTGGTCGCGCCGTTCGCGGGCGCCGGGTAACTATTTTGCGGCGCGCTCTGATACGGCTGCGGCGCCGGACCCGCGTTCGGGTCCTGCGGCAGCGTCGAGCTGGGCACGCCGCGCGTCAGGTTGTTCCAGTCGAGCAGATTCTGGGCCGGGGCGCCACCGCCTTCGCTCGGACCGAGCGGCTTCGGCGGCATCATCGGCACGTTCTGGTCCTTGATGATGCGGTTGTCCGTCGTCGAACCGTACTGCTGATTGCGCAGATATTCATAGCGCGTATTGGCGATCTGCGAGGCCGTCGCCTGATCGCGAACGATCACCGGGCGCAGGAACACCATGAGGTTCGTCTTCGTTCGCGTCTTGCTTTCGCTGCGGAACAGGCTGCCGATGAACGGAATGTCGCCCAGCAGCGGAATCTTGCTGTTGTTGTTGTTGTACTGATCCTGCATCAGCCCGCCCAGCACGACGATCTCGCCGTCGTCGGCCAGAATGGTCGATTGCACCGAGCGCGTGTTGATGGTCACGCCGCCCGGATCGGTCTTGGTCGTCGCGTCGACGCTCGAATCTTCCTGATAGATCTGGAGCTTGAGCACGCCGCCGTCGGTGATCTGCGGCTTGACGTGCAGCGTCACGCCCACGTCGCGCCGGTCGAACGTGTTGAACGCGGTCACGGACGTGGCGGCGTTCGCGGTCGGCGTGGCGTAGGAGCCCGTCACCACCGGCACGTTCTGGCCGACGACAATCTTCGCTTCCTCGTTGTCGAGCGTGATCAGGTTCGGCGTGGACAGAATGTTCGCATCCGCCGAGGTGGACAGCGCCTGAAGCAGGCCGCCGAGCCCGAACAAGTTGCCGAAGCGATGCAGCAGACCGATGTTCAGGCCGTTGGCGAGCAGGCCCGTGGTCGAGGTGACCGCCGACGGATTCTGCGCGATCGCATTGCCCTGCACGGTCAGGTCGAAGATGTTCGTGTTGCCCGAGCCGAAGCTCGTGCTGCCGTAGAGCGCGTTGTTGCCGCCGTTCGAGAGCAGCAGGCCCTGCCACTGAATGCCGAGATTCGCGCCGCTCGTGGCCGAGAGTTCGACGATCAGCGCTTCGATATAAACCTGCGCGCGGCGCGCGTCGAGCTGGTCGATCACCGTGCGCAGATTGCGGTAGACCGGATCGGCTGCCGTGATGATGAGCGAATTCGTCGCGGAATCCGCCTGGATCATGCCGCCGCCGCTCGTGTCGTTGCCGGTGTCGTTGTCCTTGTTCGAGGAAAAGCCCGCGTCGCGCGTGCCGCCGGTGCCGGACATCGGATTGTTGCCCGTGCCCGAACCGCTGCTGCCGAGGCCGCCGGGCAACGGCGGAACGCCTGAGGTGCCCGTGGAAGACGACGAGTTGCCGAGCCCACTCTGCCCGAAGGAATTCGACGAGTTGGAGCCGGAGCTGGTCGACGAGTTGTCCGAGTTGCCGCCGCCCTTGCCCAGCATGGCGCGCAGCGTCTTGGCAAGCCGCGTCGCGTCGGCGTTGCGTAGCGGCACGACGTGCATGTTGCCCGGTTCGGACGTCGGCGCATCGAGCTTTTTCGCGAGCGCCTTGGCCGCCGCGAGCCGCGCGCTGCTGGAGGCACGGAACATCAGCGAATTGGTGCGCGCATCGGGCGTGACGGTGACTTTCAGCGTCGCGTCCGTGCTGCCGATGGTGCCGGGATCGAGCAGCTTGTTCATCTGGTCCGCGACATCGATTGCGTTCGCGTTCTTCAGCTGCACGATGTCGACTTCACGGCCCGCCGCCGTGTCGATGCCCGCGATGATGCCCGCGATGCGCCGCACATTGTCCGCGTAGTCCGTGACGACGAGCGTGTTGTTCGCCGGATAAGCGGCGATGGTGTTGTTCGGCGAGATGAGCGGCCGCAGCACCGGCAGAATGTTGTTCGCCGACTCGTTGTGCAGCACGAACACCTGCGTGACGACCTGGTCGCCGCGCGCCGGCGGCGCATTGCCGACGTACGTCGGCACGCCTTGCAGCTTGGCGTCGGCTTCGGGCACGACTTTCAGAACGCCGTGATCCTGCACGAGCGAGAAGCCCTGCATGCGCAGCGACGCCTGCAGCGTCTTCAGCGCCTGCTCCTCCGGCACCGGATTTTCCGAGACGAGGTTGAGCTGCCCCTTGACGCGGGGATCGACGATGATGGTTTTGCCGGTGGCCGCGCCGATCGCCTTCGCGACCTGGTCGATATCGGCATTGACGAAATTCAACGTCACTTGCGCGTGCGCGGCTTGCGCGACGATAAGTCCCGCCGCCAGCAGTGCCGTCGCGATGCGACGCAGTGCCATAGGTTGTCTTCTCATGGATGTGATGTCTGAGCCGGGATACAAAGAACCGGCTAAGGCAGCACCGTTCGTCAATCCGAGGGCGCTGCCAACCGTGGTGCGAACGTGTCCGCCCGACCACGATTATTTATAAAAATGTGACGATAGCAGCTTTGTGTAACGAAATAGTGCAACTTCGTTCGCCGCCGCTTTCGCCCAGCGGCTGCATGCCAAGTGTTCCAGTGCGCTCAAGCTTTCCGACGCCCTGCCGATAACCCATCGGAAGGCTTTTGTCAGACAAGCGACGCACACGGGACCCGAATTGTAACCCGATTAGATTACTTTATTATTCATACGTTTAAGAAACCGCCGATAGTCAGCAGAGGATTCCCGTTGGTTCAATCCGCGGTCCGTTGGACCTATGTCGGCTAGCCAACTTATGGTCGAAGACGTCAGCCGGTATCATACGGGCGGTTCCGTTCCCCAGGCGTCGGCGTAAAGCTCGGGTTTTCCCGATGCCACGGGCGTCAGACGAGAGCGGACAACGAATCTTGGCGCACGCGCGAGGCGCGGCGCCGGCAGCATGACGGTTCCGCACAGGCGGATGGAGTAGAACGAAGATGAAGCGATTCCTGCGAATACTTGCGATGGGTTGCGGCGCCATGCTGGCGGCCGCGTCCGCTCACGCTGACTGTTTCGACGAAGCAGCGAAGTATCAGAAGGTCAATCCGCTCATTCTGCGCGCCATCGCCTGGCAGGAATCCCACAACAAGCCCGACGCCATCAACAAGAACGCCAATGGCTCGACCGACTACGGGCTGATGCAGATCAACTCCATCCACCTCAACACGCTTTCCCAATACGGCATTTCGAGCGGCACGCTGATGGAGCCATGCAAGAGCGTCTATGTCGCCGCATGGCATTTGCGCCAGAAGATGAACAAGTACGGCAATTCGTGGCAGGCCGTCGGTGCTTACCATTCCGAAACGCCCGCGCTGCGCGACAAGTACTCGGCGCAGATCATCGAGATTCTGCGGCGCTGGAAGTTGCTGCAAGCGTCGAAGTAATTCCCGGTTCTTCAGCGCGCGAGCCGCCGCGCCGCTCGGCGCCTTGCCTCCGCTCACCCCGCGTTTGATGCAGAATCGTGACTTCGATTCTCGTCCACACGCCCGCAATGAACCAAACGCCACTGCCAGTCACCGTGCTCTCGGGTTTCGTCGGCGCGGGCAAGTCCACGCTCCTCGATGCATTGCGCAACAACAGCGAGGGCGTGCGCATCGGTTCCTTCGCTTGCAGCGCGGGCGATGACGCGATGCAGTCCATTGCCGATGCCATCACGCGGCTCACCGAGCAGCAGCCTCGTTTCGATGCGATCGTGATCGAAGCGCCGCCCGGCGTGAATCCGATGGATATCGCCGAGCACTTCGCTTTCGGCGACGACGAAGACGCGCCTTTTGCAGGCCGCGCGCATCTCGATACGTTCGTCACCGTCGTCGACGCATCGACTTTCATGCGCGATTACGCGTCGGCGGAGTCGCTTGCCGAACGCGGCATCTTGCTCGGTGGCGAAGCGTCCGACGAAGACAAAACGGTCGTGGAGGCGCTCGTGGAGCAGTTCGAATTCTGCGACGTGATCGTCATCAACAAGACGGACTTGGTCGGCCAGGACGAAGTGGACCGGCTCGCGCAGATCTTCCGCGCGTTTAATCCGCGCGCCGTTCTGCTGCGGACGGAACACGGCAAAGCGCCGCTCGGCGAACTGGTGAACACCGGCCGTTTCGATCTGGATGCGACCGGCAGCGCCGCAGGCTGGCTCGCGATTCTGAACGATGAACACGAAGACGCTAGCGACGCGGATGCGTCGGGCGTCCGGCATTTCGTCTATCGGGCGCGCAGGCCGTTTCATCCGGAACGGCTGTGGAATCTGCTTCACGAGGAATGGCGCGACGTGCTGCGCGCGAAGGGCTTCTTCTGGCTTGCGACGCGCAGTGTCGTCGGCGGGTCGCTGTCGCAGGCGGGCGGCACGTTGCGGCACGGTCCCGCCGGCGTATGGTGGGCCGCGCAGGACAGAAGCGAATGGCCAACGGATGATCCGGAGCTGGAAGCGGAGATCGTGGCGGAATGGTTCGGCGATCCGGACGACAACAGCATCGGCGATCGACGGCAGGAGCTGGTGCTGATGGGCGTCGATCTCGACATCGAAGCGTGGCAGCGAAAGTTCGACGCGTGCCTCTTGACCGACGACGAATGGACGCGCGGCAGCGATGCGTGGCAGCACTTCGGCGATCCGTTTCCCGCGTGGGATGTCGAGGATCACGACCATGAGCATGATGACGACCACGAGCACGACCACGGCCCCGACTGCGACTGCGAAGACCATCATCGGCATTAGAAGATGAAAAAAAACCCGCCGATGGCGGGTTTCATGGTCCTCTTGGTCTCCGGCTTTTTTCCGCTCATGCGGACGAACCTGAGTAGCTTGCGCAAGACGGGCGCTATCAAGATACGAACACGGTACAACTAAACACGAGCGATGGCGCTGATAAACGCTGAAAGAGCTGCCAGGCGCTGCGCAGCGAGGCGGGCCGCCACGGGCCAGACGCTCAGCGCTTGTTGACTGCGTCCTTGAATGCCTTGCCAGCCGTGAACTTGACGGTCTTGGCGGCCGGAATCTTGATGGATTCGCCGGTCTTCGGGTTACGGCCCGTGCGTGCTGCGCGCTTTCCCGAACCGAAGCTTCCGAAACCGATCAACTGAACTGCGTCACCCTTCGAGACAGCCTTCTTGATGACTTCGAGCAACGTGTCCAGCGTCTCGCCGGTTTGAGCTTTGCTGGCGCCGGTCTGAGCGGCTACGGCGTCGATCAATTCCTGTTTGTTCATTAAGGTTCCTTTATCAGTTTAGGTTGACACGAACAGCGCGAACGCGCCGATTATACGTGCGCAAGCCGTGCAGTCGAGTAGGGACGGGCCTCTGGCGCGTCCGTCCGACGATTCGGCGCAGTTTCGCGCCATGTCACCGGCGTTGCATCCCATCAAATCCCTCGCGCCGCCTTCGAACGAGGCGCTTGGTATGATAGCGCAGCGCAAACCCAATCTGGACAAGGGTTTCAAAGATTTACCCTTATGTAACGGGCTGTTCCGGGCGGCCTCCGTGGGCCGATCACGCGCGGCTCGCTTTCGTCTGCCAAAGCCGCCTGATCGGACAGCGCGCCGTTGGTTTTTGCCAACGTTTCATCGCCAATTCCTTGGCCGTTTCGCGCTGTAAGCCTTGTCGGTACTGGCTTTGGCGGATGCAACCGGTCGTGCTTCAGTGCGGCGCGCGGCGGCGTTCGCCGACTATCCGACGCCTCACAGACGCCCGCTTTCCCTCCCAGGCTTGATGCATGACCGATACATCGCCCGTTAGCGAGCCGCTTCTCGCGCAGCACGATCTTCCGGCGCGCTGGAAGACGAAGCGCGTGTTCACCTTCGTCGATGCCGCCGTGCGCTTCGACACTCAAAGTCTCTTTCTGGCGCTATGGCGTCTTTGGCGCGACGACGCCGCGCGCTGCGAGCGCCTTCATGTGGTCGCGGTGGCGCCACTGCGCGCGCTCGATACGCCGCCGCCCGCCGACAGTGATCCTCTCTTAGCCGAACTCGCCCGCGTCTGGCCGATGCGCGTGCCCGGCGTGCATCGGCTCGAATTCGAAGCGGGGCGCGTCGTGCTCACGCTTGCCGTCGGCGACGACATGCTGTCGAAGCTCTGGCTGCGCGCGGACGCGTTTCATGTCGATGCAACGCAAGACGACGATCCGCGCAAGTGGAGTAAGACGCTAGCGCGCTTCGCGGGCGATGGCGCGACGCTCTGCGTCGACGTCGCCGAGGCAGGCCGCGACTCGTGGACGCGTGCGCTCGCTACCTCCGGCTTCGAATGCCGTCCAAGCGACGGTCGAATCGCTGCGCATTTCGCGCCGCGCTGGCGCGTTCGGCGTCATGAGCCGCCGCTGGCCGCGAACGTGACAGCGCGCGAGGCCATCGTCATCGGCGCGGGACTGGCGGGGTGCGCGGTGACGTCGTGCTTCGCGTCGCGCGGCTGGCGCGTGACGCTGATCGACCGGCACGCATCGCCCGCGCAGGACGCGTCGGGCAATCCTGCCGGCGTCTTTCACCCGATCGTGTGGCGCGACGACAGCATCGCCGCGCGCCTCACGCGGGCGGGCTTCCTGTGCGCGCTGCAACGATGGCAGACGCTCGAAGCCGCAGGCCACGACTTCCGGCGCAGCGCGGGTCTGCTTCAAATCGCCGATTCGGAAGAAGACGCGAATGCGCTCGCCGACGCCATCGCGCGATTCGGCTATCCGCGCGACTACGTGACGCCGCTGACGCGCGACGAGGCTTCGCGCATGGCAGGCGTAGAAGTGGCGCGAGGCGGCTGGCTCTTTCCGCGCGGCGGCGCCATTTCGCCCGCCGCGGTCTGCGCGGCGCAACTCGCCGCTGCCGGCGACGCGCTCACCACGCGCATGAATACGGCCGTGACGCAGATCGCGTTCGACGGCCGCGACTGGCGTGCCTTCGACGCCCAAGGCGAACTGATCGCGAAAGCGCCGGTTATGGTGCTCGCCAATGCGCACGACACGGCGCGTCTCGCCAGCCTGCACGAAGATCCGACGCGCGGCGTGCGCGGTCAGCTTTCGATTGTCGAGAAGAGCCCGCTCGATGCGCTGACGCTGCCCGTGGTCGGCGACGGCTATGCGGTGCCGCTCGGCGCGCGGCGCACGCTGATCGGCGCCACCTACGACATCGACGACACTGATCCGCACGTGCGCGAAGCCGGGCATGCGGAGAACGTCGAGCGCGTCGGACGCATGCTCGGCGGCATCGACGATATACGCGCCGCGCAGGGCCGCGTCGCGTTTCGCTGCGTGACGAGTGATCGCATGCCGATGATCGGCTCGCTCGCCGACGAAACCGCCGGCCGCCGCGATGCCCGGCGTCTTTCCGGCGCATGGCCGCTCGACCTGCCGCGCTTGCCGGGCTTGTATGGCGCGTTCGCCTTCGGTTCGCGCGGGCTCGTCTGGGCGACGCTCGCGGCCGAATTGATCGCGTCCCAAGCGGAGGGCGAGCCGTGGCCGATCGAACGCGAACTGGCCGAAGCCGTCGATCCCGCGCGATTCTTTTTACGAGCGTTACGTCACGGAGAAATCGGCCCGGCCTAGTTATCCTCGGAAATCTGTGGATAAGTCGGCGAAATCCGCAAGAACGAGCTGTGGGCTCGTTGTGCACGTAAACGGGACAAGCCGGAGACCACCCGTTAACCGCCAAAAGTTGTTCCGAGTTAACGGCGCGAGACGACTGGGTTTACCGCGCGCTTTTTCGGTTGACATGTGCTTGATCGGAAAGCACAAAAGCCACTTGTCCACAGCGGCTGCGGCGCCTTGTTAACTACTACTACGTTTATATACAGTAAACCTGTAAACACCTGAAGACGACGTCATCGGAAGCACTGGAAACGCGTGAACTGCCGGTCAGCTTTTCCGAATAAGATCGTTTGCGGTCGGCTTTACCTCATAAGAATCATAAACTTGCAGTTTTCGCCGGGGACATGACTGTGTGGCACAATCGCGCTTCTTCCTGCGTCGCGCCGTCCAGACGGCGAGCGCCTCAATGGAACGACGCTTGCAACGCGAAACTCCGATCATCGCGCTGCAACGCCGTTCGCTGCGTCCGGCCAGTCTCGCTTTAAGCGTCGCACTGGACCGGGGCGCATCGTCTAATCCTTGCACGGCCGGTTCCGTGACGCCGTGTTCGTTCGTATTCGTTTCGCCTGAATGAACTACGCCCGTGGCGGGAGCGGGTCGTGAGCATGCGTGTCGTCCGCTGACGTTTTTCGCCCACCGCGCGGCCGGACGTGCCCCTCTGCCTGAAGCAACGAAGGAGAAGCCCACACGATGAATTCGGCATTTTCATTTCTGCCCGCCTGGCCGCTCGAACCCGACGCCATTCTCTGGGCCGGTCTCGCGCTCGTCACGGCGGGGCTCGCCGGAGAACTGCTATGGCGCGCGTGGCGTCTGCCGCGCATCACCGGCTATGCGGTGATCGGGCTGATCGCGGGCAATGCGGGCCTCGGCGTGATCGACGCGAGCGCGGGCGGTCTGTCGCGTCCGCTGCTCGACGTCGCGCTCGGGCTCCTGCTTTTCGAACTGGGCGGCCGGCTCGATTTGCGCTGGATCCGCCGCAATCCGTATCTGATTCTGTCGAGCATCGCGGAATCGACGCTCACGTTCGGTCTCGTGCTGATCGCGCTGATCCTGTTCCATGTGCCGACGATGCCGTCGGTGGTGATCGCCGCTATCGCGATGTCGACGTCGCCGGCCATGGTCATTCAGCTGAAAACCGAGCTGCGCGCGGAAGGCCAGGTGACGCAGCGCCTGATGACGCTGACCGCGTTGAACAGCATGTACGCGGTGATCGTCGAAAAGCTGGCGGCGGGCGTGCTGCATCAGGAGATTTACGGCAACGCATTCGCGACGATCCTTCAGCCGCTTTATCTGCTGATCGGGTCGCTCCTGCTGGCGTTTTTGCTGGCGCGCGGCTGCAATCTGCTTTATCGACGCCTGAACGCCAACGATGAGCATTCGTTCGTGGCGCTCTTCGGACTCGTGCTGCTCGCCATCGCCATCGCTCACCTCTTCAAGCTTTCGACGATCTTCGCGTTGCTCGCGGCCGGCATCATCGTGAAAAACGCGGACGAGCGGCCGCAGTTATGGCCATCGCACTTCGGTTCGGCGGGATGGCTGCTCACCGTCATTCTGTTTGCGCTCACGCTGACATCGTTTGCGTGGCGAGATATCGCGCTCGGCGGCGTCGCGGCGCTGGGCCTCGTGCTCGCGCGCTTCATCGGCAAGCTCGTCGGCGTGCTGATCTTCGCGAAGCCGAGCGGGCTCGAATGGAAGCAGGGCGTGGCGCTCGGCGTGGCGTTGACGCCGATGTCGGCGCTCGCGTATCTGCTCGTCGACGATATGTATGTGCTGTATCCCGATTACGATCCGACGCTGCGCGCCATCGTGATGTGCTCGATCGTGCTTCTGCAGATCGCGACGCCGTTCGTGGTGTACCGTAGTTTGTCGGCGGTGGGCGAGCGGCGCGAGTGAGCGCGTTCAAGCATCGCCCGGCCGGGAAAGCATTGATTCAACAAGAGGCGTCATGGCACTAGAACCCTTCATCAACTCGGAACCGTTCACGTTCGGCGTCGAGCTCGAAATCCAGGTCGTGAATACGCACGACTACGACCTGACCAAGGCCGCGTCCGACCTCATGCGTCTCATCAAGGACGAGAAGATTCCGGGCAATATCACGCCCGAAATCACCGAAAGCATGATCGAGCTCTCGACCGGCATCTGCACGACGCACGAACAAGCCGTGACGGACTTGCGCAAGATTCGCGATACGCTCGTGGCGGCGGCCGACCAGCTGAATGTCGGGCTGGCCGGCGGCGGCACGCATGCGTTCCAGCAATGGAGCGACCGCCAGATCTACGACGCGCCGCGCTTTCAGTACATCTCCGAGCTGTACGGCTATCTCGCGAAGCAGTTCACGGTGTTCGGTCAGCACGTGCATATCGGCTGCCCCGACCCGAACAGCGCGCTTTTCCTGCTGCATTCGATGTCGCGCTACATTCCGCACTTCATCGCGCTCTCGGCTTCTTCGCCGTATATCCAGGGCGTCGATACGGGCTTTCACTCGGCGCGGCTCAATTCGGTGTTCGCGTTTCCGCTGTCCGGCCGCGCGCCGTTCGTGCTGACGTGGGACAGCTTCGAGGAATACTTCTCGAAGATGGTCCACACGGGCGTGGTGAACAGCATGAAAGACTTCTACTGGGACATTCGCCCGAAGCCCGGCTTCGGCACCATCGAAGTCCGCGTGATGGATACGCCGCTTTCGGTCGATCGCGCGGCGGCCATCGCGTGTTATATCCAGACGCTCTCCCGCTATCTGCTGCTCGACAAGCCGCTCATGCCGCAGGAAGACGATTACCTCGTCTATACGTTCAACCGCTTCGAGGCATGCCGCTTCGGGATGGAAGGCACGTGCGTCCATCCGCAGACGGGCGAGCGGCGCACGGTCGCCGAAGACATTCTGGCGACGCTCGACGTGCTCGCGCCGCATGCGGAAGCGCTCGGATCGCAGGCCGCGCTCGCGCAGATCGCCGACATCGCGCGCGGCGGCGTCAACGATGCGACGTGGCTGCGCGGCGTATTCGACAAAGAAAAGTCGTTGCACGAAGCCGTGAGACAGCAATGTCTGCAATGGCGCGCGTAAGCGAAGCGCGTGAATGGCGTGATTCGAAATCCTTAAGGCACGCTTAAGACTTTTCGAGCATCGTGACGTATTGACGGTTCGCCCACATAGGCCGCTTGGAACATCTCCTAAGCGGCTTTATTGTTTTCCGTGTGTAGGGAATGCGTGCATGCCGCAGTGAGAATAAAATGCGCGCGCTAACGTTTGAGCGTAACCAAAGCACTTCCCTCAAGGTTTCCGTGTAGCGTCCGTATACATCAGGAAGGCTGTCGGTGAACGCGGAGTTAGTGCGGACAACACAGGATTCCTGTAGCGGTAAGAAACGTTACGGAGCGTTACGGGGCATGTAGCCGTTGGCAAAAAAGCAGGCACCATGACGGTAATTGGCAATGAACGGCAGTCCTTTTAGCTCGAGCGGCAGTCGGTTGGTGGTCCAGAGCGCAGTCTCAACGAAATACCGCGCTTTTCCACGGGTTATCCACAGTTTTGCGTGGATAATTAAGGTGTACGTTTGGTCTCAGTCGCTTAGAATGGCGACTTCGCTGATGGCGGGGTATAGTCGGCGAAAAAGCAGCGCCACGGCACCATACAAGAAGGCGCAAAACGAAGAGGGTGCAATGTCCCCATTCAGGCAAACCGAATTGGCTTGGTACGCCTGAATTTTGAGACGGCGGGGACCACAAACCGGGAGTCATCCCGAGAAACGGGGCAACCTGAATCGGGGCGGCTTTCGGGGCGAGGTGTTCGCTTATCAGCGAACGGGCTGTCGAAACCCATAAAGCGGAAAACAAGCGAAATATTATGAGTGAAGGCGTTTACGGAGAGCAGGCGACGGGGCGGGTGACCCACGGCCTGCTGCGGCTGAGCACGGCGATGCGCAGCCAGGCATGGGAATGGGCGGAAGGTGCGGGGCTGACGCCTACCCAGGGTGAAATTCTCGTGTTGCTGATGCAGCGCAAGGGGCCCATGCGCCTCGGCGAAATCGCACGCGAGACGGCGCTGACGGCCGCGACCACGAGCGATGCCGTGAGCACGCTCGAAGGCAAGGGGCTCGTCGAAAAGCGCCGCGCGCTGGACGACGGCCGCGCGCTGGCCGTGCGCCTGACGTCGCGCGGACGCACGGCGGCGAAGAAGGCGCTGCAATGGCCCGACTTCCTGTCGAAGGCGGTCGGCACGCTGCGCGAAGACGAGCAGGCGACGTTCTATCGCACGCTGCTCAAGACCATTCGCCAACTGGAAGCCCAGCAGCACATTCCGGCGCATCGCATGTGTCTCTCGTGCACGCACTTCGAGGTCAGCAAGAACCCGAAGAAGGTCCCGCACCATTGCGCGCTCCTGCAGATCGACATGGCGGACACCGATCTTCGTCTCGACTGTTCGGTATACGAAGAAGGCGATCTGAACACGCAGAAGAAGAGCTGGAAGGTATTCGCGCAGATCGCCTGAGTTCGGGCGCAGCGGCATTTGCGGCATTCCACGCTGTGAGGCGGCGGCCAGTCGGTTAGACTGTGCCCGTCGCGCCTCGCCGCGAGGCGCGGCTCGTCTCGTCATGTAGAGACGTTCCGAGCCACGCACGCCGATCCACGGAAAGCCGCCGATGAAACCTGAAGTCCTGGCCATTCGCCACGTTCATTTCGAAGACCTCGGCAGTCTGGAACTCGTCGTCGGCGACCGCGGCCATCTCGTGCGGTATCTCGATGTCGGGCGCGGGCGCATCGGCGCGCCCAATCCGCTTGATCCGTCGTTGCTCGTCGTGCTCGGCGGGCCTATCGGCGCGTATGAAGACGCGCAGTATCCGCATCTCGCTCCGCTTTTGTCGATGCTCGAAAAGCGCATCGCCGCGGGGCTTCCCACCATCGGCATCTGTCTCGGCTCGCAACTGATCGCGCGGGCGCTCGGCGCGCGCGTCTATTCATCGAATGATCTCGAACTCGGCTGGTCGCCGCTCACGCTGACCGAAGCAGGGCGCGCGTCGCCGTTGCGTCATCTCGAAGCGGACGGTCACGCAGTGCCCGTATTCCACTGGCACGGCGATACGTTCGATCTTCCCGACGGCGCGACGCTGCTCGCGTCCACCGAGCGATGCGCGCATCAGGCGTTTTCTTGGGGCGACCATGTGCTCGCGCTCCAGTGTCACGCCGAAGTGCTCGCGGATCGCTTCGAGAACTGGCTCGTCACCTATCCGGGCGATCTCGCCCGCAGCGGCACGACCGCCGCCGCCTTGCGTGAAGCCACCGCGCAGCATGGTCCCGCGCTGCAACGCGCCGCGCGCGCGATGTTCGGCGAATGGCTCGACCGCTTTCCGATCAACGCGCATCGAGACTGAGCCCGGCGCTGCACGAACAAAACGCCGGTGCTATTCTCGTTCGCTTCTTTCTTCGCGACGGGCTTAACACATGAGCGCGCTGTTCACTCCGGCCACGCTGCGCAGTCTGCAGTTGCCGAATCGCATTGTCGTTTCGCCGATGTGCCAGTACTCCGCCGAGCGCGGCGAAGCCACGGCGTGGCACATGATCCATCTCGGCCATCTGGCGCTCTCCGGCGCGGGCATGCTGTGCATCGAGGCGACGGCCGTGGAGCCCGACGGACGCATCACGCCGGGCGATCTCGGCCTCTGGGACGACGCGACCGAAGCGGCATTGCGTCCCGTGCTCGCCGCCATTCGCCAGCATTCGAAGATCGCGGTGACGATGCAGCTCGCGCACGCAGGCCGCAAGGCATCGAGCCAGAAGCCGTGGGAAGGCGGCCAACTCGTTTCCGTCGCGGATGGCGGCTGGATGACGCATGCGCCGTCCGCCATTGCTCACAAGCCGGGCGAAACACCGCCGCTCGCGCTGGACACCGCCGGCTTGCTGCGCGTGAAGGAAGCGTTTGCCGCGTCGGCGCGGCGTGCGGCACGGCTCGGCATCGACGCGCTCGAAGTTCACGCGGCGCACGGCTATCTGCTGCACCAGTTCCTGTCCCCGCTCGCCAATCAGCGCACGGACGAGTACGGCGGCTCGCGCGAGAACCGCATGCGCTATCCGCTCGAAATCTTCGATGCCGTGCGCGCCGCGTTTCCCGCCGACAAGCCGGTCGGCGTGCGCGTCTCGGCGACGGATTGGGTCGAAGGCGGATGGGATATCGAAGACACCATCGCGTTTGCCGCGCAACTGAAAGAGCGCGGTGTCGACTGGATCGACGTCTCCTCGGGCGGCGTATCGCCGCAACAGAAGATTCCGCTCGAGCCGGGCTATCAGGTTCCGTTCGCCAAGGCCGTGAAGGAAGCGACCGGCGTGAATACCATCGCCGTCGGTCTCATCACGGATGCGAAGCACGCGGAAGAGATCGTCGCGAGCGGGCAGGCCGATTTCGTCGCGATGGCGCGCGCCATGCTCTACGATCCGCGTTGGCCGTGGCACGCGGCGGCCGAACTAGGCGCGACCGTCAGCGCGCCGCCGCAGTACTGGCGCTCGCAGCCGCGCGAGCAGAAGCATCTGTTCGGCGACATCTCGTTCGGACAGCGTTGATGCCAAGCGGTTGAGATCGAAGCGCGCGGGAGTGTACGATACCGTGCTGACGGTCGAACGCGGCGCCTTCGAGGCCACCGCGTTTTTTTATTGCCACAGGCCAAAGCGCCCCACATAGATTCGATATTGAAGGACCATTCGATGAGTTCACGGAGGATCACCGTTCGCCGCTCGGGCGTGCATGGCAAGGGCGTGTTCGCCGCGAAGCCCATCGCGGCCGGCGAAGAGGTGATGGAGTACAAGGGCGAGCGCATTTCGTGGAAAGAGGCGCTGCGCCGGCATCCGCATAACCCGGACGAGCCGAACCACACGTTCTACTTCGCGCTGGAAGACGGGCGCGTGATAGACGGCAAGATCGACGGCAACAGCGCCAAGTACATCAACCATTCCTGCGCGCCGAATTGCGAGGCCGAAGAGATCGAAGGGCGTGTGTTCATTCGCGCGCTGCGCGATATCGAGCCGGATGAAGAGCTCAATTACGACTACGGGCTCGTGATCGAAGGGCGCATCACCAAGAAGCTCAAGAAGGAATACGAGTGCCGCTGCGGCGCGAAGAAGTGTCGTGGAACGATGCTCGCGCTGAAGCCGGAAAAGAAGTCGAAGAAAGAAAAGAAGTAAGCGGACCGCGCCGCCTAGTGCCGCGTGGAATCCGTCGCCGAAGCATGCGCTTTGACCGGCAGACGCACGATGAACCGCGCGCCGCCTTCCGGCGCATCCTCGTAATGCACGCTGCCGCCGTGCAGCGCGACGATGTCGTGCACGATGGCAAGCCCGAGGCCCGCGCCGCCTTCCACGCTTTGTCCGTCGCCACGGAAAAATCGCTTGAAGAGATCCGGCTGCTGGTCGCCCGGCACGCCCGGACCGTTGTCCTCGATCACCACTTCGCCGAAGCGCGCGCCGGTCGCGTCGCGCCATTCGCCGACCGTCAGCGTGATGCGCGCGCCGTCATAGCGTGAAGGCGGCACGTACTTGAGCGCGTTGTCGATCAAATTGGCGATCACTTCCCGCGCCAGCACGACATTGCCGCGCACGACGATCGGATGTTCGTTCTCGGGATCATCCGTGCGTTGAAAGCCGAGATCGACGCCGGCTGAAAGCGCCCGCGGCACCCATTCCGCGCCGGTTTCGAACGCCAGCGCGGCGAGATCGAAATCTGCGAAGCGCGCCGCCTGTTCGCCCGGTTCGGCGCGTGCCAGCGACAACAACTGATTCGACAGCCGCACGGCACGGTCCGCCGACGCGCGAAGTTCCTTCACCGCTTCGACTGCCTTCGCGGGATCGCGTGAACTGAGCGCCTGCTCTGCGTGCAGCTTCACGGCCGTCAGCGGCGTGCGCAACTGATGCGCGGCATCCGCGATGAACTTGCGCTGCGCATCCAGCGCCGCCTGCAAACGCACGAGCAGCGCGTTCATGGCGCTCGTGAGCGGACGGACTTCGCTCGGCACGTGCGATTCGTCGACCGGTTCAAGCGAGATGTGCGTCTGGCGATTGAGCGCGTCGGCCAGATCGGTGAGCGGGTTCAGCTGCTGGTTCACGACGCGCCACACGATCACCCAGCCGGCGAGCAGCAACAACAGCAGCGGCATCATGATCGCGACGAGAAACTCAACCGCGATGCGATACCGCGACCCCACGCGCTGCGCCACTTCGACGACGATCGGATTGCCGCGCGGTTGCGGCACGCGAACCTGCGCGGCGCGCACGCTGGTGCCCTGATAGTGCGTCTCGAAGACGTAGGCGTAGTGAATGCGCCGCACGGAAGTGCCCGTGAGCGGCAAGTCGGAATCGCCGGCGATTTCCTGATCGCCCGTGCTGATGCGATAGACGAGCTGCTCGATGGGATCGGAGAACATTGCCTGCGCGAGCGGCGGCACGGTGACGGGCGCATCGACGCCGGCAAGCTGGATCTGCTTGGAGATGGCCGTGGCGAGATCCGCGAGCGAGCGGTCCACCACATGCTGCGTGTACTGCCACGCGAGCCAGTACGCCATGAGCCCGCTCATCAGCGCGAGCAGGGACAGCGGCGCGGCGAGGCGGCGCAGCAGCGTGCGCCGCAGGCTCGGAGGCGCGGCAGGGTGAGCGGGCTTCGATCGCGCCAGATCGAGCCAGTCTTCGCGGGCGAAACGCTGATCGCCCGCGCGCCGGGTGGGAAGTCGCAAAGCGTTCTAGGGCAGAAGCGGCCGGTGCCTCACGCCGCCTGCCGGATCTCCTGAAGCAGATAGCCGAAACCGCGCACCGTGACGATTTCCACGCGCGTGTTCTCGAGCTTCTTGCGCACGCGATGCACGTAGACTTCGATCGCCGTATCGCCGAGATCGCCGCCGAAGTGCGTCAGATGATCCTGCAACTGCGCCTTGCTCACGACGCGGCCATGACGCAGCAGCAGCATTTCGAGCACCGCGAATTCGCGCGGCGAGAGTTCGAGCGGGCGCTCGTCGTTGAAGATGCGGCGATCCACGCCCGAAAGCCGCAAGCCGCCGAGCGTCACTTCGGGGCGCGGCACGTCGCCGTGCGGCCCGCTGCGGCGCATCACGGCGCGAATGCGGGCTTCCAGTTCCTGCGGCTCGAACGGCTTGAGCATGTAGTCGTCTGCGCCGCTGTTCAGGCCCTGCACGCGGTCGTGCAGTTCGTCGCGCGCGGTGAGGATGATGACCGGCGTGTGCCGGTTGCCCTGGCGAAAGCGCGAGAGCAGCGTCATGCCGTCGATGCCGGGCAGGCCCAGATCGAGAATGACGAGCTCGTGGCGGTTTTGCGCGAGCGCCTGCTCGGCGAAGATGCCGTCGTGAACCATGTCGACGGTGAAGCCGGATTGCTCCAGGCTGCTTTGAATGCCGCGCGCAATAGGGCGGTCGTCTTCAATCAGAAGGATTCGCATGAAGTCGCTCAGTACAATTGGGTTGCGCTCGAGCCGGGCGCCCAGGCCGGTGATTGACGACGCGGCGGCGCAGGTTCGAGCCGGATCAAAACCGTTACCTCTTATGCGGCGCCGCCGACGCCTCGTTCGCGCGAGCGGCTATACACCGAATGCCTGTCCCTGGACGTGGCTGTCTGCCACTCGGCGCACCGTCGAGCCGAATCGTCGTGGATGCGGCCGGTTGCCGTCTCTCAGCGGCACTGCGCTGTCCGTGGTGCGCTGCTGATTGTACAGCTTCAATATCGCGAGCCTCGTTGACGGCCGAACGCCCGTGGGCCGCGAAGTTGAACAAGTTTACGCCGACTTGAAAATCCGCCTACATGAATGAAAGATACGCTCCGCAGCGGCTTACGGTCTTTCTTTTTTTGCCTTGCAGAGCGCGTGCCGACGGGCGCGGACGGCATTGGATGCCTTTCGGCAATGTCATGGTTGGTAATACGCCCGTTACCTTGTTGGCTACCGTAAGCCGATATTCAGGTCGTGCGCGAACGGCGCGCTTCCTGCGTGGTTATGGCGGTTTCCCGCGGCCGATGCGCTAAAGTCGCATCTTCCCCCGTCTTCGCGCGCGCCGCCATGCTGGAACTGGACCATTTCGACCTCGCCCTGCTGGACGTCCTGCAACGCTTCGGGCGCGCGACGCATCAGCAGCTCGGCGAGCAGGTGCCGCTGTCGCCGTCGCAGATCGGACGGCGCTTGCAGCGGCTCGAAGCCATCGGCGTAATCGAGGGCTACCGCGTCATGTTGCGGCCCGAGAAGCTCGGTCTCGGCGTGACCGCGTTCACCAGCCTGAAGCTGAAGCATCACAGCGATTCGGTGATCGAGCAGTTCCAGCAGGAAATCGACACGCTGCCGGAAGTGCTCGAATGCCACGCGACCGTCGGCGATGCGGACTATCTGCTGCGCATCGTCGCGCCGGATCTGAACGCGCTTTCCGGCTTCGTCATGAAGAAGCTGATGCGCGTGCCGGGCGTCGACAGCGTGCGCTCGAACATCGTGCTCACGACGTTCAAGCGCAACGGCCCGCTGCCGCTCGCTCACCTGGCCGCGGACGCGTCCTGACCAGCGTTCAGCAGATCGACATACGCGAGCGGCACGAGATCCGCCGCGCCCACGCCGAGGCGCTCGAACATGGCGTGCGCTTCCGCTTCGCCGCCGGCTTCGTCGTCGTCCTGCCCGAGCAGCACTTCTAGTTCGACGAAATCGCCGAGACCGTCCACGCGATCCAGATGAATGCGCGTGCGCCCGACCAGAAACACATGCCGCTCTTTCGAGACGATGCCGCGCGTGGTGAGCGCCTGCGCCAGCAGCGCGTGCATGGCTTCGGGGTTCGTCACCGGGCTGCGCGAGTAGTAGGAGACTTTCGGGCCGTCGCGGTCGTCGCGCTGATAGAAGATCAGTTCGGACGGCGTGCCGTCGTCGAACTGGCGCAGCTTCAGGCGGCCGGTCGGCACGTCGTAGAAGAAGTCCTGTTGCCGGAACACGAGCGGCGCATCCGTGGCGAGCGCGGCAGCGCGTTCCCGCAGTTGGTCGAATTGATGCGCGCGTGCCTTGATTTCGATGTTGCGTGCCATGAACGAGGTCTCCGGTTGTCCTTCGGGTGAGGGCGCAACAGCGAGACTAGCAAAGAAATCGTGAAGCTTGGGTTACACGGACCACTGCGCATCGATCAGGCGCAGCGCCGCCGCGATGGCCGGTTCCTCGCGACGCTCGGCGAGCGCGACGAACGAAAGCTGCGTCGGCACGGTGACGCCTTCGACGATCGTGAGCGCGTGCGCATGCGCCTCCGCCAGCGCGATGGAGTCCCGCGCGAGCGACAATCCCACGCCCGATTTCACGAGATCGAGCATCGACGGCTCCTGATCCACTTCTGCGACGATCACCGGCGTCGCGCCCGCCTCGCGGAACACGCGCGACAGCAGCCGGTTATGCGCGGATTCCGGCGGCGTCCAGATCCACGGCAGCTTGGCGAGCGTCGCCCACGCGCGCTTGCCCTTGTTCACGCGGTTGTGCCAGCCGGCCGGCGCGAGCACGCGATACGAGAACGGCGTGAGCCGCACGACATGAAAACGCTCGCCGTCGCGCGAACCGTCTTTTGCCGGATCGCCGATGTAATAGCCGACGTCCAGCTCGCGCGAGCGCACGCGTTCCAGCACCCAGCCCGACATGCCGTGACGCAGCGCCGTTTCGATGCGCGGATGCGCTTCGACCAGTTGCCGCAAAAAGCCGCCGAGTCGCAGGAACTCGGGATCGAGAATAGTCCCGATACGCAGCGTTCCGCTGACGTCATGCCGCAGCGCAGCGGCCGCGCGCTGCACGTCGGCGGCGGCCGCGAGCGCGCGTTCGGCGTGCGGCAGCAGGGCTTCGCCATCGCGCGTCAACAAGAGACCGTGCGACGTCCGCGCGAACAGCACGACGCCCAGCGTTTCCTGCAGGTTTTTGATTTGCAGGCTGACCGCCGGCTGTGTGAGATGCAGTTGCGCCGCGGCGCGCGTGAGATTGCCTTCACGCGCCACGGTCAGAAAAGCGCGGAGCAGGGTGTAGTCCATCGGCTGATATTAGCGCGTCTTATATCGCTCTTGAACATATCTCATTGGATCGGCGGACGGCGACCGCAGTACGCTTGACGGCACCGATGTGTCGACACATCGGAAAGGGCGCAGACAAAAGAGACACGCAGACGCCCACGCCGAACAGGAGACAAGTCATGAAACAGAACGCCCGCAAGCTCGAAGGCGAATTCGACTACATCATCGTCGGCGCGGGCACGGCCGGATGCGTGCTTGCCAATCGCCTCACCGAAGACCCCGACGTGACCGTGCTGCTGCTCGAAGCGGGCGGCAAGGACGACTATCACTGGATCCACATTCCGGTCGGTTATCTGTATTGCATCGGCAATCCGCGCACGGACTGGCTGTACAAGACGCAAGCGGAACCCGGCCTCAACGGACGCGCGCTGTCGTATCCGCGCGGGCGCGTGCTCGGCGGATGCTCGTCGATCAACGGCATGATCTACATGCGCGGCCAGCGCGAAGACTACGACGAGTGGGCGCACATCACGGGCGATTCCAACTGGTCGTGGGATTCGGTGCTGCCCGTCTTCATGCGCAGCGAGGATCACCACGGCGGGGCGAATCCATGGCACGGCGTGGGCGGCGAATGGCGCGTCGAGAAGCAGCGGCTCAAGTGGAAGATCCTGGAGACGTTCGCGCAAGCCGCGCAGCAAAGCGGCATTCCCGCCACCGACGACTTCAATCGCGGCGACAACACAGGCGTCGGTTATTTCGATGTGAACCAGCGCGGCGGCATTCGCTGGAATGCGGCCAAAGCGTTCCTCCGCGAAGCGATGAAGCGGCCGAACCTCACGACGATCACCGGCGCGCACACGCAACGGCTCGTGTTCGAAGGCACGCGCTGCGTGGGCGTGGAATATCGCGGCGGCGATGTCGAGTACATCGCGAAGGCGCGCCGTGAGGTGGTGCTAAGCGCAGGCGCGGTGAACTCGCCGCAGATACTCGAACTCTCGGGCATCGGCAATGGCGCGCGCTTGCAGCGGCTCGGCATCGACGTGGTGCGCGATCTGCGCGGCGTCGGCGAGAACCTGCAGGACCACTTGCAGTTGCGCATGGCGTACAGGGTCAACGGCGTGCGCACGCTCAACACGCTTTCGGCGCGCTGGTGGGGCAAGCTTTTGATCGGCATGCAGTACGCGTTCATGCGCAGCGGTCCCATGTCGATGGCGCCTTCGCAACTCGGCGTGTTCGCCAAGTCCAATCCCTACGATGCGTCGATCAAGCGGCCCGATGTTCAGTATCACGTGCAGCCTTTGTCGCTAGAACGCTTCGGCGAGCCGCTGCATGCGTTCAATGCTTTTACGGCGTCGGTCTGCAATCTGCGGCCGACATCGCGCGGGAGCATTCATATCACGTCGCCGGATGCGCATACTCCGCCGCTCATCGCGCCGAACTATCTCTCGACCGACCGCGACCGCGAAGTGGCCGCGAACTCGCTGCGTCTCACGCGGCGCATCGTGAGCGCGCCGGCGTTGGCGCGCTATGCGCCGCAAGAGATTCTGCCGGGCGTGCAGTATCAAACAGAAGAAGAACTCGCGAAGGCGGCGGGCGATATCGGCACGACGATCTTTCATCCGGTCGGCACATGCCGCATGGGCATCGACAACGATCCGGGCGCGGTCGTCGACAGCCGCTTGCGCGTGCTAGGCGTGCAGGGTTTGCGCGTAGTGGATGCGTCGGTGATGCCGGTTATCACATCGGGCAACACCAATTCGCCGACGTTGATGATCGCCGAACGCGCGAGCGACATGATTCGCGAAGACCGACGCGCGGTGCGGTCGCAAGAAGTCATCGCGGCGGCGCTTGCGTAGCCACAAGCCGTCGCGGAGCACGCGTCATGCCTTGGACGCGTGCAGCGACGGGGCTTCGAGGCTTGCATGAGTCAGTGCAAATCCCTTAGTGCAAATCCCAATGATTGCGCTGCATCATTGGCGCGACAATGGCCCCGGATCACGTGATGCTCGCTGTTTGTCGCGCCTGCTTTCCTGCGGTGCGCAACCGGCTACGAAGCGAAGCGGCATCGTGACGGAGACACCGTCCGGTGCGCGCGACAGAAAAATAAAGCGCAGGCGAACACATCGTTCAGCGCCTCACTTCGCATGGAAGGGGACATGATTCTCGGCGACACCATTCTGGAAACGCGAGGGCTCACGAAAGAATTCAAAGGCTTCACGGCCGTGAATGACGTGAACCTGCGCGTGCGCCGCGGCTCGATCCACGCGCTGATCGGACCGAACGGCGCGGGCAAGACCACTTGCTTCAATCTGCTCACCAAATTTCTGGAACCGACCGCGGGCCAGATCGTCTTCAACGGCACCGACATCACGCGCGAGCGGCCGGCGCATATCGCGCGGCGCGGCATCATCCGCTCGTTTCAGATTTCCGCTGTGTTTCCGCATCTGACCGTGCTGCAGAACGTGCGTATCGGCTTGCAGCGGCAGCTCGGCACGTCGTTCCAGTTCTGGCGCAGCGAACGTTCGCTCGATGCCTTGAACGATCGCGCGATGGACCTGCTCACGCAAGTCGGCCTCACCGATTTCGCCGATGTGAAGACCGTCGAGCTTTCGTACGGCCGCAAGCGCGCGCTCGAAATCGCCACGACGCTTTCGATGGAACCCGAACTCATGCTGCTCGACGAACCGACGCAAGGCATGGGACACGAGGACGTGGATCGCGTGACCGCGCTCATCAAGAAGGTATCGGCGGGACGCACCATTCTCATGGTCGAGCACAACATGAACGTGATTGCCGGCATCTCCGACACCATTACCGTGCTTCAACGCGGCGAAGTGCTCGCGGAAGGCAGCTACGCGGAAGTATCGAAGAATCCGCTCGTGATGGAAGCCTACATGGGCAGCGCCGACGCGGCGCTCACTGGAGCGCACGCATGAGCACGATTACGGAAGAACGCCGCTCGCGCGAGGCGAACGGCGCGGCGGGGAATGCGCCGGCGCTGGAAATCGAAGGCTTGCAGGCGTGGTACGGGGAATCGCACATCCTGCATGGCGTGGACCTGAAGGTGAATCGCGGCGAAGTGGTCACGCTGCTCGGCCGCAACGGCGCGGGACGCACCACGACGCTTCGCGCGATCATGGGTCTCACCGGGCGGCGCACGGGCTCGATCCGCGTGGGCGGACGCGAGACCATCGGGCTGCCCACGCACAAGATCGCGCATTACGGGGTCGGCTATTGTCCGGAGGAGCGCGGCATTTTTTCGAGCCTGTCGTGCGAGGAGAACCTGCTTTTGCCGCCGCTCATTGGCGATCCGAAACAGGCCATGTCGCTCGACGAGTTGTATTCCATGTTCCCGAACCTCAACGAGCGGCGCGCGAGCCAGGGCACGCGTCTGTCGGGCGGCGAACAACAGATGCTCGCCGTCGCGCGAATCCTGCGCACGGGCGCGAACCTTCTGCTGCTCGATGAAATCTCCGAAGGCCTTGCGCCCGTCATCGTTCAGACACTCGCGCGCATGATCCTGATGCTGAAGTCGCGCGGCTACACGGTCGTGATGGTCGAGCAGAACTTCCGGTTCGCGGCGCCGCTCGCGGACCGCTTCTATGTGATGGAACACGGGAACATCGTCGAGCATTTCGGCGCGGGGGAACTCGAAGCGAAGATGCCGGTGCTGCACGAACTGCTCGGCGTGTGACACGACACGCATCGCGCATCGGCCGGTTATCACGGCGACAGGACAACACCAGTAACACCAGCAGCGCAGCAACAATCAAAAACTCATGGAGACTGGAATGAAAAAGAAGACCCTCGCGCGCCTCTCTACTCTTTGCTTTGCGGCTGCGGCGGCGAGTGTGACGCTCATGAGCAGCGGCGCGCAGGCTGCCGACGGCAATAGCGTCAAGATCGGCTTCGTCACCGACTTGTCGGGCCTCTATGCCGACATCGACGGACAAGGCGGGCTCGAAGCCATCCGCATGGCGATCGCGGACTTCGGCGGCAAGGTGAACGGCAAGCCCATCGAGCTCGTGTATGCGGATCATCAGAACAAGGCGGATATCGCGGCATCGCGCGCGCGTGAGTGGATCGACCGCGACGGCGTGAACGCGATCATCGGCGGCACCAATTCGGCCACCGCGCTCTCCACCGCGCAAGTCGCGGCGGAAAAGAAGACGCCGTACATCAACATCGGCGCGGGCGCGGACAACCTCACGAATGAACAGTGCTCGCCGTACACCGTGCACTACGCCTACGACACGATGGCGCTCGCCAAAGGCACCGGTTCCGCGGTGACGAAGCAGGGCGGCAAGACGTGGTACTTCCTGACCGCCGACTACGCGTTCGGCAAGGCGCTGGAAAAGAACACGTCGGATGTCGTGAAGGCGAACGGCGGACAGGTGCTCGGGACGGTGCGTCATCCGCTGTCGGCGTCGGACTTCTCGTCGTTCCTGTTGCAGGCGCAGGGATCGAAGGCGCAAGTCCTGGGTCTGGCGAACGCCGGCGGCGACACGATCAATTCGATCAAGGCCGCGAAGGAATTCGGCATCACCAAGTCGATGAAGATTGCCGCGCTGCTGATCTTCCTCTCGGATATTCACAGCCTGGGACTGGAGACGACGCAAGGTCTCGTCGCGACGGACAGCTGGTACTGGAACAAGGACGACAAGACGCGCGAGTGGGCGAAGCGCTACTTCGCGAAGATGAAGAAGATGCCGACGAGCCTGCAAGCCGCCGACTATTCCGCCGTCACGACGTACCTGAAGGCCGTGCAGGCCGCCGGCACGACGGACAGCGACAAGGTCATGGCGCAGATGAAGAAGGCGAAGATCGACGACTTCTACGCAAAGGGCTACGTTCGCGAGGACGGCGCGATGATTCACGACATGTACCTGATGGAAGTGAAGAAGCCGTCGGAATCGAAGGAACCGTGGGACTACTACAAGATCACGGCCACCATTCCGGGCGATCAGGCGTTCGGCACGAAGGCCGAGTCGCGCTGCGCGGCCTGGAAGTAAGTTTTTCGGCGACTGACGCCGCAAGCGGTCCCGCGCGACTGCTTGCGGCCATGCTTCGATCCAACCCTCGGCAGGTTCAATGGAAATATTCGGCATCCCGCTCGCCGCGATGATGAGCCAGTTGCTGCTCGGACTGGTGAACGGTTCGTTCTACGCGATCCTGAGTCTCGGGCTCGCGGTGATCTTCGGCTTGCTCAACGTCATCAACTTCGCGCACGGCGCGCTCTTCATGCTGGGCGCCATGCTCGCGTGGATGGGCTATTCGTACTTCAACGTCCCGTATTGGGCGATGCTGCTGCTCGCGCCGATCATCGTCGGCTTGCTGGGCGTGGTCATCGAGCGGTCCATGCTGCGCTGGCTGTACAAGCTGGACCATTTATACGGGCTCCTGCTGACTTTCGGCCTGACGCTCGTGATCGAAGGCGTGTTCCGTTCCATCTACGGTTCGTCGGGCCAGCCGTACGACGTGCCGTCGCTCCTGTCCGGCGCGACGAATCTCGGCTTCATGTTCCTGCCGAACTATCGCGCGTGGGTCGTGGTGGCGTCGCTCGTCGTGTGCTTCGCGACGTGGTTCGTCATCGAAAAGACGCGCATCGGCGCCTATCTGCGCGCGGGCACGGAGAACCCGAAGCTCGTCGAAGCGTTCGGCGTCAACGTGCCGCTGATGATCACGCTGACCTACGGCTTCGGCGTCGCGCTCGCGGCGTTCGCGGGCGTGCTGGCCGCGCCGGTCATTCAGGTGTCGCCGCTCATGGGCCAGTCGATGATCATCACCGTGTTCGCGGTCGTCGTGATCGGCGGCATGGGCTCGATCATGGGCTCGATTCTCACGGGTCTGCTGCTCGGCGTGATCGAAGGCTTCACGCGCGTGTTCTATCCGGAAGCGTCCGCGACGGTCGTCTTCGTCATCATGGCGCTGGTGCTGCTCGTGCGCCCGGCGGGACTCTTCGGCAAGGAAAAATGATGCAGAGAAAAGTGCTCTACGCGCTGTTGCTGGTCGCGTTGATCGCGGTGCCGTTCGCGGGCGTGTATCCGGTCTTCATGATGAAGGTGCTCTGCTTCGCGCTTTTCGCGGCGGCGTTCAACTTGCTGATCGGCTATACGGGCTTGCTGTCGTTCGGCCACGCGATGTTTCTGTCGAGCGCGGGCTATACGGCGGGCTATGCGATCCAGACGCTCGGCTTCACGCCCGAGCTCGGCATCGTGCTCGGCACGGCAGTCGCGACGCTGCTCGGCGTGATCGTCGGACTGCTCGCGATTCGGCGGCAAGGCATCTATTTCGCGATGGTCACGCTCGCGCTCGCGCAGATGGTCTACTTCGTGTTCCTGCAAGCGCCGTTCACGCACGGCGAGGACGGCCTGCAAGGCGTGCCGCGCGGCAAACTGTTCGGCGTCCTCGATTTGAGCAGCGACGTCACGCTCTATTACGTCGTGCTCGTGTTGATGCTGCTTGCCTTCGCGCTCATCGTGCGCATCGTGCATTCGCCGTTCGGGCAGGTGCTGATTGCGATCAAAGAGAACGAGCCGCGCGCGGTCTCGCTCGGTTACGACACCGCGCGTTACAAGCTGCTCGCGTTCGTGTTGTCGGCGGGGCTCGCGGGCCTCGCGGGCGCGACGAAGACGCTGGTGCTCGGCTTCGAAACGCTCGGCGATGCGTACTGGACGATGTCCGGCCTCGTCGTGCTGATGACGCTCGTCGGCGGCATGAGCACGATGTTCGGACCGTTGCTCGGCGCCGCGATCATCGTGGCGCTGGAAGACCGGCTCGGCGATATCGGCGCGGGCATCGCGAAGGTGACGGGCGTCGCGTGGTTCAACTCGCTCGGCGAATCGGTGACCATCGTGACGGGCATCATCTTCATTGCGTGCGTGCTGGCGTTCAGGCGCGGCATCGTGGGCGAAATCGTCGCGCGGGTGAGGCCGTTGCAGGGATAGGATTTAATTGGGTATCCGAAACGACTGTTATCAGCAAGCCGGTAGTTAACGGCGCGAGAAGCGCCCTTTTAAGGTGCTTGTATGCACCACTAGGGTAAATGCTAGGTTGTGGCGAAATGATACGGCCATTAATATCCGTCCTAGTTCTGAAGCACCCAGATTTTTGAGGTGGAGAACGAGGAGACATGAGGCACGAAGTGCCCGAGACGAAAGGCGCTGTTGGATGAGTCCAACGGCGCCTTTTTATTTTCCCGGCCTGTATTTCCATGCCGCGAATATGAATCGCCTGACGGATTCATTCTCGCCGCGCATCGAGCGCGATTCATCGGTCAGAGCATAGCCACTAAAACGTCTGCCGGATGTGGCCGAAACGCTTGATGCGCGGCGCTTGCATGGCTACACTGCATTTCCCGACTCTTCGGTCGGCGATTCGCATCAGATAATCCGCAGTAAAGAATCAGGCGTTACTTCTATTCGGACACACGATCGACGGGGTGGAAATCAATGAAGTGGGCATTACGCGGTAAGGCGGTCGCAATGGCCGTCGCGGGATTATCGGCGGTATTCAGCACTCAGGTTTTTGCAGACGTGAAAATAGGCGTGACGGTATCGGCCACGGGGCCGGCCGCATCGCTCGGCATTCCCGAAAAGAACACCATCGCGCTATTGCCGAAGGAAGTCGCGGGGCAGAAAGTGCAGTACATCGTTCTCGATGACGCCACCGATTCCACGCAAGCCGTCAAGAACGCGCGCAAGCTCACGAGCGAAGATCACGTCGACGCGCTGATCGGTTCCACGGTCGTTCCGAACTCGCTCGCGATGATCGACATCGCTGCCGACACCACCACGCCGATGATCTCGATGGCCGCGGCCGCGAGCATCGTCGAACCGATGGACAGCAAGCGCGCGTGGGTCTTCAAGACGCCGCAGAACGACATTCTCATGGCAACCGCCATCGCGCAGCACATGTCGAATCACGGCGTGAAGTCGGTGGCGTTCATCGGCTTCTCGGACGCGTACGGCGAGAGCTGGTTCAAGGAATTCTCGAAGGCGGCGGACCTCGCCAAGATCCGCGTCGTCGCGAATGAACGGTTCGCGCGCAACGACGCGTCCGTCACCGGCCAGGTGCTCAAGATGATGTCGCAGAACGCGGACGCGGTGCTGATCGCGGGCGCGGGCACGCCGGCCGCGCTGCCGCAGAAGACGCTGAAGGAGCGCGGCTACAAGGGCAAGATCTATCAAACGCACGGTGTCGCGAACAACGACTTCCTGCGCGTATGCGGCAAGGATTGCGAAGGAACGTTCCTGCCCGCTGGGCCGCTGCTCGTCGCCGAACAACTGCCGGACAGCAATCCCGTGAAGCAGGCCGCGCTGACCTACAAGAAGGCGTACGAAGGCGCGTATGGCGCGGGATCGGTGTCGACGTTCGGCGGCCACGCCTGGGACGCGGGCCTGATTTTGCAACACGCGATTCCCGTCGCGCTGAAGAAGGGGCAGCCGGGCACGCCCGCGTTTCGGGAAGCATTGCGCGCGGCGATCGAAGACACGAAGAATCTCGCGGCATCGCACGGCATTTTCAACATGAGCGCGAACGACCACTCCGGCCTCGATCAGCGGGCGCGGGTGATGGTCGAGATCGTCGGCGGCAAGTGGAAGCTCTCGGGCAACTGACCGTCGATATGTGAGTCGATCTGAACCAAGGCGCGTTTCAACGAACGCGCCTTTTTTTCGTTCCAAAGAAGAGGGCGCACAACTGCGCACGACAGCCTCATTGGTCAGGGAAAACGAGCCTAGGCATGCGCCGGGGTGGTCCATAGATTGGGGCGGCTGAATCGGCAGGGTTATCGATAACAACTCGCAGCAGCGCACCGCGGGGGTGCGCCACAAGCAAGATCGCGTTTGGAGACGAGCAATGAAAACGAAGAAAGCATGGGTCAAGAGCAGCATTGCGCTGGCAGTCGCCGGCAGCGCGATGCTCGGCGCGGGCGCAGTGTTCGCGCAAGTGAAGATCGGCGTGACGCTGTCGGCGACGGGGCCGGCCGCATCGCTCGGGATTCCCGAGAAAAACACCGTCGCGTTGTTGCCGAAGGAAATCGGCGGCAAGTCGGTCGAATACATCGTGCTCGACGACGGCACCGACACGAGCCGCGCCGTGCAGAACACGCGCAAGCTGATCGACGAAGATCACGTCGATGCGATCATCGGCTCGACGGTGACGCCGAATTCGCTCGCGATGATCGATCCGGCGTCGAGCGCCAAGACGCCGATGATCTCGATGGCCGCGTCCGCGTCGATCATCGCGCCGATGGACGCCAAGAAAGCGTGGGTCTTCAAGACGCCGCAAAACGACGCGCTGATGGCCGACGCGATCGCGAGTCACATGGAAAAGCACGGTGTGAAAACGGTGGGCTTCATCGGCTTCGCGGATGCATACGGCGACGGCTGGTACTCGGTCTTCAACGCGGCGGCGACTGCGCACAAGCTGAAGATCGTCACGAACGAGCGGTATAACCGCCCCGATACATCGGTGACCGGTCAGGTGCTGAAGACGATGGGCGCGAATCCCGATGCCGTGCTGATCGCGGGCGCGGGCACGCCGGCCGCGCTGCCGGCCAAGACGCTGAAGGAGCGCGGCTACAAGGGCAAGGTGTACCAGACGCACGGCGTCGCAAATAACGACTTCTTGCGCGTATGCGGCAAGGATTGCGAAGGCGAGATTCTGCCGGCCGGACCCGTGCTCGTGACCGAGCAATTGCCGGACAGCAATCCGGTGAAGAAGTCGTCGGCCGCGTACAAGAGCGCGTACGAGAAGGCGTACGGCGCGGGCTCGCTCTCGACCTTCGGCGGCCACGCCTGGGATGCCGGACAGATGCTCGCCCGCGCGATTCCCGAGGCGCTCAAGAAGGGTCAGCCGGGCACGCCCGAGTTCCGCGAGGCATTGCGCGCGGCGCTGGAGAACCTGAAGGACCTGCCGGTCTCGCACGGCATCATGAACACGACGCCGAACGACCACAACGGCTTCGACGATCGCGCGCGCGTGATGGTGCAGATCGTCGATGGCAAGTGGAAGCTCCTGAACGACTGACCGCGCAGGGTATTTTCAAGATAGAGAAGCGGCGCGCCGGTGGTGCGCCGCTTTTCCCATGTTCATCGGCCGATCACGGCCCTCACGTTTGAAGAAGCTCTGAAGAGGAAGTATGGACTTATCGATTGCGGCGATTCTCGCGCAAGACGGCATCACGACGGGCGCCATCTACGCGTTGCTTGCGCTCGCGCTGGTGCTGGTGTTTTCCGTGACTCGCGTCATCTTCATTCCGCAGGGCGAGTTCGTCGCCTATGGCGCGCTCACGCTGGCGGCGCTGCAAACGCAGAAGCTGCCCGCGACCTGCTTTCTGCTCATCGCGATGGGCGTGGGCTGCTTTATCGCGGAAGTCGCGGGTATCGTGCGGCACCCGGCGCGACATCATCGGATAGGGCGGCTCCTGGCCGTGCTCGCGGGCAAGTATTTGCTGTTCCCGATCGCGGTGTGGGCGCTGACGCAGGCGGTGTTCGCACAGACGCTGCCGATGCTCGCGCAGATCGCGCTGACGCTTTTGATCGTCGTGCCGATGGGACCGTTCGTGTACCGGCTGGCGTATGAGCCGATCGCGGAGGCGAGCACGCTGCTGCTGTTGATCGTCGCGGTGGCGGTGCACTTCGCGATGGTCGGGCTCGGGCTCGTCATGTTCGGCGCGGAAGGTTCGCGCACGACGGCGTTTTCCGACGCCAGCTTTAACCTCGGCAGCGTGTCGATATCGGGGCAGAGTCTGTGGGTCGTCGGCACGGCACTGGTGCTGATCGTCGCGTTGTACTTCTACTTCGACCGCTCGATTTCCGGCAAGGCGCTGCGCGCGACGTCGGTGAACCGGCTGGGCGCGCGGCTTGTCGGCATCGGCACGGCGCAGGCCGGGCGACTCGCGTTCACGCTCGCGGCGGGTCTCGGCGCGCTGTGCGGCGTGCTGGTCGCGCCGATCACGACCATCTACTACGACTCGGGCTTTCTGATCGGCCTGAAGGGCTTCGTCGGCGCAATCGTCGGCGGTCTCGTGAGCTATCCGCTGGCCGCGGCCGGCTCGTTGCTTGTCGGGCTGCTGGAGTCGTATTCGTCGTTCTGGGCGAGCGCCTACAAGGAGGTCATCGTCTTCACGCTCATCATTCCGGTGCTGCTATGGCGAAGCCTGGCCAGCCCGCATTCCGACGAAGACGAGGAGTAAGCCATGACCTTTCTCCATCGATATCGCTTCTTCTGGCTGTTCCTGCTCGTCGTCTTTGCGCTGCCGGTGCTGCCGGGGCCGGTCGCCGTGCCGGAATACTGGATCACGCTTCTGAACTACATCGGCCTGTATTCGATCGTCGCGATCGGGCTGGTGCTCCTGACCGGCATCGGCGGCATGACGAGCTTCGGACAGGCGGCGTTCGTGGGTGTCGGCGCCTACGCGACCGCGTTTCTGACGACGCGTTATGGCGTTTCGCCGTGGCTCGCGCTGATTGCAGGCGTCGTGCTGACGGCGTTTATCGCGCTGCTGCTCGGCCTCATTACGATGCGGCTCTCCGGGCACTTTCTGCCGCTCGGCACGATTGCGTGGGGGCTCTCGCTGTTCTATCTCTTCGGAAATATGGAACTGCTGGGCAAGTACGACGGCATCAACGGGATTCCGGTACTGAACCTGTTCGGCTGGCAGCTCGAATCGGGGCGCAGCATCTACTACCTGATCTGGGTCGTGGTGCTGCTCGCGGTCGTGTCTGTTCAGAATCTGCTTAATAGTCGGCCCGGCCGGGCGATTCGGGCGCTGCGCGGCGGCGGCATCATGGCCGAAGCGATGGGCGTGAACACGGCTTGGATGCGCGTCGTCATTTTCATCTATGCGGCGGTGCTCGCGGCTATCTCGGGCTTTCTCTATGCGCATTTGCAGCGCGCGGTGAATCCGACGCCGTTCGGCCTCAACCACGGCATCGAATTCCTGTTTATGGCGGTCGTCGGCGGGGTGTCGCATGTGTGGGGTGCGATTCTGGGAGCAACCATCCTCACCGTGCTGCAGGACTATCTCCAGACGCTGCTGCCGAAGCTCATCGGCGCGAACGGCAATTTCGAGATCATCGTGTTCGGAGTCGTGATGGTCCTGCTATTGCAATACGCGCGGCAGGGCGTGTGGCCGTTCGTGGCGCGTGTGTTTCCGAGAGGGCCGCGCGCCCACGTGCCGGAGCACGGCGAGCCTTTGCCGCAGCGCAGCAAACCGGCGGCGGGCGAGCCGCTGCTGGTCGTCGATACGGCGCGCAAACAGTTCGGTGGCCTCGTTGCCGTGAACGACGTGAGTTTCGATGTGAAAGCCGGCGAGATCGTCGGCCTGATCGGGCCGAACGGTGCAGGGAAGTCGACCACGTTCAATCTCGTCACGGGCGTGCTGCAGGCGACGAGCGGAGCGATTACGTTCCACGGCGAGCGCATCGACAAGCTGACGTCTCGGGAAATCGTGAAGCGTGGCATCGGACGGACGTTTCAGCACGTCAAGATGCTGCCCGGCATGACCGTGTTGGAAAACGTGGCGATCGGCGCGCATCTGCGCGGCAAGACTGGCGTCTGTCGCAGCGTCGTCCGACTCAATGCGGCTGAGGAGGCGCGGCTTATGTCCGAAGCGGCGAAGCAGATCGCGCGCGTCGGGCTGGAGAAGCATCTCTACGCCGAGGCGGGCAGTCTCGCGCTCGGTCAACAACGGATTCTTGAGATCGCGCGAGCGCTGTGCTGCGACCCGACGCTGCTGCTGCTGGACGAGCCGGCGGCCGGGCTTCGTTATCAGGAGAAGCAGCAACTGGCCGACTTGCTCCGAAAGCTGCGGTCGGAAGGCATGAGCATCTTGTTGGTGGAACACGACATGGACTTCGTGATGAACCTGACGGATCGGCTCGTCGTCATGGAGTTCGGTACCAAAATCGCCGAGGGCTTGCCAAAGGACGTGCAGGAGAATCCGGCAGTGCTCGAAGCTTATCTTGGCGGGGTGGAGTAATGGCTGGAACCATTCTTGAAGTCAGCGACTTGTCCGTGCGCTACGGCAAGGTCGAAGCCTTGCACAACGGGAAGCTGCAAGTAGCCGCCGGGCAGATCGTGTCGGTCATCGGACCGAACGGCGCGGGGAAGTCGACGCTGCTCAATGCCATCGTGGGCGCATTGCCACAGAGTGGCCACGCGAAGGGCGTGATCCGCTACATGGGCGATGACGTGTCGGCGCTGGCGATCGAGCGGCGCGTTTCACGTGGAATGTGCCTCGTGCCGGAAAAACGCGAGCTCTTTTCGACGATGACGGTCGAGGACAATCTTGTGCTCGGCGCATACCGCCGTAAGCGGGCGGGCGAGCACGAATATCTGGACCAACTGGGACACGTTTTCGAACTGTTTCCTCGGCTGAAGGAGCGGCGCAAACAGGCAGCGGGGACGCTCTCAGGCGGTGAGCGGCAGATGCTCGCTGTGGGCCGGGCTTTGATGGGGAAGCCGCGGCTTCTGATGCTGGACGAGCCGAGCCTCGGACTCGCGCCGTTGATCGTCAAGGAAATCTTCCATATCGTCAGCGCGCTAAAGCAAACGGGGGTCGCCACGCTTTTGATCGAGCAGAACGCCCGCGCCGCGTTGCAGATATCCGACTATGGATATGTGCTCGAAACCGGCGAGTTCGCCTTGGAGGGGGAGGCGGAAAGTCTGCGGCACAATCCGCAGGTTATCGAGACTTACCTAGGGCTGGCCAAAAAGGCGGCGTAACGCTTCAGTCAAGGCAACTTCTGATGGCGTGTTTCACGTGAAACACGCCATTTTTTTCGGCTGTACGTTCGGTGTCGAAAACGACTGCGCGCGATGCCTATATAATCTTGCGATATTCCTTCTTCGGTTCGTGTCGTCCGCACACGAAATCTCCATGCTTTATCCCACAGAATTTGACGTGATCGTCGTTGGCGGCGGTCATGCAGGCACTGAAGCCGCGCTGGCTTCGGCGAGAATGGGCTGCAAAACGCTGCTTTTGACCCATAACATCGAAACGCTCGGGCAAATGAGCTGCAATCCGTCAATTGGCGGTATCGGCAAGGGTCACCTCGTGAAGGAGGTCGACGCCCTCGGCGGTGCGATGGCAGCGGCAACCGACGAGTCGGGCATCCAGTTTCGCATCCTTAATTCGTCCAAGGGTCCAGCCGTGCGCGCCACGCGTGCGCAAGCGGATCGGGTGCTCTATAAGCAGGCTATCCGGCATCGGCTCGAGAATCAGCCGAACCTTTGGCTCTTCCAGCAGGCGGTCGACGACTTGATGGTCGAGGGCGACCGCGTGGTCGGTGCTGTAACGCAGGTGGGACTTCGGTTTCGCGCCGGGGCGGTTGTGCTAACTGCCGGGACGTTCCTCGACGGGAAGATTCACGTAGGTCTGAATAACTACGTCGGGGGGCGGGCGGGCGATCCGGCCGCAGTCTCGCTATCGGCGCGCCTGAAGGAGTTGAAGCTGCCGCAAGGGCGGCTGAAAACGGGAACGCCGCCGCGTATCGACGGGCGAACCATCGACTTCTCCGTGCTGGAGGAGCAGCCGGGCGACCTCGATCCGATTCCGGTCTTTTCTTTCCTGGGACGCGTCGAGCAGCATCCGCGGCAGATGCCGTGCTGGGTGACGCACACGAATTCGCGCACGCACGACATCATTCGCTCGGGACTCGACCGCTCGCCGATGTACACGGGCGTGATCGAAGGCGTCGGGCCGCGTTACTGTCCGTCCATCGAGGACAAGATTCACCGATTCGCTTCCAAGGAGGCGCATCAGATCTTCCTTGAGCCCGAAGGGCTGACTACCAACGAGTTTTACCCGAACGGAATCTCCACCAGCCTGCCGTTCGACGTACAGCTCGAACTCGTCCGGTCTATGCGTGGCTTGGAACACGCGCATATCCTGCGTCCGGGCTACGCGATCGAGTACGACTACTTCGATCCGCGCGCTCTGAAGGCGTCGCTAGAGACAAAAGCGATCAACGGCCTGTTCTTCGCCGGGCAGATCAACGGCACGACGGGCTACGAAGAGGCTGCGGCACAGGGGCTGTTGGCCGGCATCAACGCGGGATTGCAGGTCCAAGGGAAGGACGCGTGGTGCCCGCGGCGCGATCAGGCATATCTCGGCGTGCTGGTAGACGATCTCGTTACCCGCGGCGTCTCGGAGCCGTATCGCATGTTCACGAGCCGGGCGGAATATCGCTTGTCGCTGCGGGAAGACAACGCGGACATGCGGTTGACGGAGATCGGTAGGGAAATCGGGGTCATCGACGACGCACGCTGGGATGCATTTAGCCGCAAGCGCGACGCTGTTTCACGTGAAACAGAGCGGCTGCGTTCGACATGGGTCAACCCGAAGACGCTGCCGGCGGAAGAGGCGACCGCCTTGCTAGGCAAGCCGATTGACCACGAATACAGCCTGGCAGACTTGCTGCGTCGCCCTGGCGTCTCGTACGACGGCGTCTGCGCGTTGCGCGGCGGCACGTCCGGTCCCGACGCTCCGCTTGCAGACGATCCAGTGCTCCTCGAGCAGATCAAGGAACAGATTGAGATCGGCGTCAAATACCAAGGCTACATCGAGCGGCAAGCGAACGAAATCGTGCGCAACGGCGCGCAGGAGAACACGCGTTTGCCGGAAGGCATCGACTACAACGACGTCCGTGGCTTGTCGTTCGAGGCGCGGCAGAAGCTGATGCAACATCGTCCGGAGACGATTGGGCAGGCGTCGCGGATCTCGGGCATCACGCCAGCTGCTATCTCGCTGCTCATGGTTCACCTGAAACGCGGGCTCGGCCGTCGAGGCAAGGGGAGCAGTGGCGACGAGCAGACGCCTACGACGTCGGCGGTGCAATGACGGATCTCGCTGCGTTGTTAAATGAGGGCGCAGGCGCGCTAGGCGTCGCGCTCTCCGACGAACAGAAACAGAAACTGCTCGACTACGTCGCACTGTTGAGCAAATGGAACGCGGTCTACAACTTGACTGCCATTCGCGACCCACGGCAGATGCTCATCCAGCATATTCTGGATTCGCTCGCGATCGTGCCCGCAGCTTCGGCCCGCGGCGCAACTACTTTGTTGGACGTCGGTTCGGGCGGGGGTCTGCCGGGCATCGTGCTGGCCATCGCATTGCCGGACGTGCAGGTGACGCTGAACGACATCGTTCACAAGAAAACGGCATTCCAGTCGCAAGCGAAAGCCCAGTTGGGGCTGACGAATTTGTCTGTTGTGACCGGCCGCGTCGAAACGCTGAAGCCGGGAATCGACGTCCCGGGAAAATTCGATGTGATCGTCTCTCGCGCGTTCGCAGAGCTCACGGATTTCGCTACACTTGCCCGACATCTGGTTGCTGACCACGGTTGCATTCTCGCGATGAAAGGCGTGAAGCCCGACGCCGAAATCGCGCGCCTGCCGCAGGGCGCGGCCGTCGAAAGTATCGAACGCCTGGCGGTGCCGTTCCTCGACGCCGAGCGACATCTCGTCGAGATTCGATTCAATGCGTGAGCCCCTGCCGCACTCCAGCCATGCTGATCTTCTGACAGCGAAGAAACGAGGACATTAAACGATGGCAAAAATCTTCTGCGTCGCGAATCAGAAGGGCGGCGTTGGAAAGACGACGACAGCAGTGAACTTGGCAGCCAGTCTCGCGGGTCTCGGCCAGCGCGTGCTGTTGATCGACCTCGACCCGCAGGGGAACGCGACGATGGGCAGCGGCGTGGACAAGGCCGCTTGCGAGAACACGGTGTACGAGGTGCTGGTGGATGGCGTCACGTTGCGCGAAGCACGCGTGAGTCCGGAAGCCGTGGGCTACGATGTGCTGCCGGCAAATCGCGAACTCGCGGGCGCGGAAGTGGAATTGGTCGGGATGGAGAACCGCGAGCGCATTCTACGCGCCGCCATTGCGGACATAGCGCCGGACTATGACTTCGTGCTCATCGATTGTCCGCCCGCATTGTCGCTCCTCACGCTGAACGCGCTGTGCGCGGCGCACGGCGTCATCATCCCGATGCAATGCGAATACTTCGCGCTCGAAGGTCTCTCGGACCTCGTCAACACCATCAAGCAGATTCACGCCAATCTCAACCGCGACCTGAAGGTGATCGGACTGTTGCGCGTGATGTTCGACCCGCGGATCACGCTGCAGCAGCAGGTATCGGATCAACTGAAGGCGCACTTCGGCGACAAGGTGTTCGATGTCGTCATCCCGCGCAACGTGCGTCTCGCCGAGGCGCCCAGCTACGGCTTGCCGGGCGTCGTATTCGACAAGGCGTCCCGCGGCGCGCAGGCGTACGTCCAGTTCGGCGCGGAAATGATCGAGCGCTTGCGCGCGCTGCAACCCCAATCGATGCGGCAGGAAACGCCGACGGAGGAACCGAAATGAACGCTGTGATGAAGAAAAAGGGTTTGGGCCGCGGTCTCGACGCATTGCTCGGCGGCAGCGTCGACATCACGGAAGCCGTGCGCGGCGAGGGCGCGCCGACGGTGCTGGCGCTCGACAAGTTGCAAGCAGGCAAGTACCAGCCGCGCACGCGCATGGACGAAGGCGCGTTGCAGGAGCTCGCGTCGAGCATTCGTGCGCAGGGCTTGATGCAGCCGATTCTCGTGCGCTCCGTCGGCGACGATCATTACGAGATCATCGCGGGCGAGCGGCGTTTCCGCGCGGCGCGTCTTGCGGGTCTGGACGAAGTGCCCGTCCTGGTGAAGAACGTGCCCGATCAGGCCGCCGCGGCGATGGCGCTGATCGAAAACATCCAGCGCGAGGACCTGAATCCGCTGGAAGAAGCGCAGGGCATCCAGCGTCTCCTCGACGAATTCAGCTTCACGCACGAGCAAGCCGCCGAAGCAGTCGGGCGTTCGCGCAGCGCGGTGTCGAACCTGCTGCGTCTGTTGAATCTGGCGTCACCCGTTCAGACGATGCTGCTCGCCGGCGATCTCGACATGGGACACGCGCGCGCGCTCTTGTCTGTCGACGCCGCCACGCAAATTCAGTTGGCCAACCATGTAGTGAACCGCCGCTTGTCTGTGCGGGAAACGGAGCGCCTCGTCGCCGCGACGCTGAAGCAAACGCCCGCGAAGGCGCGCCCGCCAAGCGACGGCGGACGCGACACGCGTCGTCTGGAAGAGGAGTTGTCGGATCTGCTCGCGGCCAGCGTGAAGATCAAGGTCGGCGGCCGGGGGCGCGGTAAGGTCACGATCGACTTCGGCAATCTGGACGCGCTCGAAGGCATTCTGACGAAGCTGCGCGGCAGCATCGAAACGCCGACGCCAGCAGCGTAAAGACAAGGATCGATCTTGTCCGAGCTCGATGCCAAGGGCGTGCGCCCCGACTTCCCGGCACGCATCTGGAAGACGATTTCGAAGGAACCGGTGCTCGCGATACTCGTGCTCGCGCTGGTTCTCATCGAGGTCGTCCGTCCCCAGCCGTTGACGGCGCTGCCCGGTCTGGTCGACTGGCAGACGGTGCTCACGCTCGCCGGCCTGCTGATCCTGACCAAAGCGATCGAATTGTCAGGATTCCTAATGTGGGCGGCGCATCGGCTGGTGCATCACATACATGGCGAGCGCGGGCTCGCGCTGCTGCTCGTCGCGCTGGCGGCCGGGCTGTCCACGCTGCTGACGAACGATGTCGCGCTGTTCGCCGTCGTCCCGCTCGCGCTGTCGCTCAACAAGCTGGCGCCGCTGCCGATCAAGAAGCTCGTGATCGTGATCGCGCTGGCAGTCAACGCCGGCTCGATCCTGACGCCGCTCGGCAATCCTCAGAACCTGTTTCTCTGGCAGACGAGCGGCGTTTCCTTCGGCGTCTTCGTGTGGAAGCTGCTGCCTTTGTGCGCGGCGCTAATGGCATTGTTGTTCGCGCTGACTTTCGCGATGTTTCGCGCGACGCCGCTTGACCTCTCCGGCGATGCGGAGGCGCATCGCGTAGACCGGAGACTATGCGGCATCAGCATCGTCGCGTTTGGCGTTTTCGTGGCGCTGGCGGACGCGCATCACGCGGGACCGGCGCTGGCGGCGCTGGCCGTCGGCTTCCTCCTCTGGCGACGCGAGGTCGTGCTGAAGATCGACTACCTCCTGCTGCTCATCTTCGTGCTGATGTTCATCGTGCTTCGCAGCGCTGCCGCGTTGCCGACCATCCACGATGCCATTGCGCGCATCGGCATCCACTCGCCAATGCGCGCATTCGCCGCCGGCGCGGTGCTCTCGCAGGGCATCAGTAACGTGCCGGCGGCCATCGTGCTCGCGGAGTTCTCGAAGGACTGGCGCGCGCTCGCGTTCGGCGTGAGCGTCGGTGGGTTCGGCGTGGCAATCGGCTCGCTCGCGAATCTCATCGCCGTGCGTCTGTCGGGCGAGAAGGGCATGTGGACGCCGTTCCACGTCGTGTCGATACCCTTCTGGATCGCGGCCATGGTGATCGGCTGGGCGCTCGTTTGAAGCGTCCGGCGCAATCGGTTTCAATCTGAAAATCTACTTGCAATCGCAAGAAAAATCTTGGTTTTGAGACCGTTTTTTAAGGTTCGTCCGCTTGGCTTTTGACGCACCTAAACTATTGAATCCGTGACAACAATCGCTTACAATCCCCCGGATTTATCAGCTAGGCCACCTCGAAAGCGCCGCGAAAGCGCAAGGTGATTCTCCGGACACTGGGTTGAAGGCCTGAAGCCGAGCGCGAGTACTTCGCGTGCGGACGTCAGGCGAATGCGACGCACATGCGCAAACGAAACATGCAAGTCAGTGCTCGCTCGACCGGCGATAACCACGCCACCGGAAATCAGCCGCGCAATTCGACTGACGACTCGTGGGACGCCGAAGCGCAAGATAACAATATCGTTCCGCTCACACGGGATCAGGCAGAAAAGCTGTTCGGCCCGCAAGTGAGTCGTCCATCGCGTGTCACGCCGTATCGTGTCGTGGCGGCGCAAATGGTTTTGTCCCTGGGTGCGACGCTGCTTTGGTGGCTGTTTTACAAGCCGCCGGGCGATGCTGCGCTGTCCGCCTTTCTGGGAGGAGCGATCGCCTGGGTGCCTGCGGCTCTTTTCGCCGCGCGCCTGAAGGCGAAAAGCGGCGCCGAAACGATCATGAGCTGGATGATCGGCGAAGGCGTCAAGATGGGAGCGACGATTGCTATGTTCGTCGCCGTCGCGCTCTGGTATAAGAGCGCGCTGTGGCTGCCGTTGCTCGTCACGTACATCGTCGCGCTGAAAGCGTACTGGGTGGCCATGGCGCTGCGATGATCTTGCGGCGGCCGGTCTTCATGACCTCCCGGGTAAGTGCGGCGCAGCGTGGCCGTAGGTAGCATGAACATGAGTGCGGAACGCGTTCCGCACACGGGCCTCTCGCCCCGGAGCCGCGACGCGAAGCGGCGGCTCGGAAGCGAAGGCGGCGAAAGATTTTTGACAATTTGGGTGGCTTTAACGATATGGCAGCTAGCGAAGGAACGCACGCTCTGGATCCGTCCGAGTACATTGCGCACCACTTGCAGAATCTTTCCACGCATCCGCAGACGTCGATCTTCGACATCCACGTCTGGAATCTGGACACGCTGTTCTGGTCCATCGTATGCGGCCTTTTGACCATCATCATTCTGGGCCTCGCGGCTCGTCGGGCGACATCCGGCGTCCCCGGCCGTTTCCAGTGCGCAATCGAAATGCTCGTGGAAATGGTCGAAGACCAGTCGAAGTCGATGATCCACGGCAGCCGCCGTTTCATCGCGCCGCTCGCGCTGACCGTGTTCGTCTGGGTCGCGCTGATGAACTCGCTCGACTTCATCCCGGTTGACTTGCCTGGCCGCGTGATCGGCTGGCTCGGGCTCGAGCACGCGCTTCCGCATCATCGAATCGTGCCGACGGCCGACCTCAACGGCACCATCGGCATCGCGCTGGGCGTCTTGCTGCTGATGCTCTACTACAACATCAAGATCAAGGGCGCCGGCGGTTTCGTGCACGAACTGCTGTCCGCTCCGTTCGGCTCGCATCCGGTTCTGTGGATTCCGAACCTCGCGCTGAACATCATCGAGTTCGCCGCCAAAACGGTTTCCCTCGGCATGCGACTTTTCGGCAACATGTACGCCGGCGAGCTGCTGTTCCTGCTGATCGCGCTTCTCGGCAGCATGTGGACCTTCGGTGCGAACCTGTCCGTGCTCGGCTTCATTGGCCATGTGATCGCGGGCACGGTGTGGGCAGTGTTCCACATCCTGATCGTGTTCCTGCAGGCCTTCATTTTCATGATGCTGACGCTGGTGTATCTCGGCCAGGCGCATGACACGCACTAACGTGAGCGTGCCGGGGTCCGGAATCGTCAAAGAATCACAGTTTTAATTTTTATAAATCCAGTTCCAAAGTCTTTAATCAAAGGAGTGATCATGCAAGCTTTCATCGCCAACATCCAGGGTCTGACCGCCGTCGGTATCGGCATCATCATCGGCCTGGGTGCAATCGGCGCCTGTATCGGTATCGGTCTGATGGGCGGCAAGTACATTGAAGCGTGCGCCCGCCAGCCGGAACTGATGAACCCGCTGCAGACCAAGATGTTCCTGCTGGCTGGTCTGATCGACGCGGCGTTCCTGATCGGCGTTGGTGTGGCAATGCTGTTTGCGTTCGCGAACCCGCTGCTCGCGCGTCTCGCAGGCTGAGGTTTCTCGGAAGTGCGCGTCCGAATTTTTGACAGGACGCAGAACGGAACGGGTGAGGCGCTGATCGAGCACAACAGCCGGTTAGCGCCTTTTAACCGTTTCACTCTCCGATCAAGCAACGTTTAAGGAAACACCGTGAATCTCAACGCAACCCTGTTTGCGCAAATGGTCGTGTTTCTGATCCTCGCGTGGTTCACGATGAAGTTCGTGTGGCCGCCGTTGATCAACGCCCTCGACGAGCGCTCGAAGAAGATTGCCGACGGCCTCGCCGCCGCCGACAAGGGCAAGGCGGAACTGGAAGCCGCGCACAAGCGCGTCGACCAGGAACTCGCGCAGGCTCGCAACGACGGCCAGCAGCGCATTGCTGACGCCGAGAAGCGCGCCGCAGCCGTCGCCGAAGAAATCAAGGCCAACGCGCAAGCCGAAGCCGCGCGCATCATCGCGCAGGCCAAGGCGGACGCCGACCAGCAAATCGTCAAGGCGCGTGAAGCCCTGCGTGCCGAAGTCGCGGCGCTGGCCGTGAAGGGCGCAGAGCAAATTCTGAGACGCGAAGTCGATCAGAAGGCTCACGCCGATCTGCTGAATCAACTCAAAACCGAGCTCTGATCATGGCCGAATTTGCAACCATCGCTCGTCCTTACGCAGAAGCGCTGTTCCGCGTGGCCGAAACCGGCGATCTCGCGGGCTGGTCCACCTTCGTCGAGGAGCTGGCACAGGTTGCGCGTCTGCCCGAAGTGGAATCGGTCGCCTCGAGTCCGAAAGTGAGCCGCGAGCAGATCACCGACTTGCTGCTCGCCGCGGTGAAGTCGCCGCTCGCTCAGGGCAACGCTCAGGCAAAGAACTTCGTGCGCATGCTGGTGGACAACCATCGTCTGCCGCTGCTGCCGGAAATCGCCGTCCAGTTCGACGAGCTGAAGAACGCCCGTGAAGGTGCGGCCGACGCGCATATCGTCAGCGCGTTCCCCCTCGAAGGCGCACAGTTGAACGACCTGGTCGCAAGCCTCGAACGCAAGTTCGAGCGCAAGCTGAAACCGATCGTCGAAATCGATCAGTCGCTGATCGGCGGCGTTCGCGTGACGGTCGGCGACGAAGTGCTCGATACCTCGGTCCGCGCGCGCCTAGCCAGCATGCAGACGGCGCTCACCGCCTGACGCTTCTTGGAAGCGCCTTAGCTGGCACGCAACAGAATTGACTATCAGGAGCGAATAATGCAACTCAATCCCTCTGAGATCAGCGAGCTGATCAAGAGCCGGATCCAGGGCCTTGAAGCGAGCGCGGACGTTCGCAACCAGGGCACCGTGATCTCCGTGACCGACGGTATCGTGCGTATCCACGGCCTGTCGGATGTGATGCAGGGCGAAATGCTCGAGTTTCCGGGCAACACCATCGGTCTTGCACTGAACCTCGAACGCGACTCCGTCGGCGCCGTTATTCTGGGCGAGTACGAGCACATCACGGAAGGCGACATCGTCAAGACGACGGGCCGCATTCTCGAAGTGCCGGTCGGCCCGGAACTGATCGGCCGCGTGGTCGATGCGCTCGGCAACCCGATCGACGGCAAGGGCCCGATCAACGCCAAGATGACCGACGCTATCGAAAAGATCGCGCCGGGCGTGATCTGGCGTAAGTCGGTGTCGCAGCCGGTGCAGACGGGTCTGAAGTCGATCGACGCGATGGTGCCGATCGGCCGCGGCCAGCGCGAGCTGATCATCGGCGACCGTCAGTGCGGCAAGAGCGCCGTGGCTGTCGACGCGATCATCAACCAGAAAGGCAAGAACCTCATCTGTATCTACGTCGCGATCGGCCAGAAGGCTTCGTCGATCATGAACGTGGTGCGCAAGCTCGAAGAAACCGGCGCAATGGCTTACACCATCGTCGTCGCGGCTTCGGCTTCGGAATCGGCAGCGATGCAGTACCTCGCGCCCTACGCCGGTTGCACGATGGGCGAATACTTCCGCGATCGCGGCGAAGACGCGCTGATCGTCTATGACGACTTGACCAAGCAAGCATGGGCGTATCGTCAGATCTCGCTGCTGCTGCGTCGTCCGCCGGGTCGTGAAGCCTATCCGGGTGACGTGTTCTATCTGCACTCGCGTCTGCTCGAGCGCGCGGCTCGCGTCTCGGAAGAGTACGTCGAGAAGTTCACGAACGGCGAAGTGAAGGGCAAGAGCGGTTCGCTGACGGCGCTGCCGGTCATCGAAACGCAAGCCGGCGACGTGACCGCGTTCGTTCCGACGAACGTGATCTCGATTACCGACGGCCAGATCTTCCTGGAAACCGACCTGTTCAACGCCGGTATCCGCCCTGCGATCAACGCGGGCGTGTCGGTGTCGCGCGTCGGTGGCGCGGCTCAGACCAAGGTCGTCAAGAAGCTGTCGGGCGGTATCCGTACCGACCTCGCGCAGTATCGTGAACTGGCCGCGTTCGCGCAGTTCGCGTCGGACCTCGACGAAGCGACCCGCAAGCAGCTGGAGCGCGGCCGCCGCGTGACGGAACTGCTGAAGCAGCCGCAGTATCAGCCGCTGCAAGTGTGGGAACTGTCGGTGGCGCTGTTCGCGGCCAACAACGGCTATCTCGACGATCTGGAAGTTGCGCGAGTGCTGCCGTTCGAAAAGGGCCTGCGCGAATACCTGAAGACGAGCCATGCCGATCTGATTAAGCGCATCGAAGACAACAAAGACTTGTCGAAGGACGACGAAGGCGCGCTGCATGCCGCGCTGAAGGACTTCAAGAAGTCGGGCGCTTATTGATCGGCACTGAGGAGCAACGCGCGGCGCATCATCGGATGGACGCCGCGCGGCTTCGATCAAGGAGTAAGCAATGGCTGGAATGAAGGAAATTCGCGGCAAGATCAAGAGCGTGCAGAACACGCGCAAGATCACGAAAGCGATGGAAATGGTCGCCGCATCCAAGATGCGCCGCGCCCAGGAGCGCATGCGTTCCGCCCGTCCGTACGCTGACCGAGTCCGCGCAATCGCAGCGCACATGAGCGCCGCGAATCCCGAGTATCGTCACCCGTTCATGGTGAAGAACGACGGCGCGAAAGCGGCTGGCCTGATCCTCGTCACGACCGACAAGGGTCTGTGCGGCGGCATGAACACGAACATCCTGCGTGCGTCGCTGAACCGCATCAAGGAACTGGATCAGAGCGGCGTGACCATCGAGGCTTCGGCCATCGGCGGCAAGGGACTCGGCTTTCTGAACCGGCTGCGCGCCCGCGTTGTGTCGCAAGTCACGCAACTGGGCGACACGCCGCATCTGGAAAAGCTGATCGGCGCGATCAAGGTGCAGCTCGACCTGTATTCGGAAGGCAAGGTCAACGCGGTGTACCTGGCGTACACGCGCTTCGTCAACACGATGAAGCAGGAGCCGGTGATCGAGCAACTTCTGCCGCTGTCGATCGACGATCTCCATAAGCAGGAAAGCGAAGCCGAGACGCCGAAGACGTCGTGGGATTACATCTACGAGCCGGACGCGCAAACCGTGGTGGACGACCTGCTCGTGCGCTACGTCGAGGCGCTCGTCTATCAGGCGGTCGCGGAGAACATGGCGTCGGAACAATCCGCGCGCATGGTCGCGATGAAGGCGGCGTCGGACAACGCGAAGAGCGTGATCAACGAACTGCAGCTCGTCTACAACAAGAGCCGTCAGGCAGCGATTACGAAAGAATTGTCGGAAATCGTCGGCGGCGCCGCGGCGGTCTGAGTTTGCTGACCGCGTGAAAGAACACAGTATCTAAAGGAAATGCGATGAGTACTACTGCTTTGGTAGAAGGCAAGATCGTACAGTGCATCGGCGCCGTTATCGACGTGGAATTTCCGCGTGCGGAAATGCCGAAGATTTACGACGCGCTCATTCTGGAAGGCACGGAACTGACGCTCGAAGTCCAGCAGCAGCTGGGCGACGGCGTGGTCCGCACCATCTGTCTGGGTGCATCCGACGGCCTGCGCCGCGGCACGATGGTCAAGAACACCGGCAAGCCGATCAGCGTGCCGGTCGGCAAGCCCACGCTCGGCCGGATCATGGACGTGCTCGGCCGTCCGATCGACGAAGCGGGCCCGATCGAATCGACGAACCTGCGTTCGATTCACCAGCAAGCGCCTTCGTTCGACGAGCTGTCGCCGTCGACCGAACTGCTCGAAACCGGCATCAAGGTTATCGACCTGATCTGCCCGTTCGCGAAGGGCGGCAAGGTGGGTCTGTTCGGCGGTGCAGGCGTGGGCAAGACCGTGAACATGATGGAACTCATCAACAACATCGCAAAGGAACACGGCGGTTACTCCGTGTTCGCGGGCGTTGGCGAGCGTACCCGTGAAGGGAACGACTTCTATCACGAAATGAAGGACTCGAACGTTCTGGACAAGGTCGCGCTGGTGTACGGCCAGATGAACGAGCCGCCGGGCAACCGTCTGCGCGTCGCGCTGACCGGCCTGACGATGGCCGAGCACTTCCGTGACGAAGGTCTCGACGTGCTGTTCTTCGTGGACAACATCTACCGTTTCACGCTTGCAGGCACGGAAGTGTCGGCACTGCTCGGCCGTATGCCGTCGGCAGTGGGCTATCAGCCGACGCTGGCTGAAGAAATGGGCAAGCTGCAAGAGCGCATCACGTCGACCAAGACCGGCTCGATCACGTCGGTTCAGGCCGTGTACGTCCCTGCGGACGACTTGACCGACCCGTCGCCGGCTACGACCTTCGGCCACCTGGACGCAACCGTCGTGTTGTCGCGTGACATCGCTTCGCTCGGTATCTATCCGGCCGTGGACCCGCTCGATTCGACCTCGCGTCAGATCGACCCGAACGTGATCGGCGAAGAGCATTACTCGATCACGCGGGGCGTGCAGCAAACGCTGCAGCGCTACAAGGAACTGCGCGACATTATCGCGATTCTGGGCATGGACGAACTGTCGCCGGAAGACAAGCTGTCGGTCGCGCGCGCTCGCAAGATCCAGCGTTTCCTGTCGCAGCCGTTCCACGTCGCTGAAGTGTTCACGGGTTCGCCGGGCAAGTACGTGCCGCTGAAGGAAACCATTCGCGGCTTCAAGATGATCGTGGAAGGCGAATGCGATCACCTGCCGGAACAGGCGTTCTACATGGTTGGCACGATCGACGAAGCCTTCGAAAAGGCCAAGAAGATCCAGTAAAGGTCGGGTGTATCGAAGCGGACGCCGGCTCGCGCCGGCGTCCTCGAACTACGCTCAACCCAGGAGTTGGACAACATGGCAACCATCAAAGTAGACGTCGTCAGCGCGGAAGAGCAGATCTTCTCGGGCCAGGCGAAGTTCGTCGCGCTGCCGGGCGAGTCCGGTGAGCTCGGCATTCTGCCGGGGCACACGCCGCTCATCACGCGCATTCGTCCGGGTGCGGTCCGCATCGAGGCGGAAGACGGTTCGGAAGAGTTCGTGTTCGTCGCGGGCGGCATTCTGGAGATTCAGCCGGGCATCGTTACCGTACTGGCCGACACCGCCATCCGCGGCGCCGATCTGGACGAAGCGAAAGCCGAGCAAGCGAAGAAGCGCGCCGAGGAAGCGATGCAGAACAACGCATCCGAACTCGAGTATGCTACGGCGCAAGCCGAACTGGCGTACGCCGCGGCGCAGCTCGCAGCGATTCAGCGTCTGCGCAAGGCGCACGCGAAGCACTGAGCGAGACGCACATTCGCGGGTCAAGAAAGCAGCCTCCGGGCTGCTTTTTTTATGCGTGCATGCCTCGGCAAATGTGCATGTCGGATGCGCGACGTTTCCCTATGCGCCTAACGCATTGATTCCGCGAAGCCGCGACCGATCTGACCGGCAAGCATTGCGGGTAACACTGAATGCCCTCGGGCGGCGTCGCCATGCACAATGGCCTTCCAGTTAGCCTTCATCCGGGCGGAGTCCATCGATGGCACACGAACCGACGCACGCCGGCGCGCAGATCGAACCGCGCGACGGCCTCTCCTATGTCCGCGGCGCGACCGATATCCCGCTCAGTGATGCCACCGTCTCGCGCTTTCTTCTGGAAACGGTCGCGCGCTTTCCAGACCGACCGGCCGTCGTGTTCCGCGAAAAAAACATCCGCTGGACGTGGCGTGAGTTCGCCAATGAGGTCGACGCGCTCGCGACCGCGCTGTTGCAGCTCGGCCTCAAAGCGGGCGATCGCGTCGGCATCTGGTCGCCGAACCGCGCTGAATGGCTGCTGACGCAGTTTGCTACCGCGCGCATCGGCGCCGTGCTGGTGAACATCAACCCGGCGTATCGGCTGGCCGAGCTAGAATACGCGCTGCAGAAGGTCGGCTGCACGGCCATCATCGCGGCCGAGCACTTCAAGACGTCGAAATACCTCGACATGCTTCAGGCACTCGCGCCCGAGTTGTCCGACGCCGAGCTCAACGACTTGCACGCGGCCAAGCTGCCTGCGCTGCGCACAGTGATTCGCATGGGCGACGGCACCACGCCCGGCATGCTGAATTTCGACGACGTCATGCGCCGGGGCCGCGCCGCGCTCGACACTGCGCGCCTCGACGCGCTCGAAGCGAAACTCGACGCCCGCGACGCGATCAACATCCAGTTCACGAGCGGCACCACCGGCAATCCGAAGGGCGCGACGCTCACGCATCGGAACATCGTCAACAACGCGCGCTATATCGCGATGGCCATGCGCCTGACCGAGGCCGATTCGCTCTGCATTCCCGTGCCGCTGTATCACTGCTTCGGCATGGTGCTGGCGGTGCTCGCGTGCGTATCGACGGGCGCGGCGATGGTCTTTCCCGGCGAAGCGTTCGATCCCGCTGCGACGCTCGCCGCCGTCCACGAAGAGGGCTGCACCGCGCTGCACGGCGTGCCGACGATGTTCATCGCGGAACTGGATCACCCCGACTTCGCGAAGTACGACCTGAGCCGCCTGCGCACGGGCATCATGGCGGGCTCGCCGTGCCCGATCGAAACGATGAAGCGCGTCGTGTCGAAGATGCACCTGAGCGAGATCACCATCGCCTACGGCATGACGGAGACGAGCCCCGTTTCGTTCCAGAGCTCGACCACGGACCCGCTCGACAAGCGCACAGCCACCGTCGGCCGCATTCAGCCGCATCTGGAGGTGAAGATCGTCGATGCGCTCGGGCAAATCGTGCCGGTCGGGGAAACGGGCGAACTTTGCACGCGCGGTTATTCGGTGATGAAAGGCTATTGGGGCGACGAAGCCAAGACGCGCGAGGCGATTGTCGATGGCTGGATGCACACTGGCGATCTCGCGACGCTCGACCCCGAGGGCTACTGCAATATCGTCGGGCGGCTAAAGGACATGCTGATACGCGGCGGCGAGAACATTTATCCGCGCGAAATCGAAGAATTTCTGTTCCGTCATCCCAAGATCCAGTCGGTTCAGGTTTTCGGCGTGCCCGACGCGAAATACGGCGAGGAAGTCTGCGCATGGATCGTGGTGCGTCCGGGTGAGCAGGCGACGGAGCAGGAAATCCGCGCTTTTTGCGAAGGGCAGATCGCGCACTACAAGATTCCGCGCTATATCCGTTTCGTCGACGAGTTGCCGATGACGGTTACCGGCAAGGTGCAGAAGTTCGTGATGCGCGCGCAGATGATCGACGAACTGAAGCTGATCGAAGCGAAAACCGCCTGATCGAGGTGTCCAGACGGCCGGCAAACGACAAAGGGAGCGCAGCGCGCTCCCTTCTGTCATGGGCAAACGATACGACAAACGCCCGAAGCGCAAGCGCGCAAACGTTTGTCCAGGCGAAAAAAAAGCGGGCCTGGAGCCCGCTAAAAACCACACGCTACGGGGTTAGCGCGAGGAGACCAACTGTGGGAGCTTCGGTTCTGCTTCAAACCGAAGAACGATCCCAACACGGATGTCCCCTATTCGGAGGGCCGGACCATGCCGGCTTGCGATTTGCGTTGCGGTTTGCGCAGCGCAATCGAGACCACCCGTGTTGAAACCGTTTGAACAGATTGTGGGCGAATTGATTGACGAGGGCCGTAACAAAGTGTTTCAGGTTGTAACCCAACGTGCATAATCGTCGGGCTAAACATTCTCCCGCGAAACCCCTAATGTCTGGCCATTTATTGCGAGTTAATCGGGCCATTTACTCATTTGCCCCGAGGCCAGTGCAAAATGCAGTTTAAACGGCGGCGGCCAATTTCGCTATTCTTCAGAAAAATAGCACGGGTGGACGCATGAAAACGATTTTTTGGTGTGTTTTCAACGCGCCGCCACTACGCAAAACACCAATTGGAGACGTGCATGACGATCGATTCAGACCTTCTTCAGTATTACAGCCGCGTCGCGGAAGCCTTCCCGCCGCTCGGCCCCGACGCGGATGCATCCGCCGTGCGCCAGCGCTTCAAGGCGGTCGCGCAGGCCTATTCAGGCGACCGCGACGACGCGATCGCCGTCGAGGACATTGACGTTTCTTTACAAAGCCGCACGATTGCCGCGCGCATTTATCGGCCGGAGGCGGCAAGCGGACCGCTGCCGTTGCTCGTCTACTTTCACGGCGGCGGCTGGGTAGTGGGCGACATCGAGACGCACGACGGGCTCGTCGCGCGGCTCGCGCTCGATGCGCAGTGTGCCGTCGCGAGCGTCGATTACCGGCTCGCGCCGGAGCATCCGTTTCCGGCTCCGTGCGACGACGCATTGGACGCGCTTCTGTGGCTGGCGGAACATCGCTCGCGGCTTGGCTTCGCGACGGACAGGCTGGGCGTCGGCGGCGACAGCGCGGGCGCGCATCTGGCGGTCGTCGCGGCGCGCGGCGCGAACCAGCGCGTGGCGGGCCTCGTCAACGTGCAACTGCTGCTGTATCCGGTGATGCGACGCCAGTTCGAGAGCCCGAGCTGTCTCGCCAATGCGAACGGGCCCGGTCTCACCAACGACGAAATGCGCTGGTACTGGACGCAGTTTCTGTCCGGCGCCGCGCCCGACGAGCACGACGTGCGCGCGTTCCCGCTTGCCGAGCCGTACGAGCGGACGCCGGCGCGCGCCTTGATCGTCGCGGCCGCCTACGATCCGCTCTACGACGACGCCTACGAGCTTCAGCGCTTCCTCGAAGCCAACGGCGGCCGCGTCGAGCTGATCGACGCGACGAACATGACGCATGGCTTCGGCCGCCTGCATGCGCAGTCCGGCGCGGCGCGCGACTGGTTGCGGCAAATCGGCGAGCGCGCGGGCGAACTGCTGCGCGCGGATCGCTGACTCGTTACTTCAACCACTTGTCGACGACAGTCTGAAACTCGCCGGTCGAGCGCGCGAGGTGCAGCCACTGATCCACATACTGCTGCCACGCGACGTCCCCGCGCGGCAGCAGATACGCTTTCTCGCCGAACTGGAACGGCTTGTCCGGATGCACCGAGCACAGGCCGGGATTTAGCTTCTGCTGAAGCAGCGTCTCGGATGCGTCCGTGACCATGACGTCGGCGCGGCCGTCGAGTATCTGCTTGAAGATCGTCACGTTGTCCGGATACTCGATCAGCTGCGAGTGCGAGAAGTATTGCTTCGCGAACCGCTCGTTGGTGCCGCCCGGATTGACGATCGTGCGCACGTTCGGCTGGTCGATTTGCGCGACGGTCTGATACTTGTCGACGTCGCCGCAACGCACGATCGGCGTCTTGCCGTCTTCCATGTACGGCGCGGTGAAGAACGCGCGCTTCTGCCGCTCCAGTGTCGTCGACACGCCGCCGACCGCAATATCGCACTTCGCGACGAAGTCGTTCATCAGATTCGACCACGACGTTTTGACGTAATCGGCTTTCGCGCCGAGCGACTTCGCGAGACTGTCCGCGAGATCGATGTCGATGCCTTCGAACTGACCGTCCGGCCGCAAGAACGAATACGGCTTGTAGTCGCCGGTCGTGCAGACGCGCAGCGTGTGGCGCGCGAGCACTTCGTCGAGCCGGGAGGCGTACGCGGGCGCGGCCTGCACGACGCTGCCGCCTTGAACGGTCTGGGCGTGCGCGACGCTCGATGCGAGAAGCGGCCAAGTCAGCGCGCAGGCGGCAAGACTGAAGGACATGCGTTTCATCGAATCTCCTGGTTCTAGTTGTATTGGGCCGCGACGACGCCGGCGGCCATCGATGATAACGAGCGTCCGTGCGTCTGCAAATCATCTCGAAAAGCCTGCGACGCGCGCCGATTTGCCGCCGCGCTGCTGCGAAAACGGGCAGCCGGTCCGGTAGAATGGATGATTCTTCAGGCTTCGGCACCGAGCGACGTGGCACACACACTTCTCAACGACACCTTCTTGCGTGCGCTGCTGCGCCAGCCGACCGAATACACGCCGATCTGGCTGATGCGTCAGGCCGGCCGTTATCTGCCCGAATACAACGCCACGCGCGCGCGCGCCGGCAGTTTCCTCGGCCTCGCGAAGAATCCGGATTTCGCCACCGAAGTCACGCTGCAACCGCTCGAACGCTATCCGCTCGACGCCGCGATTCTCTTCTCCGACATCCTCACCGTCCCTGACGCGATGGGCCTCGGCCTGAATTTCGTGCAGGGCGAGGGTCCGCGTTTCGAACGCACGGTGCGTACGGAAGACGACGTGAAGCGTCTCTCTGTGCCGGACATGGACGCGACGCTGCGCTATGTGACCGACGCCGTGAGCCAGATCCGCCGCGCGCTCACCGACGCGCAAGGCCGCCAGAAGGTGCCGCTCATCGGTTTTTCCGGCAGCCCGTGGACGCTCGCGTGCTACATGGTCGAAGGCGGCGGCTCGGACGATCACCGGACCGTGAAGGCGATGGCTTACGCGCGGCCCGACCTCATGCACCGCATTCTCGACATCAATGCGCAAGCCGTGACCGCGTATCTGAACGCGCAGATCGAGGCGGGCGCGCAGGCGGTCATGATCTTCGATACGTGGGGCGGAGCGCTTGCCGATGGCGCGTATCAACGCTTTTCGCTCGACTACATTCCAAAGGTCGTCGCGGGTCTGAAGCGCGAACACGACGGGGCGCGCGTTCCGGTCATCACGTTCACGAAGGGCGGCGGGCTGTGGCTCGACGAGATCGCCGCCACGGGCGTGGATGCGGTCGGCCTCGACTGGACGGTGAACCTGGGCGCGGCGCGTGAGCGCGTCGGCGGTCGCGTCGCGCTGCAAGGCAATATCGATCCAGCCGTGCTTTTCGCGCCACCGGGAGCGATTCGCGCCGAAGCGCGCGGCGTCCTGGACAGCTTCGGGAATTTTCCGGGCCACGTGTTCAATCTGGGGCACGGCATTTCGCAGTTCACGCCGCCGGAGCACGTCGCCGAACTGGTCGACGAAGTGCATCGGTACAGTCGCGAGATGCGGGCGCGCGGGGTCGCTCGATAATCGCTCATGCTGCAGTGCAGCGAACGTCGACACGCGGCTCAGCCGACGTGCGCGGCGGTGCAATCGGAATCGCCCGCCGTTCGCGGTCTCTCGCGATGTCAAGATGGACTTATGCACATTTTGTTCGTTGCGTCGCGCCATCAGACGTATCGACGCGCATAGCCCATAAAAGCTCGCTATTCTTCGCTTAAGTCGCTGATTTCAAACAACTTATAAGAGTATTGTCCGATATGTGGGCAAACGCACGCAAGCGATCCGTGACATTCTTTGCGGCGGGCCGCGCGGAACTTCTCAACAAAGTTATCCACAGGGCTGTGGAAAGCGGTGGAAAACCAGAAAAAACCGCACACTTCCCGCCGACTTTGACGTTTCACTTTAAGTTCGTCCGCGTGAGTCTTGTGCTGCCGTGGCGCGCCAAAAGCGCCGGGCCTCGCGGGCGCTTGGCGCGATGACGGACGTCTTCGTGCGTGTTGCCGTCGATCAGCCCATGCCCGTGCTGTTCGACTACCGGTACGCGCTGGCCGGCGAACCGGCCGTCGGCGCACTCGTCGAGGTACCGTTCGGACGGCGCGACGTCGTCGGGCTGATCTGCGAAGTGACGTCCGCCACCGACGTGCCGCCCAACAAACTGCGCGACGTGACGCGCATGTGCCGCGAGTGCCCGCCGCTTTCCGCGCAGTGGATCGCGCTCGCGCATTTCGCGGCGGAATATTACCAGCGCGGACTGGGCGAAGTGGCGCTGCCGGCGCTTCCGCAAGCCTTGCGCGACGCGTCGCGCTGGGATCGGCTGCTCGCGGTCGAGGAGCGTTTCCGGCTGCTCCCCGCCGGCCGCGATGCGCTCCCGGACGCGCTGCCCGCGCGTGCTCACGCGCTGCGCCGTCTCGCGGCGGCGCTCGCGGAACATGACTTGTTGACCCTATCCGACGCTCGCGCGATGCATCCGAAGGCGTCCGCCACTTTCGACGACTGGCTCGCGCGCGGCTGGATCGAACGCGCCGCGCAAGGCGAAGCCACACGGCTCGACGCGCCGTCTTCTCCAACCGGCGGGGCGTCGCTCCCGCAACTCACCGACGAACAACGCGAAGCTGTCGATGCCATCGCGGGCGCGCAGGGCTTCGCGCCTTTCCTGCTGCACGGCGTCACGGGTAGCGGCAAGACCGAGGTCTATCTCCACGCGCTCGCCGCGTTGCTCGCGGCGCGGCCCGATGCGCAGGCGCTCGTCCTCGTCCCGGAAATCAATCTCACGCCGCAGTTCGAAGCGGCTTTTCGCCAGCGATTCGCCGCGCTCGCGCCGGATTCCATCGTCACCATGCACAGCGGTCTCGCTGAAGGCGAGCGCGCGCGCAACTGGCTCGCGGCTCACACCGGCAGCGCGCGAATCGTGCTCGGCACGCGGCTCGCCATTCTCGCGTCGATGCCGGGCCTCGCGATGATCGTCGTCGACGAGGAACACGATCCCGCCTACAAGCAGCAGGAAGGCTTGCGCTACTCGGCGCGCGATCTGGCGGTGTATCGCGCGAAGCAACTGGAAATTCCGGTGGTGCTCGGGTCCGCGACGCCCTCGCTCGAAACCTGGTGGCAGGCCGAGCAGGGCCGCTACACGCGACTCACGTTGACGCGCCGCGCGGTGACGGACGCCGCGCTGCCGACCGTGCGACTCATCGATCTCGAGGAAGAACACCGGCGCGGCCGGGCGTCAGTCGAAGGGCTGTCGGGGCCGCTCATCGCGGCGCTGAAATCGCGGCTGGAGCGCGGCGAGCAGAGCCTCGTCTTTCTGAACCGACGCGGCTACGCGCCGATCCTCTCGTGCGACGCCTGCGGCTGGGTCGCGGGCTGCCCGCGTTGCAGCGCCTATGCGGTGCTGCATAAGCCGGAGCGCGCGCTGCGCTGCCACCACTGCGGCTGGGAATCGCGCATTCCGAAGTCGTGCCCGGATTGCGGCAATATCGATATCGCGCCGATGGGCCGTGGCACGCAGCGCGTCGAGGAAACGCTCGCGAGCGTGGTGCCGGGCGCGCGGGTGCTGCGCATCGACGCCGACAGCACGCGGCGCAAAGGCAGCGCGCAGGCGCTGTTTTCGGACGTCCACGCGGGCGAGGTCGATATTCTCGTCGGCACGCAGATGATCGCGAAAGGACACGATTTCCGGCGCGTCACGCTCGTCGGCGTGCTGAACGCGGACACGGCGCTCTTCTCGCACGACTTCCGCGCGAGCGAGCGGCTCTTCGCGCAACTGACGCAGGTCAGCGGCCGCGCGGGCCGCGCCGGGCTGCCGGGCGAAGTGCTAATCCAGACGCGCTATCCGCGCCACGCGCTTTACCTCGCTTTGTCGCGACAAGACTACGTCGGATTCGCGAACGCCACGCTCGCCGAGCGACGCGACGCGCGCCTGCCGCCCTTCGTCTATCAGGCGATGCTGCGCGCCGAAGGCCGCACGCTCGAAGCCGCGATCGCGTTTCTCGAAGACGCCGCCGCCGCGTTCGCGCCGTTGCCCGGCGCGGACCGCGTGACCGTCTATGATCCCGTGCCGCTCACCATCGTCAAGGTCTTCAACGTGCACCGCGCGCAACTGCTGCTGGAGAGCGGCTCGCGCGCCGCGTTGCAAACGGCGCTGCGAGCGTGGCAGCCGGTGCTGCGCTCGCTCAAAGGCGTGCTGCGCTGGAACGTGGAAGTCGACCCGCTCGACGTGTAAAACGCGGCGGGCCGCCCGCCGCTCGTCAGACTTTCGCGCGCGATGCCTCCGCGCCGCCGCGAACCGGCGTCGCCTCGTCGCGCGTATCGTCGACATGATGCGTACGCGACGACGCTCCGCGCACGAACAGCACCATGCAAAGCGCGAACATCGCCCAAACCCCGACCACCACCATCCACGTGCTCATGTTGTCGTTCCCCGTAGCTGCTTTTGTAGCGCCGGACGGCGCGCATCGCTTTATATCGGCAGCGGGGACGCATTTACTTAGGGGGTGTCCCAAAAAAGAGTGGGTTAGGGAAACTACTAGGCGATTTCCGCCACCGGACAAGCATCCAAAAAACCACGGAGAAGCCCGCCCCACAAGGGTTTCGACGCGGTGCAACCGTCTCGAAAATGCTGGTTGCACCTTTTATATCAGCGGAGTACGATTCGCCAACTTTTAGGTCCCTGGCCGGGTAAGCGTGACCGGCAAACGAAGGAAATATGGCGAGCACAACCCTTGGCGTGAAAGTCGACGATTTGCTGCGGTCCCGGCTGAAAGACGCCGCCACGCGACTGGAACGCACTCCACACTGGCTCATCAAGCAGGCGATCTTCGCGTATCTGGAGCGGATCGAGCACGGCCAGCTTCCGCCGGAACTCTCGGGCGTGAACGGCACGTCGGAGATGAGCGACGCCGCGACTGTCGAAGGCGACGAAGACGGCGCGCCGCACCCGTTCCTCGAGTTCGCGCAGAACGTGCAGCCGCAGTCCGTGCTGCGCGCGGCGATCACGGCGGCGTACCGCCGTCCGGAGCCGGAGTGCGTGCCGTTCCTCATCGGTCAGGCGCGACTGCCGGCCACCGTCGCCGCCGACACCGAAAAGCTCGCGACGAAGCTGGTCGAAACGCTGCGCGCGAAGAGCAAGGGCGGCGGCGTCGAAGGGCTGATCCACGAATTCTCGCTGTCGAGTCAGGAAGGCGTGGCGCTGATGTGTCTCGCCGAGGCGCTCTTGCGCATTCCCGACCGCGCCACGCGCGACGCGCTGATTCGCGACAAGATCAGCAAGGGCGACTGGCGCTCGCACATGGGCCAGGCGCCGTCGTTGTTCGTCAACGCCGCGACGTGGGGCCTGATGATTACCGGCAAGCTCGTGACGACGAACAGCGAAGCCGGCCTCTCGTCGGCGCTCACGCGCATGATCGGCAAGGGCGGCGAGCCGCTGATCCGCAAGGGCGTCGATATGGCGATGCGTCTGATGGGCGAGCAGTTCGTCACCGGCGAGACCATCTCCGAAGCGCTCGCCAACAGCCGCAAGTTCGAAGCGCGCGGCTTCCGCTATTCCTACGACATGCTCGGCGAAGCCGCGACGACGGAAGAAGACGCGCAGCGTTACTACGCGTCGTACGAGCAGGCCATTCACGCGATCGGCAAGGCGGCCGGCGGGCGCGGCATCTACGAAGGCCCGGGCATTTCGATCAAGCTGTCGGCGCTGCATCCCCGTTACTCGCGCTCGCAGCAAGAGCGCACGATGAGCGAACTGCTGCCGCGCGTGCGCGCGCTGGCGCAACTCGCGCGGCGCTATGACATCGGCCTGAACATCGACGCCGAGGAAGCCGACCGGCTCGAGCTGTCGCTCGATCTGCTCGAGGCGCTGTGCTTCGATCCGGAATTGGCGGGCTGGAACGGCATCGGCTTCGTGGTGCAGGCGTATCAGAAGCGCTGCCCGTTCGTGATCGACTATCTGGTGGATCTCGCGCGCCGCAGCCGTCACCGTTTGATGATTCGTCTCGTCAAGGGCGCGTACTGGGATACCGAAATCAAGCGCGCGCAAGTGGACGGCCTCGAAGGCTATCCGGTCTACACGCGCAAGATCTATACGGACATCTCGTACCTCGCCTGCGCGAAGAAGCTGCTCGGCGCGCCGGATGCCGTCTATCCGCAATTCGCCACGCACAACGCGTACACGCTGTCCGCCATCTATCACCTCGCGGGCCAGAATTACTATCCCGGCCAGTACGAGTTCCAGTGCCTGCACGGCATGGGCGAGCCGCTGTACGAGGAAGTCACCGGCCGCGACAAGCTGAACCGCCCGTGCCGCGTGTATGCGCCGGTCGGCACGCACGAAACGCTGCTCGCGTATCTGGTGCGGCGTCTTCTGGAAAACGGCGCGAACACGTCGTTCGTGAACCGCATCGCCGATGAATCGGTTCCGGTGAAGGACCTCGTGCGCGATCCGATCGACGAAGCGCAAGCCATCACCCCGCTCGGCGCGCCGCACGCGAAGATCCCGCTGCCGCGTCAGCTCTACGGCAACGAGCGCCTCAATTCGATGGGCCTCGACCTGTCGAACGAGCATCGGCTGGCGTCGCTGTCGTCGGCGCTGCTCGCGAGCGCGAATCATCCGTGGCAAGCCGTGCCGATGCTGGAACGCGACGACCCGCAAAACGGCGTCGCGCGCGAGATTCGCAATCCGGCCGATCATCGCGATGTCGTCGGCACCGTGGTCGAAGCGTCGTCGCAACAGGTGAGCGCGGCGCTCGCGAACGCGGTGGCCGCCGCGCCGATCTGGCAGGCGACGCCCGTCGAAGACCGCGCCGATTGCCTCTCGCGCGCCGCCGACCTGCTCGAAGCGCAGATGCACACGCTGATGGGCCTCGTCGTGCGCGAAGCGGGCAAGTCGCTGCCGAACGCGATCGCGGAGATTCGCGAAGCCGTCGATTTCCTGCGCTACTACGCGTCGCAGATTCGCGCGGAGTTTTCGAACGACACGCATCGCCCGCTCGGGCCGGTGGTGTGCATCAGCCCGTGGAATTTCCCGCTGGCCATCTTCATGGGTCAGGTCGCGGCCGCGCTCGCGGCGGGCAACCCCGTGCTCGCGAAACCCGCCGAGCAGACGCCGCTGATCGCCGCGCAAGCCGTGCGCATTCTGCGCGAAGCCGGCGTGCCGGCGGGCGCGGTGCAACTGCTGCCGGGCGATGGCGAAACCGTCGGCGCGGCGCTCGTCGCCGATGCCCGCACGCGCGCCGTGATGTTCACCGGCTCGACCGAAGTCGCGCGCCTGATCAACAAGACGCTGTCGGAGCGCCTCGATTCCGACGGCCGCCCGATCCCGCTCATCGCGGAAACCGGCGGGCAGAACGCGATGATCGTCGATTCGTCGGCGCTCGCGGAACAGGTCGTGGCGGACGTGATGCAGTCTTCGTTCGATTCGGCCGGTCAACGCTGCTCGGCGCTGCGCGTTCTCTGTCTGCAGGACGATGTCGCCGACCGCACGCTCGACATGCTGACCGGCGCGATGAAGCAGCTCGCCGTGGGCAATCCGGACCGCCTGTCGGTGGATGTCGGTCCCGTGATCGACGCCGACGCGAAGCGCAGCATCGACGCGCACATCGCGGCGATGCGCGAGAAGGGCCGCAAGGTCGTGCAGCAGCCGCTGCCCGATGCGTGCGCCCAAGGCACCTTCGTGCCGCCGACGCTGATCGAACTGGAAAGCATCGACGAGCTGAAGCGCGAAGTGTTCGGGCCGGTGCTGCATGTGGTGCGTTACCGCCGTGCGTCTCTTGATAAACTCCTCGACCAAATTCGCTCGACGGGGTACGGACTGACGCTCGGCATCCACACGCGGATCGACGAAACCATCGCGCATGTGATTCAGCGCGCACACGTGGGCAACATCTACGTGAACCGCAACGTGATCGGCGCCGTGGTCGGCGTGCAACCGTTCGGCGGCGAAGGTCTGTCGGGCACGGGTCCGAAGGCAGGCGGCGCGCTGTACTTGCAGCGTCTGTTGGCCAAGCGCCCGACCGGCTTGCCGAAGTCGCTCGCGAGCACGCTGGTCGTCGATGAAACGCCGTCCGCCAATACGCCCGCCGCCGCGCTTACCGCGTTGCGCGACTGGGCCATCGGCGAACGCGATCCGCAGACGGCCGCGCGTTGCGACGGTTATCTGCAACACGTACTCGCGGGCGCGACGGCGGTGCTGTCCGGTCCGACGGGCGAGCGCAACACGTACACGTTGAGCGCGCGCGGCACGGTGTTCTGCGTGGCATCGACGGCGAGCGGCGCGCGCGCGCAATTCGCCGCCGTGCTGGCGACCGGCAACAAGGCGCTCTTCGCGGGATCGGCGGGCGAGCAACTGGTGGCATCGCTGCCACCCGCGCTGAAGGCCCATGCGTCGGTGAGCAAGGATCCGGCAGCCGGCTACGATGCCGTGCTGTTCGAGGGCGACAGTGACGAACTACTGTCGCTGGTGAAGGAAGTCGCTAAGCGCCCGGGGCCGATCGTATCGGTGCAGGGCGTCGCGGCGGGCACGTTCGCCGACGCTGGCCACGACGGCGAAGACTACGCGCTCGAACGTCTGCTGACGGAACGCTCGGTGAGCGTGAACACGGCGGCGGCGGGCGGTAACGCGAATTTGATGACGATCGGTTGAGACTTGCGGCGCCCGGTTCAGACAAATTCAAAACAAACGGCAGCAGGCACGGCGATCCCGGCAAGAAGCTGCCATCCACACTGGTATTAGGAGAAGCTATGAAGCACACGATGACCAAGCTGGCAGCCGCCATGACGCTCGCCGGCCTGTCGTTCGCGGGGACCGCATTCGCACAGCAGGCAGACGACGTGAAGGTCGGCTTCGCCGGCCCGATGACGGGCGCGCAAGCCCACTACGGCAAGGACTTCCAGAACGGCATCACGCTCGCGGTCGAAGAGTTCAACGCGACGAAGCCGGTGATCGGCGGCAAGCCGGTTCGCATCGTGCTGGATTCGGCGGACGACCAGGCCGACCCGCGCACGGGCACGACCGTCGCGCAGAAGCTCGTGGACGACGGCATCAAGGGCATGCTCGGCCACTTCAACTCGGGCACGACCATTCCGGCATCGCGCATTTACGCGAACGCCGGCATCCCCGAAATCGCGATGGCTACCGCGCCGGAATACACGACGCAGGGTTTCAAGACAGCGTTCCGCATGATGACCTCGGACACGCAGCAAGGCTCGGTCGCAGGTGAGTTCGCTGTGAAGAACCTGAAGGTCAAGAAGATCGCCATCGTCGATGACCGCACGGCGTACGGCCAGGGCCTTGCCGACCAGTTCGAGAAGGCAGCCAAGGCGGCGGGCGGCACGATCGTCGATCGCGAATTCACGAACGACAAGGCTGTCGACTTCAAGGCGATTCTGACCAAGATCAAGTCGATGAATCCGGACCTCGTGTACTACGGCGGCGCGGATTCGCAGGCCGCCCCGATGGTCAAGCAGATGAAGACGCTCGGCTTCCGCGCGCCGCTGATGGCGGGCGAAATGGTGAAGACCGACACGTTCATCAAGATTGCGGGCGAATCGGCGGAAGGCACGGTGGCATCGCTCGCCGGCCTGCCGATGAATGAAATGCCGGGCGGCGCGGCGTACGAAGCGAAGTACAAGAAGCGCTTCAACGAAGACGTGCAGACGTACTCGCCGTATGCCTACGACGGCGCGATGGCCATGTTCACCGCGATGAAGGCGGCCAACTCGACGGACCCGGCGAAGTATCTGCCGGTGCTCGCGAAGACCGACATGCAAGGCGTGACGACGAGCCACCTCGCGTACGACGCGAAGGGCGATCTGAAGAACGGCGGGATCACGCTGTATAAGGTCGTCGGCGGGAAGTGGACGACGTTGCAGAGCGTGGGCGGGAAGTAAGGCTTAGTCGCAAGGCTTGAAGAGGACGGCCCGGCGTGCGTAATGCACGCCGGGCCGTTTGTCTTGGCTAGAGCGCATCGACTTCCTAGACTCGATCACGTCGCCGACGGCGCATCAGGCAAATTCCCGCGAACAGGCATACGATTGCTCCGCCTAGCGCGCTTTCGAGTGCCGTCGCCAGCGCCCGACCGCCGCATTCATCGCTGCAAGGCGTGTTTGAATTCGGTAGCACAAGATACAAGCTAGTGAGACCAGCGACGAGCGCGCCACAGACTAATAGTCCGGCATATAGAAGCGCGCGCTTCACTTTATGTCCCAGAACAGAATCGTCTTCGCCTGCGAGAGGTCCGAGTAGAAATTCTCGGGTCCGATACCGATGGCAGAGAGCGGGTTCCATACGTGCGAAATGCCAAGGCCGAATCTCAAAGTAGTTTCCGTGCTCGGCGTAAGGCGCTGTCCGTCCCACAGGTCGATGTGGTCGCCGCTCGGTTGTCTCTCTTTGAGCGAGCGCCGCCAATAGCTGCCGAAGAACGCGATCCCGGTACGCCCTGTAATCTTGTCCTTCCAGTCTTCGCCCGTAACGGTCTCGGGCGTCGGGCAACCGGCGAATGGTTGCAAGTGAAGCCATTGCGCTACCTCCTTTGCGCGAAGCGTATGGCTTCGGGGATGACCGTGAAACCAGCACGTTTCTCCCTTGAAGGATTTATTTGTGATGCCGACTGCGGCCAGGCATGCTCCGAAACGAATCGCGCATTCGTCTTCGAATGCAGCTTTTCCAGTTGATGGATCAATGCATGGCGCAGACTTCGGATAGGCGGCCCATAGTTCGGCGAACGGGACCACTCTTAGATTCACGAGTCTTACCGAGCCGGGGATTCGGTTAGTCTGGACGATGGTTTTTGCGTTCGGCATTACTTCCAATCCTTGTGGCTGAGAGCATCGTCGCCCCAGTAGATTTCGTAAGTCTCCGCGCTACCCGTGCGAATGCGAGGCAAACGGCAAGTACTGTCGGTCCGGCCGCACAGGCTTTCTCCGTCTGCTTTCGCTATCAAGTACGGGTAACCTTCCGGGACATTCAGACCGCATACGCACTCATCGAAAGCGCCTGTGCTTATCGACGCGCAATCTGTACCGGCAGCCCTTTCCGAACCCATCGTACCGAGGATGTCGGCCAGATCGTCGTACCACGCTTCTCCCGCGAGTTTCGCCACGATGTGAGGATGCTCGGGACAGCCGCAAATCACCCAGTCTTGGTCTAGCGCAATCTCACTCTTTCCGATGGTCATACGACGAGGACCGCCGACTTTGGCGATGTAGCCGGTACTATCACAGGCCGGGCAGTAAGCCGCTCCATTGATGAGCGCAGCCTGATGTCCTTCACTGCCCATCGTGAACGGCATTTCCACCTGTAGGCGAATTTCGCCGCCGTTACTTAGGGTGTCGCCAACTACTGCGATTCGTCGCATCATGAGCAGTCTCCTGTGTTGCTTCGTTATCCTTGATAGTTGTCTGGTGTAGCGGCTCTCGTTTATTGACCGCTTACGCAGGGCCAACTGCTAGCGTACTAACTAGACGAACGATGGCGCCACGACAACCGCAAAAGGATCGCCGAAATTACAAATCTTCACGACGCCCGTAGGATCGACGCGCAGAAAGAGCGTTAGTCGGAGGTTTCCTGATCGTCGAATTGCCGCTTCACCGAATACGCGCGGCTCATATCGGCGCGTTCGCGAAAACGGCTGGCCGCCCCAAAACCGGCAGCCATGCGCTACCTGTTTGAAGAGGTAATCAGCCGCTAGGGCCGAACGCATCCCCAAGAGCCGGCGCTATGTCCGACGCTTGGGGTCGTTTTCGAATGTCCCTCGCAGCCAAGCAGCCAAATCTCACTTCCTCCCCTGCTCCCGCACCTGCTCCAGCGTCGCCCCCGGCGTACTCTGATCCTGCGGAATCCGAATCTCGATGACCGCAGGCAGCCCCGAACTCACCGCGCGCTCGAACGCCGGCATGAACTGCTCGGTCGCCTCCACACGCTCCCCGTGCGCCCCGAACGCCCGCGCATACGCGACGAAATCCGGGTTCGTCAGCCCCGTGCCATGCACGCGATGCGGATAGTGCCGCTCCTGATGCATGCGGATCGTGCCGTACTGCGCGTTGTTCACCACCACGAAAATCACCGCCAGCCCATACTGCATGGCCGTCGCGATTTCATGGCTCGCCATCATGAAGCAGCCGTCGCCCGCAAAGGCGATTACCGTGCGCTCCGGATACAGCGACTTCGCCGCGATCGCAGCCGGCACGCCGTAGCCCATCGCGCCGCTCGTCGGTGCAACCTGCGAGCGAAAATGCCGGTACGCGTAGTGCCGATGCAGCCACGTCGCGTAATTCCCCGCGCCGTTCGTGACAATCGCGTCGGCGGGCAAGCGCTCCGACAGCGTGCGCATGATTTCGCCGAGCTGGACGTCGCCGAGCATCGGGCGCGGCTTGCGCCAGTCGAGATACGCCGCGTGCGCGGCTTCCGCGCTTCCGGCCCAGGCAATCTCGGCAGGCGGTTCCAATGAAGTCAGCAGCGACGCAATCTCCGGCATCCCCGAAACGATCGGCAGATCCGCGCTATAGACACGCCCCAGTTCCTCCGCGCCCTGATGAACGTGGATGAGCGTCTGCTTCGTCTTCGGGATGTCGAGCAGCGTGTAGCCGCCCGTCGTCGATTCGCCCATGCGCGGCCCGAGCACGAAGAGCACGTCGGCGTCGCGCACGCGAGCGGCCAAGGCCGGATTGATGCCGAGGCCCACATCGCCCGCATAGTTTGGATGCTCGTTGTTCAGCGTGTCCTGGAAGCGGAACGCGCAGCCCGCCGGCAGTTGCCATCGCTCGATGAAGCGAGCGAAATCCTGCGTCGCCGCTTCGGTCCAGCCGCTGCCGCCCGCGATCACGAACGGCTTCTTCGCATTCGCCAGCAGATCGCGCAGCCGCTCCATCTGCGCGGGCGCGGGCGATGCCGCGACGCGCTGGTAATGCGGCGCGGGCGGCACGGCTTCGCACGCTTCGGTGAGCATGTCCTCGGGCAGCGCGAGCACGACCGGCCCGGGCCGCCCCGCCATCGCCACATGAAACGCGTGACTCATGTATTCCGGCACGCGGCGCGGATCGTCGATCTGCGCGACCCACTTCGCCATCTGGCCGAACATGCGGCGATAGTCGATTTCCTGAAACGCCTCGCGATCCATATGGTCGCGCGCGCATTGGCCGATGAGCAGGATCATCGGCGTGGAGTCCTGATACGCGGTGTGCACGCCGATGGACGCGTGCGTCGCGCCCGGCCCGCGCGTCACGATGGCGACGCCCGGCCGCCCGGTCAGCTTACCGACGGCTTCGGCCATGTTCGCGGCGCCCGCCTCGTGGCGGCAGACGATGGTCTGGATCTGCGCAGTCTCGTCGTGCAGTGAATCGAGGACGGCGAGAAAGCTCTCGCCCGGCACGCAAAAGACGCGCTCGACGCCGTGGTGCACGAGCGCATCCACGACAAGACGCGCGCCGGTGGTCTCACGGGAAAGAGCGGAGGAAGCGTCGGAGGTCATGCGGTCAAGTCTCCTGTTGTGTTCCGGCCGAAGCCGGGCATTGCGCGTTGAGCCCTAGAGCTTACGCCGCCGCGCGGCCCGTTGTCCGCTAACAAGCGGAATACAAGCGGAATCTTTTCCCGGTCGGCTGCCGCCGGGACGCACGGGCGTCGTCCATCAGTCGAAATACCCCTGTTTCTCACCCTTTATCCCGCGATAGGCCGAAGGGCATCTTCGCAATAATGGCTTCACTGAAAAGCGGGCGCCCCAAAACATCCGGCAGCGCCCGCCTCGCAAAGATCGCAGTCTCATACCTCATCGGGGGCAAGTTTGAACATTCGTAAATTCATTGGCGCGAACAGCCGCGACGCTCTGCGCCAGGTTCGTGAAGCGCTCGGCCCCGATGCCGTCGTGTTGTCGAATCGCACGCTGGACGACGGTTCGGTCGAGATCGTGGGCGTGGCGGATCGCGACATCGCATCCATTTCGCCGGCCGCGCACGAACAGGCGCCGGCCGCATTCCCGAGCGCCACGCCGCGCTCCGCGCTCGCGCAAGCCGCAGCCGCCGTGGCCGCGAAGCAACCGGCCGCCGCGAATCCGTACGCGAGCGGCGACGTGTTCTCGTCGGTTTTCGGCGCGAATCCCGAAGCGCATGCAGATGACCTCGATCACCACGACGCCCCGCGCGACGCCTTTGCCGACGAAGCACCGCGCACGATGGCCGAGTCGAATCCGTGGCTGATCGAGCACGCGCGACGCATCGCCGAGCAGGCCGCGATGCCGTCGAATCGTCCGCTCTCGGCATCCGCTGCGATCGCTCGCGGTCTCGGCGTGCCGGTGCCGCCGAAGGCATCCGCGCCGAAGGCCGCCGAGAAGCTCGCCGACCAGCGCGCCGAGAAGCCCGAGCCGAGCAACTACGCGATGCGCCAGCCGGCGCAGCCGAAGATCGACACGCCCGACTGGGCGCGCGAAGCCGCGCAAGTCGCCGCGCGCCGCGCCGCCCACAAGATCAACGCGGGCGCGCCGCAAGCCGAAGCTTCGCCCGACAGCGCGCTCGAAGGTCTGCCCGCGAACGCGGCGGCCGTCGTGACCGACGCGATTCGCGCGCGCATGGAGCAAGTCGTCAACGAAACGGTGATGCACGAACTCTCGTCGATGCGCGAGATGATGGAAGAGCACTTCTCCGGTCTCCTGTGGGGCGAGCGCCAGCGCCGCAGCCCGGGCAATGCCGGCCTGACCAAGCGCCTGTTCGCGGCCGGTTTCTCCGCGCAACTCGTGCGCATGGTCGTGGACAACATGCCCGAGATGGAAAGCGCCGAGCACGCGATGGAATGGGTGCAGCAGGTGCTCGAATCGAACCTGCCGGTGATGGCGAGCGAAGACGCGCTGATGGAACGCGGCGGCGTGTTCGCGCTGATGGGCCCGACGGGCGTCGGCAAGACCACGACCACGGCCAAGCTCGCCGCGCGCTGCGTGATGCGCTTCGGCGCGAGCAAGGTCGCGCTGCTCACGACAGACAGCTACCGCATCGGCGCGCACGAGCAACTGCGCATCTTCGGCAAGATTCTGGGCGTCTCGGTCCACGCGGTGAAAGACGCCGCCGACCTGCAACTCGCGCTCTCGGAACTGCGCAACAAGCACATCGTGCTGATCGACACCATCGGCATGAGCCAGCGCGATCGCATGGTGTCCGACCAGATTTCGATGCTCTGCGGCGCGGGTCATCCGGTGCAGCGCCTGTTGCTGCTCAACGCGACGAGCCACGGCGACACGCTCAACGAAGTGGTGCAGGCGTACAAGAGCGCGGCCGACCAGCCGCCGCTCGCGGGCTGCATCCTGACCAAGCTCGACGAAGCGACGAATCTCGGCGGCGTGCTCGATACCGTGATCCGCTACAAGCTGCCGGTGCATTACGTCTCGACCGGGCAGAAGGTGCCGGAGAACCTGTACGTCGCGACCAAGCGTTTTCTGATCAAGAGCGCGTTCTGCATTCCGCGCGAAGGCTCGCCCTTCGTGCCGCAGGACGACGAGGTGCCGGCACTGCTCTCCGCATTGTCCGCGCGCGCCACCACCGAACTGCATGAGGTCCGCTTTGGATAAGTTCGTGCTCGATCAGGCCGAAGGTCTGAGAAGGCTGCTCACGCGAGGCGGTTCGCGCGTGGTGGCGGTGGCGGGCGGGCCGGCGGGTATCGGCTGCACGTCGGCGGTCGTGAATCTGGGCGCGGCGCTGTCCGTGCATGGCAAGGACGTGCTCGTGATCGACGAGCGGGCGAACGCGGCATCGGCTGCGCGCCTCGCCGGTACGTCAGGCGCTGGGGCGCTCGCCGCGGTGATGTCGGGCCGCGAGGCGCTTCACGACGCGGTGACGCGCACGCCGTTCGGCTTCTCGCTGCTCGCCGCGCCACGCGACGAACGCATCAGCCACGACGCCGCGCAGTGCCGCGCGCTGCTCGACGGTCAGGCGGACATCGTTCTGATCGACGCGCAGCTCGACCGATACGGCGCGCTCTCGTCGCTCGCGGCGCAGGCGCATGACTTTCTCATCGTGACGCGGGTGGCCGCGTCCGCGATCACCGAGGCGTACGCGTGCATCAAGCGTCTGCACTACGCCCATGCGATCGGCCAGTTCCGCGTGCTCGTCAATCACGTGCAGAACCCGGCCGACGCGGCGGTCGCGTTCGACAACCTGTCGGGCGTCGCGAGCCGGTATCTGGCCGTGTCGCTCGTGCAGGCAGGGTATGTGTCCGAGGATGCGCGCGTCACTCGGGCGAAGGAGCTCTCGCGCTGCGTGGTGGAAGCGTTCCCGGCGACAGCCGCGGCGCGCGACTACCGGCAAATCGCGGCGGAGCTTCTGCATTGGCCGATGCGTCCCGCGCCGTCAGGGAGCGAGACGCAGGTCCGGAATGACGCGCGGTTTTCGGTTGGCGAGGCTGACAAGGGCGGACGGGAGACGGGGCGCATGGCGTCGATGTTCTCCAGTCATGCATTGACCAGTACGGCGTCGATGTGATCAAGATTAAGGTGACTCAGATGTACAACGCCCAAGGCAAACTCTCACAGTCGGACGTCCTGACTAAATATGCGCCGCTCGTTCGTCGGCTCGGACTTCAGCTCGTCGCCAAGATGCCGGCGAGCGTCGATCTCGACGACCTGATTCAGGCCGGCATGATCGGCCTTCTGGATGCGGCGAGCCGCTACAAGGAAGATCAGGGCGCGCAGTTCGAAACCTACGCGAGCCAGCGCATTCGCGGCGCCATGCTCGACGAGTTGCGTGCGAACGACTGGCTGCCGCGCAGCATGCGCAAGACGTCGCGCGAAGTCGAATCGGCGGTGCACAAGGTCGAGCAGAACCTCGGCCGCGCCGCGAGCGAAGTGGAAATCGCCGAGCACATGAAGATGCCGCTCGACGAATATCAGTCGATGCTGCAGGACCTGCACGGCAGCCAGCTGATCTACTACGAAGACTTCGACCGCTCCGCCGACGACGAGCCGTTCCTCGACCGCTATTGCGTCGATCGTTCGGACCCGCTGTCCGCGCTGCTCGACGACAGCCTGCGCGGCGCGTTGATCGAAGCCATCGACAAGCTGCCGGAACGCGAGAAGCTGCTGATGAGCCTCTACTACGAACGCGGCCTGAACCTGCGCGAAATCGGCGCGGTCATGGAAGTGAGCGAATCGCGCGTGTGCCAGCTGCACAGCCAGGCGGTCGCCCGCTTGCGCGCCAAGCTGCGCGAGCAGTCGTGGACGAGCGTGGAGGCTTAATGCGCTAGCCGGCTTCGAAGTCTCGCGCTTCGGCGAACACCGTTTTGCCGATGCCGAGACTTTTCGCGCGATACATCGCGCGGTCGGCGGCGCGCAGCACGGCGTGGATGTCGGCGTGGCGCGCGTCGGCGGCGCTCGACAGCATGCACGCACCGATGCTCGCCGAGACCGAAACCGGCCGGCCGTCCACCGACGTGATCGACGCGAGCGCCGCGTGAATGCCCTCGGTGATCGCGAGGACGGCCGTGCGGCTCTGCGCCTGAAGCGCGAGCACCACGAACTCGTCGCCGCCCAGGCGCGCCACGGTGTCGCTATTGGACATGCGGCGGGCGAGCACGTTGGCGAACTGCTGCAATAGCAGGTCGCCGACCGCGTGGCCGTAGGTATCGTTGACTTCCTTGAAGCCGTCGAGGTCGATCAGGAGCAGAACGGTGTCCTGCGAGGCGTCGGACATCGTGCGATTGACGATGTGTTCCAGCGCATACCGGTTCGCGAGACCCGTGAGCGGATCGGTCGATGCCTGACGCGCGAGATCGCGATTGGCGTTGCCGAGACGATCGACGAGCACGGTCAGATACACCGATGCCGCCAGCACGCTCAACGCGAGCCCGAGCGCGGCGGATAAGTTCGCGTTCCACCACGGCTGCCAGAGCGCGAGCGCGCCGATGACTACCATCGCGGTGGCGCAGGAGACGGCGAGCGTGCGCTTGCCGTAGCGGCAGCCCGAGCCGATCAGAAACCAGAAGACCACCCACAAGAGCGGCAACGCGGTTTCCCCGCCTGCCGCGAGCGCGGCGCCGACGAGCGCCTGATCGGCGATGGTCGTGACGACGAGCCGCTTCTTCGATGGCGACGCCATGCGGCTGACGATGAGCAGCGTGACCGCGCCGTAGAACACATAGAGTCCGACGATTTGCGCGACCAGCGACGCATCGTGCGAAGGGGCGAGCAACGCGTAGCAGGCGTAGGCCAGCAGGACCGCGGCGCCCAGCACGACGCGCAGCGTGGCTTGTTCGCGTTCGGGATGCCGAAGCGCCGCCCATGCGAACGCATGAGACCAGCGTGGCGGGTGGTGGGCCTGCTGCATGTGAACCCCTGGATTTTGTTTTTGTTCGGTCGACGCGGTCAGAATGGGCGCGGTCGGCCGTAGGGTTAACGGCAAAGCGTTGCGTTGCTTGAGTTTCGTGGGGATGACGTCGAAGCGACTGATGTGCGACTTGGCGCGCCCGGCTGGGATCGAACCAGCAACCCCTTGTCTTCTCGTATACCGTTATCGAGCAGGTCATGGCACGGCCTTCGTGTACGCCGAGTATTGGTCAATCAGCATGGCCAGTAAAGCTGGTGCCTGTTTTGGCAAAGCAGACAAAGTAGGTCAAGTTCGCACGGACGCGTCAGAGTTGCTTGGAACCCACGCGAAAGCCAGCGCCGTCGAGCCTATGCGAAACCACGCGTGTGAGGCATGAACGGACGGCCAACGAGCCTCGTTACGCGACGCGAACGCAAGGAAGAAACGACGAGCGAATCGGGCGAAGGATTGAGCTTCGATCCGGAGCTGATCAAGCAACCGGTGCCCGGAACGCTTGACCGCGCGGATGAAAGAGCAACTGCCCGCGAGCGCGCGCTTGGGCGGCGAGCAGACGCACTTTCTCGGCTACGGAAAGGCGAAACCAAGCCGGTGGGCAGCACGATCACTGCAACCGCACCGGCCACAAGCGCGTCACGACTGACGACGGTTTCTCTACAGCGAATTTCCGCGACCGAGCAGAGGCCTTCCATCCGGTGCTCATTGCCAACGGCGAGCCACGCTTTAGCGGCTTCGACGACAAGATCATCGCCATGTACGCGCACGAAGTCCGTAGATGCTTCGATGCCGTGCGTCAGCACGGTGACCGGCGGAGTGATCGACGATGTGCGCGAATGGCCACAGCGACCGCGCGAGCCGATCTATCGAGTGCGTTTTGCTCGACTCGCTGCGGGCCAAGATCCGCGACGAAGACGCGGTCCTCAACAGGGCGATCTACATGGCGCTGGGCGTGCGCCGCGGCGGCACGCGTGACGTGCCGAGGCTCTGGGTCGAGCAGACCGAGGGCGCGAAGTTCTGGCCATGCGTGGTCAATGACCTGGAGCCGCGCGGTGTGCAGAACGTACTGAATGTTTCACGACGTCTTCGCGCCCGGCCGGCGGGCAGCCGGGCACGCGCTGGCTAACCCGCCACAGCTTCGGTGGGCGCGACGTGCGCCGCCCACATGCCATGCAACGCGTCTTCCAGATGCTTCGCGAAGCGGGGAGCGTCGCACAGCGGCGAAGCGACGAGTTGCGCGCGCAGGCCGCTGCGAAGCGCTTGCAGTTGCGACGCATCGGCGGCGAACTGCGTGGCTTTGGCGACATAGTCGTCTTCGCTCTGTGCGATCCAGTCGGGAAAGCCGGCAGCATGCAGCATGCTTTCGCAGATATGCGACAGAAACCGCTCGCCGCGCAGGCACAGGACGGGCACGCCCATGAACAGGCCTTCCGCCGTCGTCGTGCGGCCGGGATACGAGAACGGGCTCAACCCGATGTCCACCCGACGATACGCGGCCAGATACTCGGCACGCGGCGAACGGTCTTCCAGGATCAGGCGCGATGCATCGACGTCGTGTGCGGCAAAGCGCGCGACGATCGACTGGCGAACGTGATCCAGATCGAGATTCTGCGCCTTGATGAACAGACGCGAATGCGCGACGGCATGCAACACGCGTGACCACAACATCACCGTCTGATCCGAAATCTTGGCGAGCTTGCCGAAATAGCCGAACGTCACATGTCCGTTGTCGAGCATCGGCAGGTTGCCTACGTCCAGCTGCTCGGCAGGCGGCGTGAAGCACAAGTAGCTGTCGGGCATCCGCCACGCGCGCTCGGTGAAGTGGTGTGCCTCGCTCTCCGGCATCACGTGACGGTCGCCGAGCATGTAGTCGATCGCGCGCACACCCGTGCTTGCGAAGTAACCGGGCCAGCTGACCTGCACGGGCGCGGGCTTGCGCGCAAACACGGGCAGGCGGTTGAACTGCGTATGGCCCGATGCATCGATCAGCACGTCGATGCGATCGTCGCGGATGCGCGCGGCGGCGGCATCGTCCGTCATGCCGGCGAGGCTCGTCCACGTCGCAAAGTGCGGCCGGATGCGCAGCGTCAGCGCATCTTCGACATCGCGCGTCGCATACGCGTGCAACTCCACGCGCGCTGCGTCGACATGATTCGCCACGCTTTCGAGCAAATAACCGACGGCGTGCTGATTCAGGTCGCCGGACACAATGCCGACGCGCAATGCTCGGCGTGTCGCGGGCGTCGCTTCGACGAGCCAGTCACGGTACGGCGTAACGCCCTGCGTGATGGCTTCATCGAAAGCTTTGGCTTCCTCCAGGTACGCGGCGGGCGTCACACCGCTGTAGTAATTCGACGCGAACAACCGGTTGCTGCGCGGCGCCGGCAACTCGGGGCGTAACGCAATGGCCGTGCTGTACGCCTCGATGGCAGCATCGAGTTCGTCGAGTTGCATCATCGTCGTGGCAAGGTTGTTATAGGCTTGCGCGTGATCAGGCTTCAGCGACACGACCTTGACGAAAGAATCGACAGCGCCGGTCAGGTCGTGCATCGCGCGCTGTGCAATCCCGAGGTTGTAATACGCGTCGATATAGTCGGGCTGCTGCGCGATCGCCTGGCGGAAGCACTCGACGGCAGCAGCAGGCCGGTTGTCCGCCTGCATGACGTTGCCGAGGTTGTAATAAAACGCGGCCGCCGGTCGAACCGCGATGGCGGCCATGATCAACTCGGACGCTGTCGCGTATTGGCCGAAGGCGTGAGCAACGAGGCCCAGCAGATGCAGTGCTTCGGGGTGGTTCGGATCTGTCGCCAGGATCTCGCGATACAGCGTCTCGGCTTCGTCGAGCCGATCGGCCTGATGACATTCGACGGCGCGCGCGAGCAGCGCCTCGACAGCGGGATTCGTCGTCGCCGGCTTCTCGGCGGCGGCCACATTGGCTTCCGGCGTCCGCAGACGAGCCGCCGCGCGCGCGTGCATTCTTTCGTTCGCCATTGCCGCGTCGGCGCGAAAACGCGGGGACGCATAGAGTCCCGCAGTCGGCTGTTTGACCAGCTCGTCGAGGTTGGCGCGCAATGGCTGCAATTCGACCATGCCGAGCGTGTCGATGCCATGCGTGTACAAGCGAGTCAGTTGCGCTTTTGCGCGCATCAACGCTTCCGCGGACATCTGACCCGCCGCCGCCTCGCCGCGCACCATCACTTCCCATTCGTAGTAGCCCGCAACGAGAATTGGACTCGCGACACCCGAATTCTGCGTACCGTGCCGGCGGAAACAGCTCAGATAGCCGCCCAGCAGCACGAGCGGACCCTGTTCTGCGAGGTTCAGATACATGCTGACGTCGTTGAGGAACGTAATGTCCCAGCCGCGGTACAACATGACCGTCGACATGTCGACGGCATCGCGCACCATCATGATGTTGCTAGGCTCGCCGATGAAGTTGTTCGCCAGCGCGACCATGTGCTCGACGAGTACCGGACGTTCGACCAATGCAACCTGGCCAGCCGGAACAAGGGGCGGCGGCGTGTGCAGGACGTTGTCGTCGGCGTCGATCAAGACGCGCTCATGAACGGCGATGGCCGAGCCGGGATGCTGGCGCAGCGCGTCGACCAATGCTTCCACGGAGCGCGGCATGAGCAGGTCGTCGTCGTAAAGCCACTTGATGTACTCGCCGCGCGCCTGTTCGAACAGCAGAAACGAATTGCGACGCGCGTCCCCGCTGGCATGATGGAAATAGCGAATGCGCGGATCGTCGAAGCTCTCGACGATGGGGCGCAAGCGACCGTCCACCGTGTCGTCGCCGACCAGGATTTCGATGTCCACGAAGCTCTGTGCCTGCGCGCTCGCGATTGCCTTCGCAAGGTAGTCCGGCTTGAACGCGGGAATGAGGATGCTGACGGTGGTCATGGAAAAACGGGTCCTGTTCGAGAAAGAGGGCGCACATCGGCAGCCTGAAGTTGCATGGCCGCGCCCGGGCATTTATGGCACGACGGCTTGCATACAGAATAGCGAGCGGTCGCTCGACGCGATCCACGGAACAGCGAGGCGTTTCCATCCCTATTCGCAACTGATGTCGCGCCTGACGTCGCGCTGGATCGCGCTTACGCTTCCTCGCGCGCCCGCGCGAGCGAACCATTCCTCGAAATAGCAGCGTTTGGCCCGCTTGATCAATCGATCGGATTGCCATGGCCGAGGCTATTCTCGTTTCATTGGACGTGCGCCTGTTGCGCATTCCGCTCATTCGCGACTGCCATGCAAACACTCGTTCCGGTCACCCAGCCCTACCTGCCTCCCCTCGAGGAGTTTCTTCCGTATCTGCAAAAGATCTGGGACAGCAAGCAGGTGACCAATGGCGGCCCCTTCCACACGCAGCTCGAAGCGGCGCTTTGCGAATACCTCGGTGTCGAGTATCTGTCGCTGTTCTCGAACGGCACGCTCGCGCTGATCACCGCGTTGCAGGCGATGAAAGTGACGGGCGAAGTCATCACGACGCCGTTCAGCTTTGTCGCGACGACGCACGCGTTGCACTGGAACGGCATCAAGCCCGTCTTCGCCGACATCGACCCCGTGACGATGAACCTCGATCCGCGCAAGATCGAGGCGGCCATTACGCCGCAAACCACGGCTATCCTGCCCGTTCACGTCTACGGCAACCCGTGCGACGTCGAAGAGATCGAACGGATCGCTGACACGTATGGCCTGCGCGTGCTCTACGACGCGGCTCATGCGTTCGGCGTGCGCCGGTCGGGCGAGTCCGTGCTGAAGTTCGGCGACATGTCGGTGCTCAGTTTTCATGGCACGAAGATCTTCAACACGTTCGAAGGCGGCGCGATCATCTGCCACGACGCCAAGACAAAGCGCCACATCGACCATCTGAAGAACTTCGGTTTCGCCGATGAAGTCACGGTCGTGAAACCCGGCATCAACGCGAAAATGAACGAACTCCAGGCGGCCTTCGGCCTCTTGCAGTTGCAGCACATGGACAGGATCGCTGTTGCGCGCGCGCGGATTGCGGCGCGCTACGAGGCGGCGCTCTCAGGCGTGAAGGGACTGCTGCTGCCTGTCGCGCCCATCGACAGTACGCGCAACCATTCGTACTTCCCGGTCCGCGTGACGGCAGACTTCCCCATCACGCGCGACGCGCTTTACGATGCGCTGCGCGCGGAAGACATCCTCGCCCGGCGGTATTTCTATCCCCTCATCAGCGAGTTTCCTAGCTACCGTGGCCTGCCGTCGGCGGGGCCGGCGAATTTGCCCGTGGCGACGGCTGTCTCCCGCGAAGTGCTGTGCCTGCCTATCTTCCCGGCACTCGACAGCGACACGCAGGACAAGATCATCGAACTGGTGCTGACGGCAGCGACGGTGCGTGATCGCGCCAGCGAACTGGCGCACGCGTAAGCGGCCATGGCGTTAGCGCGCTGCCGTTGCATTGGGTCCGTGCGCCATTTATCAAGGTATCTTCTATGTCAAATGTGCTGTCCATGCCCGACGTCTACCTGAATTCCATCGTCGTCGTTCAGGGCGAGCGGATCGAGCAAAACGACGCTTCGACGTTGGGCATTGCCGATGCGAATTACGAGCGCATCGTGCGAAAAACAGGCGTGCACAGCCGGCCTGTCGCAGGTCCCGATCAATATACGAGCGACCTCGCATTCGCGGCCGCGCAACAGTTGCTCGCAGCGAGCCCTGCAACAGGCGTCAGCGCGTTGATCGTCTGTACGCAAACGCCGGATCATCTGATTCCGGGCGTATCCTCGCGCATTCACGGTAGGGCGAAGCTGGCAAACGATTGCCTCGTCATGGACATCAACCAGGGCTGCTCCGGCTTCGTGCTGGGAACACAGACGGTCGTCGCGCTGCAGCGCTCGTTCGCGACAGAGAAAAGCGCGATCCTCATCAACGCTGATACCTACTCGCGCTTGCTTCGACGCGACGACATCACGACACGCGTGTTATTCGGCGATGCCGCGACGGCGTGCGAATTCTCGACGCGTCCCCAAGGATTGCGCTTCCTTTACTGCCGCAGCTTTGCAGACGGCTCGGGATACGATGCGTTCGTCGCTCACGGGTCCGCGATTCGACCGAGCGAGCAGGCGCCCGGCATTTACATGGATGGCACCGCGATTTTCAATTTCGCGCTGCGCGAAGTCCCGAAAGCGGTCGAAACGGCGTTGAGCGATACCGGGTTGAGCATCGGTCAGATCAGGAAGTTCGTTTTCCATCAGGCAAACGACTTCGTGACATCGCAGTTGGCCAAGAAGCTTCGGCTGAGCGACGAGCAGGTTCCGAACAACTGCGCGTATATGGGCAATACTGTCTCGGCCTCCGTGCCTATTCTGCTCGCGGAACAGATGGCATTGCTGGAGCCCGGCGATATCGTGATGACGGTCGGCTTCGGCGTCGGATTGTCCTGGGGCGTCGCGCTATTCGAGTATGCAGGCAATTCTCCGGCGTAATGGCAAACCGGCGTCAACCGAGTGACGCCAAAAAAGCAAAAAGGCACGACTGCGTAAGTCGTGCCTTTTTGCTTTGGGAAAGCGTACGCCTTCCAGTTCAGCTTACGTCCTCAAGCATGACTGGGCAGCACGCGCACTGGATTCTCGAATTGCGGCGAGATGAAGGTCTTGGGAGCGATCTTGCCCGCATACTGCCGCGGGATGTTCAGGTATGAATGCGCGCCGATCACAGACGCCCGTGCAAGACTGCTGTTCGCGCAGATGGTGACGAAGTCGCCTATGATCGCCCGTTCACGGACCGAGACATTGGCTTCGAGCGTCACATAGTCGCCGACCGTGACTTCTTCCGTCACCACGACATTGGGACGCAGCACGCAGTGATGGCCGATTCTGCTGCCAGCACCGACGAAAGCGCCCGTGTGAATGATCGTGTTGTCGCCAATGACCGCGTCCGAAGCAATCTGCGCACGCGGCGAAACAAGCGAGACAGCGCGATAGCCGAGCGCGGCTGTCGCCTCGTGCAGCGCGCGTCTCACATCGTTTATATAGAACTCGTTGGCCGCGATGGCGATGTCCCATTCCTCTGGCGAGAAGCGTTGAAGTTCGCTCAGATCGAAGACGTAGTAGTCCTTCGACGGAATGTGCAGCATCGCCACATCGCGTTGCGAATGGGCCTGCAATGCAAGCGCGTGGACGTCGCGCAGAGAATCGTCGGGACCCGCGATCAGCAGAGACTTCATGGCGTACCTTCTTCATTCAGATGTTGCATGTACCACGTCCCCACCGCCGCGAGCGGCGCCTCGTGGTCGCCCAGAACGTTGATGGGCGATCCCGACTTCAGCGACTTCTGCAGCGCGTTGAGCAGAACCACGTCTTCATCGACGACCCGTTTTTCCGCATGATGGATGCCCCACAGCAGATGCGGTTGCGGCGGCGTGCCGTCTTTGAAACGTGCCGTGAAGACCCACGAGTGGTACTCGAACTTGTCCGGTGCGACGGGCACATACTGCTGCAAGTAAAAGTGCTCGCCGTGGATTGAGCCGAAGTTCACGTTCGGAAACAGCACGCAGTGGAGCACCGCCCCCGGATCTGCCGCCCGCTCGAACAAGCCGGAATACCAGTGAGGCGCATAACGCAAGCTGCACCGCCTGAGCTGCGAAAGATCGGCGAGCTCGACGGGACGCGCCGGTATTTCGCCCGAGTAGAATTCGACGTCCGCAAGAGGACGCCCTTTTCCGAACAATGGAGAGGTGGTCGTCGACGCGCCATGCTGCGAACCGTCGCTGGCATAGTCGAACAGCGGTGCGAAGGTGTCCTTATGCACGAACGAAACGTGATTCCAGTCGAGAACGTTCTCGAAGTTCAGCTTCCAGTTGTAATCGACGTTGAAGGTCGTGTACGACACTTCGGGCGCGAAGTATGCCGAGATCGCCTCAAGCACACGCAGCATGTCGCTTGAATATTGTTCGGTGATGGGTATCGGTTCCGCGCTCAGATTGACGAACACGAAGTTGCCGACCACCTCGAGCGCGAACGTCTGCAAACGCAGTTCGCTTCGTTGACTCTTGCAGATCTGGTAGAGCTTGTCGTTCGGGATGCCGCGCAGGCTTCCATCGCCGTTATAGGACCAGCTGTGATACGGGCAGATCAGCTTGCGTTTGCCGCAGTCGGCCTGCTGAATGGGCATGCCACGGTGGGCGCAGGCGTTGCGATAAGCGCGCAGCTCCCCGTCGACCCTCTGTACGAGCACGGGCACGCCGCCTAGGTTACGCGTGATGAAGCTGTTCTCGTCTTGCAGTTGCTGCGTGAGACCGACGAGCAGCCAAAGTTCGCCGAAGACTTTTTTCTGCTCACGATCGAACCACGCTTGGTCCGTATAGCAGGCAGGTGGCAGGACAGGTTCAATCATGGCGAATGTTCATCACTGGAGTGAGTTCGATGCAACGACGCGCGCTTGCCAGTGCCCCGCGACTTTCGCGGAACCTTGCGCGACGCGCGTGCCGATGCCGCCGCGGAGCATCGGCCGCGGCGTGAAAACGTTCAGATCGTCCGTGCGGGGTTGCCGAAAACGGTCACGCCCGGCGGTACGTCCCTGACAACGACGGAGCCGATGCCGATCGTCGCCCCGGCCCCGATGGTGACGCCCTTCGCAATCGTCGAGCGCGGATTGACGGTCACGCCATCGCCGATGTTCACGCCGCCCGCGATGAACGTCATTGCACCGATCATGCAATGCTCGCCCACCGTGACGTCGTGTCCAACGATCGTGTAGGTGTCGATATAGGTGAACGCACCGATCGCGCAGTCCGTCGAAATGACTGCGCCTGGCGTCACGAAGGTGCCTTCGCCGATCCGCACGCGCGCTGCTACGGACGCGCCGTTCTTGAAGCTGAAGAACGCCGCGCCTTGCGCCTGCAACGGCGCCACGAGCTTCCTGCGCCAAACGGGGTCACCGACGGCCGGAATGAACAAATCGCCTTCCCGAACCTTGTAGTCGAGCGGATTGCCGACGACAGCGCAATCCAGGCCTTCGGGTATAGCGACGTCCGCGCGCGTGTCGAGGAATCCGCCGAGCTCGATTTCGTCGCGCAGCGAGGCGTCTTTCGACAGCACGTCGTACACGATGCGGCCCAAACCGCCGCCGCCGATAATCAATAGCCTTGTACGCATGGCTGAATTACCCGACCGTGTGCCCGCCGTCCATCACGAGCGTGGTGCCCGTGATCCATCGGCTTGCGCTGGAAAGAAAAAAGATCGCGGCATACGCAACGTCATCCGGCACTCCCAACCCTAGTGGATAGCGGGCGGCCGTTTCGTCGATGCTGTCCGTCGTGCGCCGCGCTGCCTGCAGCATGGGCGTCTCGACTAAGCCCGGCGCGAGACAGTTGACGCGAATCGCTCGCTTGGCAACTTCCATCGACAACACGCGCGCCATGCTTTCTAGCGCGCCCTTGCTGCCGCCATAAGCGCCGACGCCCGCCACGCCGATATGCGCCGATATCGATGAGATAAACACGATCGAGCCACCGCGGTTCACCGCGTTGCGGACAAGAAGCTGCTGCGTCAGCAAGATCGGGCCCAGTGCGTTGATGCGGAACTGGTCTTCGATGTGGCTACGCGATGCAAGCCTCAACGGCGCGAGCGCAGCGACGCCCGCGCTGTGCACGATGCCGTCGAACTTGCCGACGTCTTGCGCCAACTGTTTGATGCTGTCGTCGTTGCCCAGGTCGCACGTGAAATAGCCGTGACCTTCGCCGCCCAGTTCGTCGATGAGGCTACGCAAGCGCGCGTCGTCGCGTCCGGTCGCGATCACCGTCGCGCCAGACTGCGCGCAGCGCACGGCGATCTCCCGCCCGATGCCGGACGAAGCGCCCGTCACGAGTATGCGTTTGCCGTCGAGTGAGAATGCGTCTTGCACGGTCATGCCTCTATCAGCGCCGGGAACGTGGCCGATTCGATGTCGACGATCGCGCCGCCCCATGACAGCCCGATGCCGAATCCGCACAGCAGCAGCCGATGCTTTGCGTCGTCGAGCGTGGTGTGAAGCCGCGCGGTCATGGTCACGGGCAGCGATGCGCCGCTCGTGTTGCCGAAGTCATGCAGCGTCGACGGCACTTTCTCCGAGGCGAGGCCGAGCTTCTTGCGGATCGTCTCGTTGATCATGCGGTTCGCCTGGTGGAAGACGAAGTAATCGATCTGCTCCTTCTCCGTTTTCGCGTAGTTCAGCAGCGTGTCGACTGCAGGCGGCACGCGCTGCGTCGAGAAGCTGAGGACAGCCGTCCCGTCGAGGATCAGATCCATCGGCGACCGCAAGAAGCCGTTTTCATCCCGATGCTGAAGCGTGTGTTGCGTTGTGACCGGCTCGCGATGGCCGCCGACGGGCAGCATGATCGCCTTGTGTCCGCTGCCATCGCTGTTCAGGTTGAAGAACATCGGCGCGGCGTTCGCATCGAACTCCAGCGCGGTCGCGGTGCCGGCGTCGGAAAAGATTGGATCCTTGATTGAACCGGCGCGGTCGCCGACCAGCAGCAGTCCCTTCTTGATCGCACCCGACGCAATCATGCTGCCGAGCAGATGAATGCCGAACGGATAGCCGGAGCAACCCAGGTTCACATCGAAAGCGATGGTCGTGTGCGGCAGGCCGAGACGGTCCTGCAGAATGATGGACGTGGCGGGAATGATGTAGTCAGGCGACTGCGTGACGACGATCAGTGCGTCGATCTCATCGCGTGACCATTCGAGGTCCGCCAGCAACTTTTCCGCAGCGACGAATGCGAGGTCCGAGAAACATTGCCACTCGGGGCACAGACGGCGTTGCCGGATGCCGATATTGCGCACCAGCCTCTCGCGCTCCGAGCGGATCTGCGGCGGCGCGTCTTCGATGTTGTCAACGACGCGCTTGGGCACGCAGGTCGCCATGCCTGCGAAGCGCACGTTGTGCAGAGTGGAAAGGCCCATGGTGTGTGTTATCCGAGCAGCTTGTGCAGGTCGGCGAGCGTCACGCACTTTCTGATGTCGTCGCCGGAGATGGTTTTGCCGAAGTCGGTGTCGAACATGACGATCACGCCGAGCGACGCGAGCGAATCCCACTCAGGCAGGCTGAGGAGTTCCGTTTCCGCCGTGACTTCGACGGGTTCCTGGAAATCGACGGCAATCAGAAATTGCTCGATGAACTGTTCGATGGTGGGAAGCGTTGTGACGGAAGACATCAATGACTCCTTGGATATCGCGGCATAGGCGCGAATGGTGATTCGCTCAGAATGGGCGGCTCGGCGGCGGTCCATGCCGCAGAGCCATGCACCAGGTTTGTCGGGAGCGTTTGTCATCGCAGCCCGTCAAGCCTGGCTGCCGGAAGTCCTGTCGGAGCGGTCGAACGACGTGAATGGTGCTCACGTCGCCCGTCATCGAGCGGGAGTGGCGGCAGATGAAGGGACTATACCGACGCACCCGATCATCCAATTCGGTCAACAGAGGCCGATTCTCCCTCCAAATCAGGCCAATACCGGTAGATGGAGGGGGCGTGCATCGGGCGGGTCAGTCCAGTGACGGCGCCGTTACTGGCTGCCATGCCGGGAGACGGCCCGGCGACACGAGTGGGCTCGCGGTGCAGTGATGTAGGAAGCGGCAAACGGGAAGACGGGGAGACCGGAAGACGGGGAGACGGTGGTGCGTGCGGTGGAAGGTACGTACCTGCACTGACGCAACACCGACGATCTTTTGGCGCGCCCGGCTGGGATCGAACCAGCAACCCCTGCCTTCGGAGGGCAGTACTCTATCCATTGAGCTACGGGCGCTTCGGCGGAAAGCCTTGCGTGCGGGTGCCGGAAGACGGCTGCAAGGCCCATGCGAATCCGAGAGGATACCTGTTTTCCGTGAATCCGTCCATCGCGCGGGGTTCGACGCCGCCCGCGAAGCATCACACGATTCGGGTAAACGCCCGCGCCACGGCGCCCGCCGCCCCGCGCCTTCCGGTAAGCGTTCCGTCTATAATCGACCGTGCCCTCGGCGACGCAGGGCGTCAAGCGCGGTAGCTGTCACGCTGTCACTGAACCGACTCACCTAAAAAAACGGGAGACGAGACAAGCATGAGCGAAGCCCCACACGGAGCCCCGATCAAGACACCCGGCCAACTCATCGCGGCGGTCATCGCTGGGTTCGGCATTCCCGTCGCCATCATCGTTCTGCTCGCGGTCTACGTCGACAATACGACGCGCACCGGCGCCGGCACCAATCTCGACGCCTCCGTCGAACAGAGAATCGCGCCGGCCGCTCAAGTGAATATCCGCGACGCCAACGCGCCGCGCGTCTACAAAACCGGCGAGGAAGTCTTCAAGGCCGTGTGCTCGACGTGTCACGCCACCGGCACAGCCGGCGCGCCCAAGTTCGGCGATGCGGGGGCATGGGCGCCGCGCATCGGCCAAGGCTACGACACGCTCGTCCATAACGCACTGAACGGCAAGGGCGCGATGCCCCCGCGCGGCGGCACCAGCCCGGACGACTACAGCGATTTCGAGATTGCGCGCGCCGTCGTCTACATGGCGAACAACGGCGGCGCGAAGTTCGACGAGCCCGCGCAGCCCGCGCCGGGCGCTGCGGCATCGGCATCGGCGCCTTCGTCCGCTTCCGCGCCGGCGTCCGGCGCAGCCGGTGCAAGCTCGACCGAAAACGCGCAAGCCGCAGCCGCCGTCGCGGCACTCGCGTCGGTGCCGCAGACGGCGTCGGCTCCGGCGGCGGGCGCGCAAAGCGCCGATGCGTCGCAGGCCGGCAAGGCGCTCTACGAGCAGGTCTGCCAGGCGTGTCACGCGGCCGGCGTGCTCAACGCGCCGAAGTTCGGCGACAAGGCCGCGTGGGCGCCGCGTCTCAAGGACTCGATGGAGACCGTCTACAACTACGCGCTGCACGGCAAGGGCGCCATGCCGCCGAAGGGCGGATCGAACGCGTCGGATGCGGACGTGAAGGCCGCCGTCGATTACATGGTGAACGCGGCGAAGTAACGCGGAACGAAGAACCGTCAGTTCTTCTGCAACATCGCCTTCAACATCGCCATGCGATCCTTCGGCGAGAGCGGCGCTTCTTCCGGCGTCGGGGGCGGGGCGTCGTCGAGCAGCATCTCGGGAATGAAGCGCGACGGCTCGCACACCACCGTCTCCCGCGCGCGCTTGCGCTTCTTGCACCAGTTCAGATGCAGGCTGCGCTGCGCCCGCGTGATCGCCACATACATGAGCCGGCGCTCTTCCTCGATGCGCGCGTCGTCGATCGGCGCGTCGTCGTCCGAACTGCCGCGATGCGGCATGATGCCTTCCTCGACGCCGACCAGAAACACGTGCGGATATTCGAGTCCCTTCGACGCATGCACGGTCGAGAGCCGCACCGCGTCGGGGTCTTCGTCCTTGCCTTCGAGCATCGACATCAGCGCGACAGTCTGGATCAGCCCGAGCAGATTCTTGCCTTCGTCGGCGAGACCATCGGCTGTGTCGTAGCCGGTCTGTTCCGCTTCAGGCGACGCTTCGGGCTTGGTGCCCTTGCGCTTGAGCCATTCGAGAAACTCCAGCACGTTCTGCCACTTGGACTGCGCCTGCCGCTCGTCGAACGCATCGTAGAGATACGCTTCGTAGTGGATGGCTTCCATCATGTCGTCGAGCACTTCGGTCGCCGGATCGCGGCCCGCGCGGTCCGACAGACGGCGAATCCACTCGCAGAACGTGCGCAACGGCTCGACCTGCCGCGCCGACAGCCGCGCCTCGATGCCGCCCATGAACACCGCTTCGAACAGCGACACCTTCGCCGCGCCCGCGAACGCGCCGAGCGCCTCGAGCGTCGTGTTGCCGACGCCGCGCCGGGGCGTCGTGATGGCGCGGATGAACGCGGGATCGTCGTCGGGATTTGCGATCAGACGCAGATACGCGATCAGATCCTTGATTTCCGCGCGGTCGAAAAACGACTGCCCGCCCGAGAGGACATACGGAATGCGCTCGCGCCGCAGCACTTGCTCGAAGATGCGCGCCTGGAAGTTGCCGCGATACAGAATGGCGTAATCGCGAAACGCCGCGCGCCGCTCGAACTTGTGCGCCGACAGACGAAACACGACGGACTCGGCCTCGTGCTCTTCGTCGTTGCAGCCGGTCACAGTGATGGTGTCGCCCATGCCGTGCTCGGACCACAGCTTTTTCTCGAAGAGCTTCGGATTGTTCGCGATGACGTTGTTTGCCGCCGTCAGAATGCGCACCGTCGAGCGATAGTTCTGCTCCAGCTTCACGACATGCAGCTTGGGAAAGTCCTTGCTCAACTGCGCGAGGTTTTCGAGCGTCGCGCCGCGCCAGCCGTAGATGGCCTGATCGTCGTCGCCGACCGCCGTGAACGCGGCGCGCGGACCGGCGAGCAGCTTCAGCAGTTCGTACTGGCAGGCGTTCGTGTCCTGATATTCGTCGATCAGAAGATAGCGCAGGCGGTTTTGCCACTTTTCGCGCACCTGCTCGTTCTGCGCGAACAGCTGCGCGGGGCGCAGGATCAGATCGTCGAAATCGAGCGCCTGATACGTGTGCAGCGTCGCCGCGTAGCTGCGATAGACGATCGCCGCCTGATGCTCGTCCTCGTTGCTCGCGAGCACGGCGGCCTGATCGGGCGAGACCATCGCGTTTTTCCACAGCGAGATGATCGACTGAATCTTGCGGATCAGCCCTTTGTCCGTGGTGCCGAGTTGCTCCTGAACCATGCCGAAGCAGTCGTCGGCATCCATGATCGAAAACTGCGGCTTCAGGCCGACGTGCTCCGCTTCCTGCCGCATGATCTGCACGCCGAGCGAGTGAAACGTGCAGATGGTCAACTGATTGACCGGCACCTTGCGGCCTTCCTTGCCGGGCGTCGTGAGCGTCTTGCCTTCGAGCAGCTTCGCGGTGCGCTCGCGCATTTCGAGCGCGGCCTTGTTCGTGAAGGTGAGCGCGGCAATGTGCTTCGGCTCGAAGCCGCGTCCTTCTATCAGATGCGCGATTTTCTGCGTGATGACGCGCGTCTTGCCGCTGCCCGCGCCGGCGAGCACGAGACAGGGACCATCGAGATAGCGCACCGCTTCGCTTTGGGCGGCGTTGAGACCTGCGGACATCGTTCTGGACTTTGGCGAGTGAGGCGAGCGGCGCAAGAGCCAAGCCGCGCCGCTGATTGAACTGCGAACACCGCCGCGCAACCCGTTGATCGCACGGCAAATTCGAGAGCGCGATGTTAACACGATAGAACGCGGCGGGTTTTGGCCCCTGTTCGCTGGCCGATGGCGCTTCTGGCGGCGCAGGCTCATGCCACAATATCCGACCGATTCACGACAGGATGATGCCTTCCATGAGTTCAGCACTGAAAGTCGGCCTGATGGGCTATGGCCTCGCCGGCGCGACGTTCCACGCGCCCGTCATCGAGCATTGCGGCCGCGCGAAGGTCGCCGCCATCGCGACGAGTCAGGCCGAGCGCGCGCTCGCCGATTATCCGGACGCGCGCATCGTCGCCGACTTCGATGCGCTCATCGCGCTCACCGACGTTCCCTGCGTCGTGATCGCCACGCCGAACGACACGCACTTCGACCTCGCGCACCGCGCGCTGTCGGCGGGCAAGCATGTGGTCGTCGACAAGCCGGTGACGCTGTCCGCCCGTGATGCCCGCACGCTCGCCGATCTCGCTGCCGAGCGCGGGTTGCTCTTCGCGCCGTTCCACAATCGCCGCTGGGACGGCGATTTCCTGACGGTGCGCGCGCTGATCGAAAGCGGGCGGCTCGGGCGCGTCACGCATTACGAATCGCATTTCGACCGTTTCCGCCCGAAAGTGCCGCAGCGTTGGCGCGAAGAAGCGGCGCGCGGCGGCGGTCTGCTGTTCGATCTGGGGCCGCATCTGATCGATCAGGCGCTCACGCTGTTCGGCGCCCCGCAGACGGTGACGGCGTTCGTGAAGGCGCATCGCGATCACGCGCACGCGCCGGACTACGTGCATCTCGTGCTCGGTTACGCGGACAAGGAAGTGGTGCTGCACGCGAGCGCGCTTGCGGCGCTGGAGCCGCCGCGCTTTTCGATTCACGGCACGCGCGGCAGTTATGTGAAGACCGGCCTCGACGTGCAGGAAGACCAGCTTCGCTCGGGCATGCGGCCGGGCAATCCGGAATTTGGGAAGAATCCGCCGGGTCTCTTGCGCGAAGTGGACGGCGATCACGATCTGCGGCATCAGTTCGCGACGCGCGATGGCGCGTACGTGGAGTTCTATCGCGCGCTGGCGGCGTCGGTGATCGACGGCAAGCCGTTCCCCGTGACGCCGCAAGATGCCGTCGATGTGATGACGGTTATCGAGCTCGCGATGCAAAGCGAGCGGGAAGGGCGGAGGGTGGAGTTCGTGCGGGGCTAGGTGTCAGCGCCTGTTGATGTTGCCGGACGTCGTGCTCACATTCCCGCCGACGTCGCGGCACGCGACATTTCCCGACACCGTCTGCACCGACCCGCCGACATCGCCGCACAAGACGTTGCCCGACACGACCGATACGGCCCCGGCTTTCCCGTGCACCGTGAGCTTGTCGCAGGCTTCGACCTCGATCCGTTCGACGTCGCCGTGAATTTCGATGGTGATGCGCGGCACGTCGTCCCCGCTGACGGTCTCGCCGTCCACGGTCACTTGCTTGCCGCGAACGGAAATCGCGTTACCGGTGACCGTCCGGCCATTAATGGTGACTGAAGCCATGATCGATTCGAAAGTGAGTCGGCGAACATCCGAGTGTAGGCGACGGCCGCGCCGCGAACGTAACGATTCGTGCCAATCACGCCCGTCCGTTTCGGGCAATCGCCCCCGTCCGAATCCGTTTGACAACCCCATTCCCCTCGCGTAAATTCTGCCGCACGCGTCGGGAGAGCGCGTGGCCGCTTCATGGAAGCGAGAGCCGCGCCGCCGAAGGGGCACACCCACAAACTCTCAGGCAAAAGGACCGGCCGCGTCGAGGACACATTCCTCGCACTCTGGAGAGCGGCAACGGCACGCATCAGGCCAGTTGCCCACCGAAGGGGCGCGCGATGGACCGCCAGCACACGCTCGCGAATCCGCGCAATCTCTCAGGTACCGAGGACAGAGGGGTCACGCATCGCAACCGCATCGCGGGTCGGTGTCTTGTCTTGGCTGCATGGAGCGGCGAGCAAGGCGGCCGTCCGCAGCGAAAGCGCGCTGCGTGGCCTTTTTTGCTCCGCGAACCGAGGCCCCGATGACCGAACTTCAACACACGCCCTTGCACGCCGCTCACCTCGCGCTCAACGCGCGCATGGTCGATTTCGGCGGCTGGGACATGCCCGTCAACTACGGTTCGCAGATCGACGAGCATCGCGCCGTGCGCACCGACGCCGGCATGTTCGATGTGTCGCACATGCGCGTCGTCGATTTCGAGGGCGACGGCGTCCGCGCGTTCTTCCGCCACGCGATCGCCAACAACGTCGACAAGCTGACGACGCCCGGCAAAGCGCTCTACTCCTGCCTGCTGAAAGACGACGGCGGCGTGATCGACGACCTCATCGTTTATTACTTCTCCGAAACGCAGTTCCGCGTGGTCGTGAATGCGAGCACGGCGGACAAGGACATCGCGTGGTTCGGGAAGCTCAACGCCGACGGCAACTTCAACCTCGCGATCACGCCGCGCGGCGATCTCGGCATCATCGCGGTGCAAGGGCCGAACGCACGCGAAAAGGTCTGGAACGTGCTGCCGGAAACGCGCGCCGAAACGGAAGCCGCCAAGCCGTTCAACGCGGTCATGTTCCCCTCCACGCAGTACGGCGAACTGATGCTCGCGCGCACCGGCTATACCGGCGAGGACGGCTTCGAGATCGTCGTGCCGGCCGCGAACATCGAAAAGCTGTGGAACGCGCTGCTCGCCGCGGGCGTGAAGCCCGCCGGTCTGGGCGCGCGCGACACGCTGCGGCTCGAAGCCGGCATGAACCTCTACGGCCAGGACATGGACGAAACCGTGTCGCCGCTCGACGCGGGCCTCGCGTGGACCGTCGATCTGAAAACGCCGCGCGATTTCGTCGGACGCGCGGCGCTGGAGGCGAACGGCTCGAAGGCGAACTTCGTCGGGCTCGTGCTTATCAAGGAAAACGGTCGTGCGGGCGGCGTGCTGCGCGCGCATCAGAAAGTCGTCACGCCGCACGGCGAAGGCGAGATCACGAGCGGCACGTTTTCGCCGTCCATGCAGGAGTCGATTGCGTTCGCCCGCGTGCCGACGGCCGTCGCGCCGGGCGATACGGTGCAGGTCGTCATTCGCGACAAGCAAGTTCCCGCGCGCGTGGTAAAACTTCCGTTCGTGCGCAACGGCAAGGTGCTCGTCGAACTGGCATAACGCCGCCGAGCGCCGTCGCGCCCGTTCCCTCCGACCCAGAATCTCACGAACGAACCACGCAAGGAGCATCCAATGAGCATCCCGGCCGATCTGAAATACACCGAATCGCACGAATGGGTCCGCACGGAGTCCGACGGCACGCTGACCGTCGGCATCACCGATCACGCGCAAGAGGCGCTCGGCGACATCGTGTTCGTCGAACTGCCGGCGGCGGGCAAGTCCGTCGCGGCGGGCGATGCCATCGCGGTCATCGAATCGGTGAAGGCCGCCTCCGACATCTACGCGCCGGTTTCGGGCGAAGTCGTCGCGGCGAATGACGCGCTGACGTCGTCGCCGGATCAGGTGAACGGCGCGCCGTACGAAAGCTGGCTCTTCAAGATCAAGCCCGCGAGCGACGCGGGCCTCGACAAGCTGCTCGACGCCGAAGGCTACGGCAAGTCGATCGGCGAATAACTCTCTATCAGACGAGGGCGGCTCGCACGCGGGCCGCTTTCGCAGGAATTCACATGAAGCTCGAACACCCGGATCGTCCGATGAACCGCACTTCCCTGTCACTCGCCGCGCTCGAATGCCACGATGCGTTCGCCGGCCGGCACATCGGCCCCGACGAGGCCGACCAGCGCGCAATGCTCGATGCGCTCGGTTTCGCGTCGCGCGCGGCGTTCATCGACGCGGTGATTCCGGACACGATCCGCCGCAAAGAAACGTTGCCGCTCGGCGCGTTCACGCAGCCGAAAAGCGAAGCCGAGGCGCTCGCGGCGCTGCGCAAGCTCGCGGACGAGAATCTGGTGTTTCGAACCTTCATCGGCCAGGGGTATTACGGCACGCACACGCCTGCCGTGATCCTGCGCAACGTGCTCGAAAATCCGGCGTGGTACACGGCCTACACGCCGTATCAGCCGGAAATTTCGCAGGGGCGTCTCGAAGCGCTGCTGAACTTCCAGCAGATGGTGATGGACCTGACCGGCCTCGCGATGTCGAACGCATCGCTGCTCGACGAAGCGACGGCCGCCGCCGAAGCCATGACGCTGCTGCAACGTGTCGGCAAGCCGAGGTCCAACGTGTTCTTCGTCGCGGACGACGTACTGCCGCAAACCATCGAAGTGGTGAAGACGCGCGCGAAGCCCGCGGGTATCGAAGTGAAGGTCGGTCCGGCAGCGGATGCCGCCAGCGCGAACGCATTCGGCGTGCTGCTGCAATATCCCGGCGCGAACGGCGACGTGCATGACTATCGCGCGCTCGCCGAAGCGGTTCACGCGGCGGGCGGCCACGTCGTCGCGGCGGCGGATCTGCTGGCGCTCACGCTCATCACGCCGCCCGGCGAATGGGGCGCGGACGTCGCCATCGGCAACACGCAGCGGTTCGGCGTGCCGGTCGGCTTCGGCGGTCCGCACGCGGCTTACATGGCCGTGCGCGACGAATTCAAGCGTCAGATGCCGGGGCGTCTCGTCGGCGTGACCGTCGATGCGCAAGGCAATTCCGCGCTGCGTCTCGCGCTGCAAACGCGCGAGCAGCACATTCGCCGCGAGAAGGCGACATCGAATGTCTGCACGGCGCAGGCGCTGCTCGCGATCATGGCGAGCATGTACGCGGTCTATCACGGCCCGCAAGGTCTGAAGACGATTGCGCTGCGCGTGAACCGCGTCGCGTCGATTTTCGCGGCGGGCGTCGCGAAGCTCGGCTACAGCATCGCGAACAAGACGTTCTTCGATACCGTCACCATCGAAAGCGGCGCGAACACGACCGCGCTGCATCAGGCCGCTTACGCCGCGCATATCAATCTGCGGCGCGTGAGCGCGACCCAGGTCGGCGTATCGCTCGACGAAACCACCACGCGCGACGACCTGCAGAAGCTCTTCGCGCTGTTCGCGGAAGTCGCGGGCAAGACCGAAACGTTCGATATCGACGCGCTCGACGCGTCCATCAGCGATTCGCTTCCGGCAGACCTCAAGCGCACGAGCGATTACCTCACGCATCCGGTATTCAACCGCCATCACTCCGAACACGAAATGCTGCGCTATCTGCGCAGCCTCGCCGACAAGGACCTCGCGCTCGACCGCACGATGATCCCGCTCGGCTCGTGCACGATGAAGCTCAACGCCACGTCCGAGATGCTGCCCGTGACGTGGCCGGAGTTCGCGCAGATTCACCCGTTCGCGCCGGCCGAGCAGACGCTCGGCTATCGCACGATGATCGACCAGCTCGAACAGATGCTAGTCGCGTGCACCGGCTATGCGGCCGTGTCGTTGCAGCCGAACGCGGGTTCGCAGGGCGAGTACGCGGGCCTGCTCATCATTCACGCGTATCACGAGTCGCGCGGCGAAGGGCATCGCAATGTGTGTCTGATTCCGGCGTCCGCGCACGGCACGAACCCGGCGTCGGCGCAAATGGCGGGCATGCAGGTCGTGGTCGTCGCGTGCGATGCGAACGGCAACGTCGATATCGACGATCTCAAGGCGAAGGCCGAGAAGCATTCCGCGAATCTCGCTGCGATCATGATCACGTATCCGTCGACGCACGGCGTGTTCGAGCGCAACGTGCGCGAGATTTGCGACATCGTGCATCAGCACGGCGGGCAAGTGTATGTCGATGGCGCGAACATGAACGCGATGGTCGGTCTGTGCGCGCCCGGCCAGTTCGGCGGCGACGTCTCGCATCTGAACCTGCACAAGACGTTCTGCATTCCGCACGGCGGCGGCGGACCGGGCGTCGGTCCGGTCGCGGTCGGCGCGCATCTCGCGAAGTTCCTGCCGAACCAGACTTCGACCGGCTATCAGCGCGACGAAGCGGGCATCGGCGCGGTGTCGTCGGCGCCGTACGGCTCGGCCGCGATCCTGCCGATTTCGTGGATGTATATCGCGATGATGGGCGCGAAGGGCCTCACCGCCGCCACCGAAAGCGCGATTCTCGCGGCGAACTACGTCGCGAAACGTCTCGCGCCGCATTACCCGGTGCTGTACAGCGGCCCGGGCGGGCTCGTCGCGCACGAGTGCATTCTCGACGTGCGGCCGATCAAGGAAGCGAGCGGCATTTCGGTGGAAGACGTGGCCAAGCGCCTGATCGACTACGGCTTCCACGCGCCGACCATGAGCTTCCCCGTGCCCGGCACGCTGATGGTCGAGCCGACGGAATCTGAGTCGAAGGAAGAGCTGGACCGCTTCATCGACGCGATGATCGCCATTCGCAACGAGATCCGCGCAGTCGAAGAAGGCCGCGCCGATCGCGAAGACAATGTGCTGAAGAACGCGCCGCATACGGCTGCCGTCGTCACGGCGGACGAATGGGAGCACGCCTACACGCGCGAAGAGGCGGCGTATCCGGTGAAGACGCTCATCGCGCGCAAGTACTGGTCGCCGGTGGGCCGCGCCGACAACGCATATGGCGACCGCAATCTGATGTGCTCGTGCGTGCCGGTGTCGGAGTACGCCGACGCGTGACGCACGGCGCGCCGCGCCGCCCGAAAGCGTCAAGCTTTGTCGGGCGGTTTTGCGGTGCGTTCGAGAACGGCTAACATCTCACCCCGGACCAAGCCAATCAGGGAGTGCGTATGGCGCCGAAGGTGCGAAAGGGGAACGAGGCGAGCCGCTTCAGGGCGACACGCGCGACGCTGGCGACGCTTTGCGCGCTTTCGATGACCGCGCCTGCCGCGCATGCAGCGATGAACTTCTGCGCCGCGCCGGCCATGCAGACGAGCGAGCGCACGAATGCCGATCCCGGCGTGAAGGCGCTGGTGAACGCGGTGCAGGCGCACGTCAACGAGACGCCGAAGGCCCGCGCCACGCTGCACACCGAAGGCACGTTGCCGCACGAAGGCATCTATGACCAAAGCGTCGAAGCGGAGAAGGACCTCGACCTGATGCGCAATGCCGCGCTCGCCTGGCGCGCCACGGGCAACGAGCGCTATCTGCGCCTCGTCGACCGCTTTCTGCTGGCGTGGACCACGACGTATCAGCCGAGCTTCAACCCGATCGACGAAACGAACTTCGAATCGCTGATCCTTGCGTACGATCTGACGGCGAGCGCGTTGCCAGTGAAAACGCGCAACGCGGCCAATGCGTTCATCGCGAAGCTGGTGAACGGTTACGTCGCGGATATCGACAAGCAGCCGCGGCCGCTCAAGGGCACGTACCGGAACAACTGGCAGAGCCATCGCGTAAAGCTGATCGCGATGGGCGCGTTCACCATCGACGACCGCAAGATGATCGACGCGGCGCAGCGGCTTTTTGTCGAGCATATCGGCGACAACATCGCGCCGGACGGTTCGACGGTCGATTTCGCCGAGCGCGACGCGCTGCACTATGTCACCTACGACTTGCAGCCCCTCGTGACGGCGGCGCTCGCGGCGCGGCGGCACAACCGCAACTGGCTGCCGGAGCGCGCGCCGACGGGCGCGACGCTCGCCGGCGCGCTCAACTGGCTGACGCCGTACGCGCTCGGCACGAAGACGCACGACGAGTTCGTGCATTCGAGCGTCGCCTTCGACGCGAAACGGCGCGAGGCCGGCTTGCCGGGCTACTCGGGCCAGTGGGACCCGAAGAACGCGGCGGAGCTTTTTTATCTGGCGGCGCGTCTCGACGGCCGCTATGCGCCGGTGGCGCTGCGGCTCGCGCCGACGCCGCCCGCGTGGCTCGCGGTCTGTCTGCCGCTGCCGGCGCGGTAACTTCCAATTGCAGGAGCAGTCATGGCAGTCAGCGTTTTCGATCTCTTCAAGGTCGGCATCGGACCTTCCAGCTCGCACACCGTCGGCCCGATGCGCGCCGCACTCATGTTCGCGCAAGGGCTCGAACGCGACGCGCTGCTGGACGCGGTGGCATCGGTCAAATGCGAGCTGTACGGCTCGCTCGGCGCCACGGGGAAGGGCCACGGCACGGATCGCGGCGTCATGCTCGGACTCTTGGGCGACGCGCCGGATACAGTGGATGCCAGCACCATCGTGCCGCGGCTCGAAGCGGTGCGCGCAACGAAGACGCTCGCCTTGCTCGGCAAGCACGAAATCCCGTTCACGGTGAAGGACAACATCGCGTTCTATCGGCAGGCGCTGCCCGAGCATCCGAACGGCATGAAGCTCTATGCGTTCGATGCCAGCGCTCAATTGCTACGCGAATCGACATATCTCTCGGTGGGCGGCGGCTTCGTCGTGACGGCGGGCGCGCCGAATACGGCGGTGCTCACGGCGCACGCGCAATTGCCGTATCCGTTCCAGACCGGCGACGAACTGCTGAAGATGTGCGCCGAATCCGGCAAGTCGATCGCGCAACTCATGTGGGACAACGAGTGCGTCTGGCGCAGCCCCGATGAAATCCGCGCGGGCCTCTTGCATATCTGGAGCGTGATGCAGGATTGCGTCGCGCGCGGGTGCGGCATCGGCAATCCGGATGCGGAAGGGCATCTGCCGGGACCGTTTCAGGTCAAGCGCCGCGCGCCGCAGCTTTATCGCGCGCTGACGGGACGGCCCGAGCAGGCGTTGCGCGACCCGCTTTCGATGATCGACTGGATCAACCTGTACGCCATCGCCGTGAACGAAGAGAACGCGGTCGGCGGCCGCGTCGTGACGGCGCCGACCAATGGCGCGGCGGGCATCATCCCGGCCGTGCTGCATTACTACGACCGCTTCGTGCCGGGATCGAATGCGCAAGGCGTGATCGACTTCCTGTTGACGGCGGCGGCCATCGGCATTCTGTACAAGATGAACGCGTCGATATCGGGCGCGGAAGTGGGATGCCAGGGCGAAGTGGGCGTCGCGTGCTCGATGGCGGCGGGCGGCCTCGCGGCGGTGCTCGGCGGGACGCCTGCGCAGGTGGAGAACGCGGCGGAGATCGGCATGGAGCACAACCTCGGGCTCACGTGCGATCCGGTGGGCGGCATGGTGCAGATTCCGTGCATCGAACGCAACGCGATGGGCTCGGTCAAGGCCGTGAACGCGGCGCGCATGGCCATGCGCGGAGATGGCTCGCACTACGTGTCGCTGGATTCGGTCATCAAGACCATGCGCGAGACAGGGGCCGATATGAAGACGAAGTATAAGGAGACGTCGCGCGGGGGGTTGGCGGTGAATATTGTGGAGTGTTGAGTTTTTGCTGTGCGCTGGCAGGCGTTCCGTCCTGCGAGTGCAACATTTCTTGTACTGAGCGCGCGGCGTCGGTTCGAGCGGCTAGCATGGTCGGAGCCAAAACGAATCTATCGACCGCATCCTCGATGCCTGTCTGACGATGACTGCGCGCCGCTCAATGCGTCGGTAGCAATACCTGAGAGAAACGCATTGAAACCGAAGGACCTTGCCGCGCACAGGGATGCGTGTAAAACGCTCAACGGTTCCCCGAAGTTCCGGCCAATGGTCAAGCAGCGATGGCCGAAGCCCTTCAACAAGATGGCTCGGCCCCGCGTTCAGGCGACCGACCTCATTCCAGTTTCAGCCGATCACGCCGTGCTTTTCCTTTGGCGCGATGGCGATCAACTCGAAGACCGCTCGTTTTACGGACACCTGGTCTGCACAATGCCGCGTGGCGACATATACCCGCTCTTCGAACTGCATTACCATCCGAGTCACAAGGGGTTGCACTGCAAGCTGCCCTGCAATACGTCGAGCGATTACACAAATCGCTTGTTGCCCGGCGCACCCGAACTCGACTTGAAGCTGCCGAGACGCTTTGACCCGCGTGCCGCCACTGACCGTGCCGCGCTTATCGTATTCTTTTGCAACGCTGTAGGCATAACCATCTTCAACGATCAGGACGGACAAGGCGATCTATTGTGCTAGCAGACCCGCTCAAACAAACGCTCTGCTCTTTGTTCGAAGTGCACGCCGATACAAACGGCGTGCAGCGAATCGTGACGCCGTTGCAGTACCCGGGAACGGGGGATCAGGTGGTCGTGCGCATTCGTCCGTCTCAGGGCGGCTATTCGATTGATGAAAACGGAGAAGCCTGCTTCAACGCAGGCATGATGGGCGGGGAAGTGGAATCGGGCGCCGTGGAACGCTGGTCGCAGGAAATCGCGCAGTGGAGTCCCGTTCGGCTGTGCGAGGACGAAGTCATCCGCGCCTCGACCTCAGACGAACGTCTTCTTGCGCCTTACGTCTTTCGCGTGGCCGAGGCGGCACAGCAGCTTTTCGCGGTCGCGACATCCCGCGTCGAGCGTCAGCAGTCAAGCGATTTCAAAGGACGGCTCACCCGCGCGATCGCGGATATCGCCGCCGAGTTCGGGCTCGAGCACCGGTCGGAAGTCGAATTGCCGATTTCCGGCGGGCTTGTTGCCGATCATGTCATCGAGACGCCGACGCCCTCCATCGTCATCGCCGCGACTTCGGCCAAGCGGCTGCTGGAAGGCGAACTCATTCACCTGCAATATCGTGCCGAGAAACTTCCGGGCTCCGTGCTGGCCATTGCGGAAAGTCAGTTGGCGGTCGGCAAGACGGAGTTCGAGCGCGCCAACTACTACACATGGAAGACGGTCGTTTTCGACGCGCGCAATCTTCGCAGTCTCATCGGCTCCGTCCTGCATTGAGACGGATGCTCACGCCCCAATCAAATTAACCACCTTCACATTCCGCGTATCCGGCACTTCCGCATAAGACAGCACCTTCAGTTGCGGCAAGCTCCGGCGCAGGAACCGCGCGAGCATCGCGCGCAGCGAATGCTGCACGAGCAGCACCGGCGGCAATCCCAGATTCTGCTGGCGCATGATCGCGTTCTGCGTCGAGTTCATCAGCGTCTGCGCGAGTCCCGGCTCCAGTCCCGGATTCGGCCCCGTCGATAGCGCCTGCGACAGCACGCGCTCCAGCGTCGGATCGAGGCCCATCACCTGCAAATCGTCGGCGCCCGGATACCACTGTTGCGTGATCGCGCGACCGAGCGCGAGACGCACCGCCGACGTGAGTTCGTACGGATCCGAGATGCGCGGCGCGTGTTCCTGCAACGCGTCGAGAATCGTGCGCATGTCGCGGATCGGCACGCTTTCGTCGAGCAGATTTTGCAGCACCTTCTGCAGCGTCGTGAGGGAAAGCGTCTTCGGCACGAGGTCTTCCGTGAGCGACGGCGTGTCCTTGCCGATACGCTCCAGCAGCGCCTGCACTTCCTGTCGGCCGAGCAGTTCCGCGGCATGCGTGACGACGAGGTGATTCAAGTGCGTCGCGACCACCGTGCTCGCATCCACCACCGTATAGCCGTAGACCTGCGCCTGTTCGCGCATGTTCGTTTCGATCCACACCGCCGGCAAGCCGAACGCGGGATCGGTCGTCTGCGTGCCCGGCAGCGCCGCCGACACCTGACCCGGATTGATCGCGAGCCATTGGCCGGGGAACGCCTCGCCCACGCCGACTTCTACGCCCTTCAGCGCAATGCGATACCCGTTCGGCCGCAATTCCAGGTTGTCGCGAATATGGATGACCGGCGGCAAAAAGCCGATTTCCTGCGCGAACTTCTTGCGAATGCCCTTGATGCGCTTCAGCAGTTCGCCATCCGCGTTGCGATCCACGAGCGGAATCAGGCGGTAGCCCACTTCGAGCCCGAGCGGATCGATGAGCGCCACGTCTTCCCAGCTCGCCTCGGCGTTCTCTGCCGATGCCGCCACGGCCGATGCGATCGGCGTGACATCCGTGATCGCGCTCGTCTTCTTGTTCGCGGCGCGCTTGTTCATCGTGCGCGCGGCGTAAATGAGCCCGCCGCCCAGCAGCATGAACGCGAAGTGCGGCATGCCCGGAATCAGTCCCATCACGCCGATGATCACGCCGGTAATCATCAACACGCGCGGGTTCTGGAACAACTGGCCGGTCAGCTGCGTGCCGATGTCCTCTTCGGTCGCGACGCGCGAGACGATCACGCCCGCCGCCGTCGAAATGATGAGCGACGGAATCTGCGCGACGAGGCCATCGCCGATGGTAAGCAGCGTGTAGTTGGTCGCCGCGTGCGCGAAGTCCATGTCGTGCTGAAGCATGCCGACGATCAGGCCGCCCACCACGTTGATGACCATGATGAGCAAGCCCGCGATGGCGTCGCCGCGCACGAACTTGGACGCGCCGTCCATCGAGCCGTAGAACTCGGCTTCCTGCGCGACGCTCTGGCGGCGCTTCTTCGCCATGTCCTCGTTGATGAGACCGGCGTTCAGGTCGGCGTCGATCGCCATCTGCTTGCCGGGCATCGCGTCTAGCGTGAAGCGCGCGCCGACTTCCGCGATACGTCCCGCGCCCTTCGTGATGACCATGAAGTTGATGATCATCAGGATCACGAACACGACGATGCCGACCGCGAAGTTTCCGCCGACGAGAAAGTGCCCGAACGATTCGATCACCTGTCCAGCCGCGTCCGGGCCGGTATGGCCTTGCAGCAGCACGATACGCGTCGACGCCACGTTCAGCGACAGGCGCAGCAGCGTGGAGAACAAGAGCACGCTCGGGAACGCCGCGAAGTCGAGCGGCTTTTGCGTGTACATGCTGACGAGCAGCACCATCACCGACAGCGCGATGTTGAAGGTAAACAGCAGATCCAGCAGAAACGCCGGCAACGGCAGAATCATCATGCCGAGAATCATGCAGATCAGGATCGGGCCGGCGAGCGCCCGAATGTTCTGCGTGCCCAGCGCGTCGGGGCGTTTGGCGAAAAATCCTGCGCGCGCGTTCATGCTGCGGCTCCCTTGTCAGTGTTACCGTCGTTCAGGGCTTCGGCAGCTTCCTGATCGGCGTCGGCGTCGGATACGCCGCCTTTGTCCAGTTCCTTCGGAACGTCGAGATCGGTGGGATCGTCCGGCTTGATGCCGCCGTCTTCCTTGTAGCGCTTCAACTGGTAGACCCACGCCAGCACTTGCGCGACCGCGCCGTACAGCGCGCCCGGAATCTCCCGGTTGATCTCCACGTTGTGATACAGCGCCCGCGCGAGCGGCGGCGCTTCTAGCAGCGGCACGTTGTTCTCGCGGCCCAGCTCGCGGATGCGCGCGGCCACCAGATTCACGCCCTTGGCGACGACGCGCGGCGCGCGCATCTCGCCGTCCGTGTACTTCAGCGCGACGGCGAAGTGCGTCGGATTGGTCACGATCACGTCGGCGGTCGGAATGGCCTGCATCATGCGGCGGCGGGCGGCTGCGCGCTGCTGCGCGCGGATGCGGCCCTTCACGTGCGGATCGCCTTCGTTTTCCTTGTGCTCGCGCTTCACTTCTTCCTTGCTCATGCGCAGCTTCTTCGCGTACGACCACATCTGATACGGCACGTCGACGGCGGCGACGAGAAACAGTCCGCCGATCGCCATGCCGCAGCACACGACGATGAGGTGCATGGCGTCGGCGAGCGCGAGACCGAGCGGCTTTGTGATCAGTCCGAGCACTTCGGCCTTGCGGCTCCAGATTTCCCAGCCCGCCACGCCGCCGACGATGAGCGTCTTCAACACGGACATGCCGAGCTGGATCGGGCCTTGAATCGAAAAGATCTTGCCGAGCCCGCTGATCGGGTTGAGGCGGCCGAAGTTCGGCGCGAGCGGCTTGGTGGTGATGAGCCAGCCGCCGAGCGCCATGGGCGCGGCGAGCGCGGCGAACGCGGTCATCGCGAGCACGGGCAGCACGGCGAGCATGCCTTCCTTGCTGGCGTTGGCCGCGCCGATCATCGTCTGGCGCGTGTCCAGCACCACGTCGTGATTGAACGTGAAGGCGTTGCGCAGGATCGACTGCAAGTGTCCGCTGATGGACCCGGACAACGCCAGCACGCCGAAAAATCCCGCCGCCAGCAGCGCGAACGACGCGAATTCCCGCGAGCGCGCAACCTGGCCTTCCTCCCGCGCCTTTTCCAGGCGCTTGGGAGTGGCTGATTCGGTTTTTTCGAGATCGCTTTCTTCTGCCACTGCGTGCTCCGCTTCGTGCTTCGTTGCCCACGGCATGAAGCCGCTTTCTGATGCAAACGATTATTGCGGAAGGCGTCGAGTGGCTATCGGGGGATTAAGTCGGGGAAAGGGGGGTTAATCGACGGATAAACGAAAACGGCGCGCGACCTCGTGCAAGGTCGAGCGCCGCAATGAGACGAATCGGCAAGACGATCAAACGCCCGGCACGCGCCCGTCCGGGCCGTAGAACCCGGCCTTCGACGGCGCGACCTGCAAGGCGGCGAGCGCCTTGCGGTTGTATTCCATGCGCGTGCGGATCAGCACGCCGTTGTTGTTGTTGCCCTGTTTCGCGCGCCGGGCGGCGGCGCAGAGCAGCTTCCATTGCTCGGCGATGCGGGTATCGGCTTCGGCGGCGGCTTCCATGCCGGCGAATCCGCCGGAAAAACCGAGCGCGTTCAGATGCGCGTCGCGCTCTTTTTCGAGCCCGCTGATGCGCTCGGTCAGCGCCGTCTTCTGGCCGATGATTTCCGGCAGCGCGGCAAGCGGCTGCGCGGCGATCAGGGCTTTTTCCTCGTGCTCGAGGAGGGCTTCGAAGGCCTGAACGGCGGCGACTTCTTCGGTGACAGTGGCAAGCAGGGCGTCTCTCATTGCAGCTCGCTAAAAACGCGGTTCATAAGCGCCGCCCGGCTCCTGTCCACTTCGCGCGCCGGGACGTTGCCCGGGCCGTTGCGTTCAGCCGCCGGTCGGCGGGGTTCTCGTTTGCAGCAGGTCGCGCGCGGTGCTCAAAATGCCGTCGGCGATCTTGCTGGTGTCCATCTTCAGGCTGCCGTCGCGAATCGCGGCCTTGATCGATTCGACCTTCGCCGTATCGATGTCCGAGCCGTTCGACGCGCGCAGGTCCGACGACAAGGTCGACAGGCTGACCGTCGACTGGCCGGCGCTGGCGCCGTTCGCTTGCGCGGTCGGCGCGGCAGTCTTCGCATCGCCTTGCGATGCACGTTGCAGCCCGTCTTGCAGGCCGCTCAAAGAGGTGTTGCTATTCGATTCGATTTTCACGATGTCCATTCCCGAACGTGTTGAGTCCTTTATCGGCGGTGGCTTTGAAAAACTTTACCCTGCCGGGGAAGGCGCAACCTGCTCGGTGCCTGGTCATCTGCCGCTCTGCCTTGTCCCACAAGGCTTTGACGGGTTTGCAACAAATTGCAACAGAACGTCTGGTGCCGCACACAAGCCCGCTTACATGCGGACTTCCACCGTCTGACTGTCCTTCACGATGCCGGTGATGATCTGTCCTCCGGCCGTCTTCACGCGAACTTGCTGGCCGGGCGCGGCGTTGTTCATCGCGCTGCCATCGGCGGAAATCGAGAAGCCGCTGCCGTCGGCGACCACGTGCACCGTCTGGCCGATCGCCACCGAACTCGCGGCGCGCAGCATGTCCGTGCGCAGCGGCAAGCCGGCCGGCACGCGCGACAACGCCACCGCGCCGACCGCCTGCGACGGATCCGTGACGACGGCTTGCGGCATCGCCGTGAGATCGCCGTCTCGGGCGACGAGGTCCGCGCTCGCGAGCACTTCGCCCGGCGCGATGGCGCGCGCGGCGGTGTAGTACGTCGCGTTGATGGAGACGCGCGCCTGCACATACAGCGTCCACGGCCGCTCGCCGACGCAGCGCACGCCCACGGTCACGCGACCCCACAGACGCGCGCCGGTCGGCATGAACGGATCGAGCGCGGAGCAGGGCGCGAGGCCGCGCGGGAAGACCGGCGTCACGGTGATATCCACCTTGCCGGGCAAGCCCGCTGCCTGCTGTTGAAGGAACGCGAGCGCGGCGACGCGGATGGATTCGCCGTCCTGCGCAGTCGCGGCGGCTGACGGCGTTTGCGCGGCGGCCGGCGCCGGCGAGAAACTCACGCGTTTCATCGGCGAGGCGGCGGCAGCGGCGGCCGAGTAATTAGCGGGGCGAATCGGCGATGCAGCGGCGGCCGCGATCGGGCGCGCGCCAGCGGCGCCGGGCGTCGCGTCGTCGCGCGTGACGACGACCGGCATCACGTCGCGCGATGCGATCTGCCTTGCGCTGGTCGCGCCGGTCGCGCTGGCATCGCCGCGCGAGACGGCGACGGGCGCCTTCGCCGACGTGGCCGCAGCGGGCTTCGCATCGCCCGGACCCGGAACCACGATCAGGCCGCCTGCGTCGTCCATGGCGTCGTCGGCGGCTTCGGCGCGCGCTTCCAGCGCGAGCGCGGCGTGGCGCATGGCGGCGTCGGCGGCGCTCGTCGCGGCGCGATAGCCCGAGGCCCGCGCGATGTCGGCCACAGGAGCGGGCGTCGGCGCGGGCGAGGCTGCGGCCACGGACTTCGACGAGCCGAGACTCTTCGCCATTTCCGCGACGGCGGCGGGATTGGTCTCCGCGTTGCCCGGAATCGCGATCATGCCGTCGCTCTGCTGCGCGAACGCGCTCGCCGCGAAGCCGAGCATCAGCGACGCGCCCGCCACGCCGCGCGCCGCTGCACGCGCGCCGCGCTTCATCGCGCTTGCACGCATCGCAACGTTCGACGACTGTCTGGCGCACCTGCTCATCACTGCTCTCCTCGCCGCCGCGTAGCTAGCGACTGCGTACCTGAAGGGATCGGGCCGCTCGCTGCGGCCACTCCGTGCGGTCGCGGCCATGAAAACGCCGCTTCCCACTCTCGACGCAGATTCTAGATACGCCGGGCCGCGCTCAAGCCTCGAATAGAGGCCGCGTTTCCCGGTTATTCATCGGATTAGTTATTGCGCGCCGCTCCTAAGATGCGTGTCATGCAAAAACCCCCCAGCGATTGGGCGGGGACAGGCGACAACCATCCCCGACGGGACCGGAGAAGAAACGAATGCTAGACAGACTCGACAAGGAACTCGCGTTCGGCCGTGAGGCGCTCGATGTGCGCGCTTACCGGCAGGAACTGCTGTCGTCGAATATCGCGAACGCCGACACCCCCGGCTACAAGGCGCGCGATGTCGATTTCTCGACCGCGCTCGCCGGGGCGCTGAAGAAGGACGGCGCGTCCGCCACGGCCTCGAACACGGCGACGCTCAAGATGGCGCAGCCGGTCTCGGTGAGCACGAGCGGTTCGCTCGCCGTGACCGCGAAGGGCCACATGTCCGGCACCTCGACGCTCACCGCGTCCGGCGGCTCGACCGACGACTACGGCCGCCTCGCGTATCGCGTGCCGAGCCAGCCCTCGCTCGACGGCAACACCGTCGATCTCGACGCCGAACGCGTGCAGTTCGCGGACAACGCGCTGCATTTCGAAGCCGGAATGACCGTGATGACCTCGCAGATCAAGTCGATGTTGTCCGCCATCACGTCCAACAGTTAAGAAAGCCATGCCTTCATTGATGAACATTTTCAGCGTCGCCGGTTCGGCGATGTCTGCTCAGGCCCAGCGCCTGAACGTGACCGCGTCGAATCTCGCGAACGCGGACAGCACGACCGGTCCCGACGGCCAGCCGTACAAGGCGAAGCAGGTCGTCTTCGCCGTCGATCCGCTCGGCGGCGCGAAAAGCGGCTCCGGCCAGCAAGTCGGCGGCGTGCAGGTGACGGGCGTGATCGACGATCCGAGCCCGATGAAAACCAGCTACGACCCGACCAACCCGGCGGCCAACGCGGACGGCTATGTGACGCTGCCGAACGTCGATCCGGTGCAGGAAATGGTCAACATGATTTCCGCGTCGCGTTCCTACCAGGCGAACGTCGAGACGCTCAATACCGCCAAGCAATTGATGCTCAAGACTCTGACCATCGGAACCTGAGGAATCCAACCGTGACGACGAACACCACCATCGGCAGCAACGGCACCACGGTGTCGCAGACGCTGCTGGACACCATGAACGGCACGAAGAGCGCGTCCAGCTCGTCGACCAGTACCAGCGGCACGGGCGGCACGTCCGCTTCGGATCTGCAGAACACGTTCCTCACGCTGCTCGTGACGCAGTTGAAGAATCAGGACCCGACCAATCCCGCCGACAGCTCGCAGATGACCTCGCAGCTCGCGCAGATCAACACGGTGACGGGCATCGGTCAGCTCAACACGTCGCTCAGCTCGCTCGCGACGCAGCTTTCCGCAGGCCAGTCCACGCAGGCCGCCATGCTGATCGGCTCGAACGTGCTCGCGCCGGGAAACAGCATGACGGTGTCGAGCGGCGCGTCGTCGACGTTCGGCGTGCAGCTCGCCAACGACGTGAGCGACCTGCAGATCGTCGTGAAGGACAAGTCCGGCAACATCGTCAACACGTTGGATCTCGGCGCGCAAGGCTCGGGCGTCGTGCCGGTATCGGGCTGGAAGCCGGTCGACTCGAAGGGCGCCACGCTCGCCGACGGCACCTACACGATCACCGCGCAAGGCACGATCAACGGCCAGCAGGCGACCGCGACGACGCTGTCGGCCTCGCAGGTGCAGAGCGTCGTGCAAATGACGGGCGGCACGCCGGGCCTGAAGCTGTCCAACGGTTCGACGGTCGGGCTGTCGAGCGTCGCTTCGATTCTTTGATTCCACTTTCCTTTGACGCCGGGATGCGCCCGGCGAAGAGATAAATCATGAGCTACCAACAAGCACTGAGCGGCCTCGGCGCCGCGTCGAGCGACCTCGACGTGATCGGCAACAACATCGCGAACTCGAACACCGTCGGCTTCAAGCAGGGCGCCGCGCAGTTCGCGGACATGTACGCGAGTTCGATGGCGACGGCCGTGTCGAACCAGATCGGCATCGGCACGCGCCTCGCGGAAGTCCAGCAGCAGTTCTCGCAAGGCACGATCACGACGACCAACCAGGCGCTCGACGTCGCGATCAACGGCAACGGCTTCTATCAGCTGTCGAACAACGGCTCGACGGTGTATTCGCGCAACGGCGTGTTCCATCTGGACGACAGCGGCAAGATCGTCAACTCGGCGGGTCTGCAACTGATGGGCTACGCGGCCGATTCGGGCGGCGTCGTCAACAGCGCGAGCACGGTGCCGCTTTCCGTCCCGACCGCGAACATCGCGCCGACGGCGACGAAGACGATTACCGCTGCGTTCAACCTGAACTCGCAGGACAGCAACAACGCGGCGAGCAGCTTCGATCCGGCCAACGGCAACACGTACAACGCGTCGACTTCCGTGGATGTGTACGACACGCTCGGCGGCACGCAGAAGGTGTCCGTGTACTTCACGAAGACCGGCACCGGCTCGTGGGAAGCGTTCGCGGGTTACGGCGACCCGGTCTCGCAGAAGACCGACCTCGGCGCGGTGACGTTCGATTCGTCGGGCAACATGACGAGCGGCTCGAAGTTCACGTTCACCATTCCGAACGGCGCGGACCCCTCCGGCGCGACGACGCAATCGTTGACGCTCGATCTCTCCGGCACCACGCAGTACGGCGCGAAGAGTGGTCTCACGAACCTGCATCAGGACGGCAACAGCACGGGCGAACTGACGGGCTTCACCGTCGGCACCGACGGCATGCTGACCGGCAACTACTCGAACGGCGAAACGAAGGCGCTCGGGCAAATCGCGGTCGCGAACTTCAACAACCAGAACGGCCTGCAGAACCTCGGCGGCAACGTGTACGCGCAAACGGCCGCTTCGGGCGCGCCGCAAGTGGGCGTGCCGGGCTCGACGAACCACGGCACGCTGCAAGGCGGCGCGGTGGAAAACTCCAACGTCGATCTGACGAGCGAGCTCGTGAATCTGATCACCGCGCAGCGCAACTATCAGGCGAACGCGCAGACGATCAAGACGCAGCAGACTGTCGACCAGACGCTGATCAATCTGTAATCACCGTCCGCACGCACTAGACGCATCAGGAAAGAAGGAAGCGATTCATGGACCGTCTGATCTACACCGCGATGACCGGCGCAAGCCAGTCGCTGGAACAGCAAGCTGTCGTGGCGAACAACCTGGCGAACGCATCGACCACCGGTTTCAAGGCGCAACTCGCGGCGTTCCGTCAGGTGCCGATGTCGTTCGAGAACCAGTCCGCCGACGGCACGACGCGCACTTTCGTGCTCTCGTCGACGCCGACGGCGGATTACTCGGCCGGCCCGATCCAGCAGACCGGCAATCCGCTCGATGTCGCCGTGCAAGGGCCGGGCTGGCTCTCCGTGCAGACGGCGGACGGCGGCGAGGCGTACACGCGCGCCGGCAATCTGCACGTCGACCAGAACGGCCAGCTCGTTACCGCGAACAACCTGCCGGTGCTCGGCAACGGCGGCCCGCTATCGGTACCTCCGGGCGCTGAAGTGACCATCGGCAAGGACGGCACGGTGTCCGCGCTGATTCCGGGCGATCCGCCGACCGCGATTGCGACGGTGGATCAACTGAAGCTCGTCAATCCGGACCCGGCCACGCTCTCGCGCGGCGACGACGGTCTTTATCGCACGGCGTCGGGAGACCCCGCCGATGCGGACCCGAACGTGGTCGTGGCCGGCGGCGCGCTCGAAGGCAGCAACGTGAACCCGGTCTCCGCGATGGTCTCGATGATCACCAACGCGCGCCAGTTCCAGATGCAGACGAAGCTCATGGAATCGGCGGACCAGAACGAACAATCGGCCAACAAGCTGCTCAACTTCTCCTAAGCGGCCTGCAAGATACTAGGACAACACAGACATGAATCGCTCTCTCTATATCGCCGCGACCGGCATGAATGCGCAGCAGGCGCAGATGGACGTCATCTCGAACAACCTCGCCAACGTGAGCACCAACGGCTTCAAGGGCTCGCGCGCCGTGTTCGAAGACCTGCTGTACCAGACCACGCGCCAGCCGGGCGCGAACTCGACCCAGCAAACCGAACTCGCCTCGGGCGTGCAGCTCGGCACGGGCGTGCAGCAAGTCGCAACGGAACGCCTCTACACGCAGGGCAACTTGCAACAGACCGGCAACTCGAAGGACGTGGCCATTAACGGGCAGGGCTTCTTCCAGGTGACCATGCCGGACGGGACCACGGCATACACGCGCGACGGCTCGTTCCAGACCAACGCGCAGGGCCAGCTCGTCACGTCGAGCGGCTATCAGCTGAATCCGGCTATCACCATTCCGACCAACGCGACGTCGATCACCATCGGCTCGGACGGCACCGTGTCCATCACGCAACCGAACTCGACGGCCGCGACGAACGTCGGCTCCATTCAGCTCGCGACCTTCATCAACCCGGCCGGTCTGGAAGCGCGCGGCGAGAACCTGTTCTCCGAGACGGGCAGCTCCGGCGCGCCGAACGTGTCGCAGCCGGGTCTGAACGGCGCGGGCACGTTGCAACAGGGCTATGTGGAAGCGTCGAACGTGAACGTGGTGCAGGAACTGGTCAACATGATCCAGACGCAGCGCGCGTACGAGATCAACAGCAAGGCCGTGACCACGTCCGACCAGATGCTGCAAACGCTTTCTCAGATGCAGGTTTAACCCTCTTTTCAACGGATGAAAACGCAAGGGATGGCGTCACACTAACGCTTCATTCAGCTTCATACGAGTCACCAAGATGTCGCCCACTCAAATCTTCACGCGTGCAGCGGTTGCCGCACTCGTCGCCGCGCTCGGCGCATGCGGCCTCGTGCCGAAGGAGCCGATCGTCCAGCAGCCGATGACCGCGCGTCCGCCGCAGCCGCCCAGCGGCGGGCGCTCGCCCGGCGCGATCTACAACGCGGGCTACGCGGGCCGGCCGCTCTTCGAAGACCAGCGTCCGCGCAATGTCGGCGACATCTTGACCATCGTGATCTCGGAAAACGTGAACGCGACGAAGTCGTCCGCGGCGAACACCAATCGCGGCGGCTCCGGCTCGTTCTCCGTGCCGACGACGCCCGGCATCTTCGGCGGGCTCTTCAACAACACGAACCTCTCCGCGACCGGTGCGAACAAGTTCACGGCGGCGGGCGGCGCGAGCGCGGCCAACACGTTCAGCGGCACGCTCACCGTCACCGTCACCGAAGTGCTGCCCAACGGCAACCTGATGGTGAGCGGCGAAAAACAGATGCTCATCAACCAGGGCAACGAATTCGTGCGCTTCTCGGGCGTCGTCAATCCGACGACCATCTCGGGCAGCAACACCGTGTACTCCACGCAGATCGCCGACGCGAAGATTGAATATTCCGCGAAAGGCTATATCGACGAAGCGCAGAACATGGGCTGGCTGCAGCGCTTCTTCCTCAACGTGGCGCCGTTCTGATCATGAATCCGCTTCTCCGTTTCGTTTCGTTTTCGCTCGCGGCCGCGCTCGTGGCCCTGACCTCCGCGCAGCACGCGCACGCCGAGCGCCTGAAAGACCTCGTCTCGTTCCAGGGCGTGCGCGATAACCCGCTGATCGGCTACGGCCTCGTCGTCGGGCTCGACGGCACGGGCGACCAGACCATGCAGACGCCGTTCACCACGCAGAGCTTGACGAACATGCTCGGCAACCTCGGCATCACGGTGAACTCGGCGACGACGCAGAACATGCAGTTGAAGAACGTCGCCGCCGTGATGGTGACCGCGACGCTGCCGCCTTTCGCGCGTCCCGGCGAAGCGATCGACGTCACGGTGTCGTCGCTCGGCAATGCGAAGAGCCTGCGCGGCGGCACGCTGCTCATGTCGCCGCTCAAGGGCGCGGACGGCCAGGTGTACGCGATGGCGCAGGGCAACCTCGTCGTCGGCGGCGCGGGCGCGAGCGCGAACGGCAGCAAGGTGCAGGTGAATCAACTCGCGGTGGGCCGCATTTCGGCGGGCGCCATCGTCGAGCGCGCGGTGCCGACGGCGTTGCAGCAGCAAGGCGGCGTCTTGCAGATGGAACTGCGCGAGATGGACTTCGACACGACGCAGCGCATTGTCGCGGCGGTGAATAACCAGTTCGGCATGGGCACGGCGCTCGCGCTCGACGGCCGCACCATTCAGCTGCACGCGCCGCAAGACGCGAGCGAGCAGGTGCAGTTCATGGCGCAGTTGCAGAACATCGACGTGCGTCCGGCGCAGGCCGCCGCGAAGGTGATCCTGAACGCGCGCACCGGCTCCATCGTGATGAATCAGATGGTCACGCTGCAGAACTGCGCGGTCGCGCACGGCAATCTCTCGGTCGTCATCAACACGCAGACGGCGGTGAGCCAGCCGAACGCGCTCTCGAACGGGCAGACCGTGGCGGCGAAGCAGTCGCAGATTCAGCTGAAGCAGGACAGCGGCGCGCTCAAGATGCTCTCGGCCGGCGCGAATCTCGCCGATGTCGTGAAGGCGCTCAACGCCCTCGGCGCGACGCCCGCCGACCTGATTTCGATTCTCCAGTCGATGAAGGCGGCAGGCGCGCTGCGCGCCGACCTCGAAATCATCTAAGGAGCCCGGCACATGAACTCGAACCTGACGAGCGGCATCGCCAACTCCGCGCTGGCATCGACCGATGGAAGCGGTGGCCTCGCGAATCTCACGAACCGCTTCGCGCTCGACACGCAGGGCTTCGACGCGCTGCGCGCGCAGGCGCAGGCCAATCCGCAGCAGGGCCTGAAGGCGGCCGCCAAGCAGTTCGACGCCGTCTTCACGCAGATGATGCTAAAGAGCATGCGCGACGCGACGCCGTCCGACAGCCCGTTCGATTCCAACGATTCGAAGTCTTTCACCGCGATGCTCGATCAGCAGTTGTCGCAGCAGATGTCCTCGAAGGGCATCGGCGTGGCGGACATGATGCTCAAGCAGCTGATGCGCAACGCGGGCGGCAAGACCGACCCGGGCGGCATGGGCGGCGGCGCCAACGCAATGACCGCGATTAACGCGATGAGCGGGCTCTCGGGCGGCGGCGGCGATATCGAATCGAACGCGGGCAACATCGCCGCGATGAACGCGATGGCGAAAGCCTACGCGGCCGCGCAGGCCAACAAGAACGGCGCGTCGCTCTCGGAAGGCAAGGGCTATACGGCGGCCAGCGCGCTCGAACCGCCGGCACACGGCGTGGGCTCCGACAAGGTGAATGCGTTCGTCGAGCGGCTGGCTGCGCCCGCGCAGGCGGCGAGCGCGGCGACGGGCATTCCGGCGCGCTTCATCATCGGCCAGGCGGCGCTGGAATCGGGCTGGGGCAAGCGCGAGATCAAGCATGCGAACGGCGCGACGAGCCACAACATCTTCGGCGTGAAGGCGACGCCCGGCTGGACCGGCAAGACGGTCGATTCCGTCACGACCGAGTACGTGAACGGCCAGCCCAAGAAGGTCGTCGAGCGTTTCCGCGCCTACGATTCATACGAAGATGCGCTCAACGACTACGCGAGCGTCATCAAGAACAATCCGCGCTATGCGCCGGTGATCGAGGCGTCGCGCGACGTGGCGGGCTTCGCGCACGGCATGCAGAAGGCCGGCTACGCGACCGATCCGCACTACGCGAAGAAGCTGATTTCGATCATGCGACAGATCGCCTGACGACGCGCCGGCGTGGTGCGTCGCGCAAGCGCGAGGGGACTTTGTGTCCAGCAAACGTTTTACGTCGGATGGGACGGCGCACCACATAAGAAAGTTGCGAGCGCCCCTAAACTTTCCAAGAGGCATGCCGCTAACCCGAAGACGACAGTGCCGGATCGATAGCGGTCCGGCGAGCCGCGCGGCGTGGGCCGCAGGCGATGCGCGGGCAAAATGGACACGGCTAGCACCATGAATAGTTATCAGAAACACGATGTCGCCGAGGAAGACAGCGACCACGAAGTGGATTTCGGACGCCGCAATCCGCTGGAAATTGGCGTGGCGCTGCGCAATCTGGCCAATCGCGGCGATTTCCTGACCGCGCAATACGGCGACGCGCAGATCGTCACGCGACTCCTCGATGTCGATGTGACGTCGCACCGCTTCACATTCGATTGGGGCGGCGTCGCGGAGCAGAACCGCGACGTGCTGCAAGCGCCGAAGCTGATTTTCCACGCGGCGCCGGATGGCGTGCGCGTCGAGTTCACGACGGCCACGCCGCGCGAGACGACGTTCGACGGCCGACCGGCTTTCGAGGCGGAATTTCCGTCGGTGCTGTATTACATGCAGCGCCGCGAATACTTCCGCGTGGAAGCGCCGGTGCTGGACCCGTACATTTGCAGCGGCTCGCTGCCGGGCGGCGACCGGTTCCGTTTCGAGGTGCATGATCTGTCTTTGGGCGGCGTGGCGCTGCGCACGACCGACGCGCGCGTGGCCGACATGGAACTGGGCGTGGAAATTCAGGATGCCGAACTGCACTTCACCGCGACGGGCAAGGTGACGCTCGATATGAAGCTGGTGTCGCATCGCGAGTCGACTACGCTCAAGGGCGACCGGCGGTTCACGCTCGGGTTCAAGTTCACTTCGATGCCGGGGTCGGCGGAGAATACGCTGCAGCGGCTCATTACTCAGCTTGAGATGAAGCGGCGGGCTTTAGCACGGTAGGGTTGTTTGCCGTTTGCTTGGAACCGCAAGTTGGACCGCTTTTTTGCTCTTCTAGCGTTGCTGTCTCTCGGGGCGTGGGCTTTCTCTTCGTGGAACTTGTTTTCGCGTCGGTCTATTAGCGTTGCCCCTCCCCGGGGCGGGGGTCACTTTCTTTGCTGCTGTGTATAGACCGGAGACACGGGTAACAGGTGTGTCAGGACATAGGTAACACATTCAACTGCTTCTGCTGCGCTCTTTCAAGTCGACCGTATCGATTCGATGATGAAGGAAGTACACGTCATAACAGCCGTCGATTTCCGGACACGCCCGCAGGGCGATCGGCAGGTTCGCCAGTGCGCTTGAGACTCGGAAGCGTCGCGACCGGAAACGCACCTCGCCGTTGAGCCCGACGCGAACCACCGCGTCTGCGTCCCCGTATTCGATCGGCGGCATGCGCTCCGGATACGCTCGCGGGCTGGGTCGATAGCGCGAAATCGGTGTGGCCATGTCCAGCGCCTGATGCGGCCGCTCGTGGTTGTACACCTGGCGCCACGCGTCAAAGGCTTGCTGGGCGCT